>JAFXDB010000051.1 GCA_017516305.1 Clostridia bacterium | reverse complement strand
TGCGGCGTCTTTGCGGAGGGTTGCGCCCTCGTTCTTATTCATTCAAGCAACCCTCCGCAACGTCGCCGCCCCGATATGCAGCCGCCTTTCCGCCATCTCGGGGCCAGGAGGGGGACGAGGGGAAAGCTCCGTTAGCTTTTCCGAATAGGAAAAAGCGCCTTTGCGCCGCTTTCGGCGGGCGAAAGCGACTTCCTGCTTACATTGTTAGTCATTCCCTAAGAAAATGTGAAGAACCGATTTCCTTCGTGTTCATGAAGTTCAGGTAGGTGGGGCGGTGGGTGTGGTCGGTCATGGCGGCCTCCTTATGCGATGATGCGCGGCGGCTGCAGGGCGTCATCGGGGCTGCAGAAGACCTCGTTGCTGCCGCTGTCCTCCAGCCACTTCAGCCAGTCCCGCAGCCAGGGCTGATCACCCTGCACCTGCAGACGATATTGTACATTCAGCAGCTGATGCCGGTGGGGGTCGAAGCCCACGGGAGAAAGGGTCACGAAGCGGCTGTCCGCCCGGCCGGAGACCTCCGCCATGCGCAGCCAGCACAGATCCTTGGCGAGGTAATCGCGGTGCTCCTCGCGGCTGTAAGGCTGACCGTTGTAGCGCAGACCGTCGTTGAAGCCGACTGGCTGCCGGGCGGCGAGGGCAGCGCGCAGGCCAAGGACGCTCAGCGGCTTCCCCTGACTGTCCCGGGCATAGCAGTTACAGGTGGGGTCGAGCATGACCCATGCGTCACCCGTCCACACCTCGGTGACGACGTGATTATCGCATTCATAGGGCGCGAAGGGCATGATGTACACCGTCCGCGCAGGGATGCGCAGGGACAGCAGGCACTCCGTCAGCGTGGTGGCCAGCCAGGCGCAGTTGACGCCCTTCTCCGGCTGGTCGAAGGCGAAGGCGAGGGCCGTTATGGCGCCGCGCTCCCCCTCGGGGTTGCAGCTGCCGTTGTGGCGGACGTGGGTGGTGAGCCAGTCCATGACGCGGACGGCGCGGTCGAAGGCGGAGCCGTCCCCGGCGATGGCGGATAGGCCGTACTGTTCCCGCAGCGCGTTCAGGCCGGGGGCGGAGAAGTCCACCGCGAGGGATACGCCCTCGTCAGTGGGGCGGAATTCGTCATGCATGACGAGGATGCTGGCATACAGGTCGTAGTTCATGGGTCAATCCTCCCCGGGCAGGGCCGCGAAGTCCTCCCGCAGCATGCCCCAGATGTTGTAATCGCAGTACACAGATACCATCTTGCCCCGGCGGACGGTGCCCTCGTGGACGAAGCCGCACTTTGCCAGCACGCGATTGGAGGCGGTGTTGCGCACGTCTGCCGTGGCCTGCAGGCGATCCAGCTCCGTGTGGGTGAAGATGAAGCGGACGGCGGCCTGCAGGGCCTCGGTGGCGTAGCCATTCCCCCATTCGTCGGGGTCGAAGCGATAGCCGACGCTGCCCATGCGGCTGTTCTCGATATCGAACACGGAGATATCGCCGATGACGGCGTTTGTGTCCAGGCGGACGACGCCCCACTTGAAGTCCGGGCTGGGCTTGCGCTTGACCCAGGGGCGCGGGTCGATGAACATCGTTTCCGGCTCGCGTTCGCCCTTGCTGGCCGGGCGGCCCCAGTAGGTGTAGATCTCGTCCCGGGCCAGCCAGCGGCGCAGGTCGGGGACGTCGTCTGCGGTCAGCGGGCGCAGGAGGAGGCGCGGGGTTTCGATGGCGGGCTTGCTTTCCAGGTAGTCCTTCAGCATGGGAACCTCCTGTGTACAGAATCAGCCCGGCGAGGTTTGCGGCCTGCCGGGCTGTGTTGGGTTCATTTGACCCGGTTATGGGATTCAGATATCGCTTTCCGGCGCGGTGACCTCATTGGCGTCCTCCGTCTCCGGGACGATGGCTTCGCCGGTCAGGCCATCCACAGCGGGAGCGTTGTCGGCGTCCGCATCCGGGGCAGTGATCTCCTCGGGGGCTTCCTCTTCCTTTTCTGCGCGGGCAACGCCGATGACCTTGCTGCCCTCAGCCAGCTTCATCACGCGCACGCCCTGGGTGTTGCGGCCGCAGAGGCGGATGTCCGCCGCGGGAGTGCGGATGATGGTGCCGTCGTCGGTGATGAGCAGGATGTCCTCCTCCTCGTGCACCAGCAGCAGGGCGGCCAGGTCGCCGGTCTTGTCGGTGAGGTTGATGGCGCGGATGCCCTTGCCGTTGCGGCCCTGCTCGCGGTACTCGTCGGGGTTGGTGCGCTTGCCGTAGCCGTTCTCGGTGATGGCCAGGATCGTTGCGCCCTCCTCGATGGGAGCCATGTCGATGATCTCGTCGCCCTCCGCCAGCCTCATGGACTTCACGCCCATGGAGGCGCGGCCCATCGGGCGCACATGCGCCTCGTTGAAGCGGATGGACATGCCCTTGCGGCTGGAGAGCAGGATCTCGTCCGCGCCGCTTGTCAGCTCCACGCCGATCAGCTCGTCGCCGTCCTTGAGGTTGATGGCGATGAGGCCATTCTTGCGCAGGTTGCGGAAGTCCTCGTAGGGGGTCTTCTTGATCATGCCCTCGCGGGTAGCCATGACGAGGTTGTATTCCGTCGCGTCCGTCCCCTTGGGCACGGGCACCATGCGGGTGACCTTCTCGCCCGAGGCGATCTGCAGGAGGTTGATGATGGCCGTGCCGCGGGCCTGGCGGCCTGCCTCGGGAATCTGATAGCACTTGAGGGAGTAGACGCGGCCAAGGTTGGTGAAGAACATGATCTCGTCATGCGTACCCACCACGCGCATCTGCACCGCGTAGTCCTCTTCCTTGGTGGTCATGCCGGAAACGCCGCGGCCGCCGCGGTTCTGGCTGCGGTAGGCGCTCTTGGTGATGCGCTTGATGTAGCCCTGGCGGGTCAGGGTGACGACCATATCTTCCTCGGCGATGAGATCCTCCACGTCGATCTCGCCGTCGATGGTAGTCAGCTCTGTCCGGCGCTCGTCGGCGAATTTCTCCTTGATCTGCAGGATCTCCTCGCGGATGACGGCCATGAGCTTGCGCTCGTCCGACAGGATGGCCGTCAGGCGGGCGATCTCCACCTGCAGCTCGTCGTACTCGGCCTGCAGGCGGTCGCGCTCCAGGCCGGTCAGGCGGGCCAGGCGCATGTCCAGGATGGCCTGGGCCTGCTTCTCGGAGAAGAGGAAGCGCTCCATCAGGGAGGTCTTGGCCGTGGCGGTGTCCTTGCTGGAGCGGATGATGGACACGATCTCGTCGATGTGATCCAGGGCCTTGAGCAGGCCCTCCAAGATGTGCGCGCGGGCCTGGGCCTTGTTCAGCTCGAACCGGGTGCGGCGGGTGACCACGTCCTTCTGATGCTCCAGGTAGTGGAACACCATGTCCCGCAGGGGCAGCACCCGGGGCTGGCCGTTCACCAGGGCCAGCATATTCGCGCCGAAGGTCTCCTGCAGGCTGGTGTGCTTGTACAGGAAGTTCAGCACCACCTGGGGGTAAATGTCCTTCTTCAGCTCAATGACGATGCGCATGCCCTCGCGGTCGGACTCATCGCGGATGGCGCTGATGCCCTCCACGCGCTTCTCGTTGACCAGCTCGGCAATCTTCTCCACCAGGCGGGCCTTGTTGACCTGATAGGGGATCTCGGTGACGACGATGCGGCTGCGGTTGCCGCCCATCTCCTCAATGCTGGTCTTTGCGCGTACCTCGATGCGGCCGTGGCCGGTGTAGTACGCCTCTCGGATGCCGCGGCGGCCCAGGACGATGCCGCCGGTGGGGAAGTCGGGGCCCTTGATGTGCTCCATCAGGTCATCGATGGTGCAGTCGGGGTTGTCGATCATGCACACCACGCCGTCGATCACCTCGCCCAGGTTGTGGGGCGGGATGTTGGTGGCCATGCCCACGGCGATGCCGCTGGAGCCGTTGACCAGCAGGTTCGGGAAGCGGGCAGGCAGAACGGCAGGCTGCATGAGGGTCTCGTCGAAGTTGGGGTAGAAATCGACGGTGTCCTTCTCAATGCCCTCCAGCAGGTGGGGGGTGAGCCTGGTCATGCGGGCCTCGGTGTATCGCATGGCAGCCGCGCCGTCGCCGTCGATGGAGCCGTAGTTGCCCTGGCCGTCCACCAGTGTGTAGCGGATGTTGAAGGGCTGGGCCAGGCGCACCATGGCGTCATACACGGAGGAGTCGCCATGGGGGTGGAACTTACCCAGCACGTCGCCCACCAGACGCGCGGACTTGCGGTAGGGCTTGTCCGGGGTCATACCCAGCTCGTGCATGTCGTAGAGGATGCGGCGGTGCACGGGCTTCAGGCCGTCGCGCACGTCCGGCAGCGCGCGGTCGATGATAACGGCCATGGCATAGGAAATGAAGGACTTCTTCATCTCCTGTTCAAGGTTGACCGGAATCAGCTTATCTTGAATGGTGCTCATTGTGTTTATCTCCCTGTGGTCGATAAAAATTCGTAATTCATAATTCTTAATTCGTAATTTGGTTGGTCATGCAGGCGTCAGCGTTCGATGCAGAGCCAGTTGATAATTAAGAATTAAGCATTAAGAATTCAGAATTAAATGTCCAGGTCCTTGACCAGGTCGCTGTTTTCCTGGATGAACTGCTTGCGGGGCTCCACCTGGTCGCCCATGAGGAGGGTAAAAATCTCGTCCGCGGCCATGGCGTCGGCGGGGGTGATCTGCATCATGGTGCGGGTGGCGGGGTTCATGGTGGTGTCCCAGAGCTGCTCCTTGTTCATTTCGCCCAGGCCTTTGTAGCGCTGGATCTCCGGCTTGGGGTCGCGGCCGATCTCGTCCAGCAGCGTCTGAAGCTCTTCGTCGGAGTAGACGTACTTCTCCATCTTGCCCTTGGTGACCTTGTACAGCGGGGGCATGGCGGCGTAGACATAGCCCTTTTCCACCAGGGGACGCATGTAGCGGTAGAAGAAGGTCAGCATCAGGATGCGGATGTGTGCGCCGTCCACGTCCGCGTCGGTCATGCAGACGATGCGGTGGTAGCGGAGCTTGCTTTCGTCAAAGTCATCGCCGAAGCCGCAGCCGAAGGCGGTGATCATCGCCTTGATCTCGGCGTTGCCCAGGGCCTTGTCCACGCGGGTCTTCTCGACGTTCAGGATCTTGCCGCGCAGGGGGAGGATGGCCTGGAAATGGCGGTCGCGGCCTTCCTTGGCGGAGCCGCCTGCGGAGTCACCCTCGACGAGGAAGATCTCGCACTTGGCGGGGTCGCGCTCGGAGCAGTCGGCCAGCTTGCCGGGGAGGGAGGCGGCGGACAGGGGGTTCTTGCGGGTGGCCTCGCGGGCCTTACGAGCGGCCTCGCGGGCGCGCTGGGCGCTCAGGCACCGATCCAGGATGATCTTGCCCACCCGGGGGTTCTCCTCCAGGTAGGTGGCCAGGGCCTCCTTGACGGTCTCGTATACGGCGCTGCGGGCCTGCGCAGAACCCAGCTTGGACTTGGTCTGGCTCTCAAACTGGGGATCCTCCATCTTGATGGAGACGATGGCCGTCAGGCTTTCGCGGACGTCCTCGCCCTTGAGGTTGTCATCCTTCTCCTTGAGGATCTTGTACTTGCGGCCATAGTCGTTGATGGCGTTGGTCAGCGCGGTGTTGAAGCCGATGAGGTGGGTGCCGCCGTCGGGGGTGGCGATGTTGTTGACGAAGGTGTACACGTTCTCGGAATAGGAGTCGTTGTACTGCATCGCGACCTCGACCAGGATGCCGTCCTTCAGCCCCTCGGAGTAGATGGGTTCCTCAAAGAGAACCTCCTTGTTGCGGTTGAGGTACCTGACGAATTCCTTGATGCCGCCCTCGTAGCAGTAATCGTGCACGATGGGCTCCTCGCCGCGGTCATCGGTGAAGACGATGCGGATGCCCTTGTTCAGGAAGGCCATCTCACGCAGGCGCTTCTTCAGCACGTCGTGCTCAAAGCTGATGCCGGGCTCGAACACGCCCTCGGGATTCTCCTCGGAGCGGATGTCCGGCCAGAACTGGATGGTGGTGCCGGTGCGGTCGGTATCGCCGATGATCTTCAGGTCATAGTCAATCTTGCCGCGGGAGTATTCCTGGCGGTGAATCTTGCCGTCCTGGTAAACGGTGACCATGAAGTGGTTGGACAGGGCGTTGACCACCGACGCACCCACGCCGTGCAGGCCGCCGGACACCTTGTAGCCGCCGCCGCCGAACTTGCCGCCGGCATGCAGCACCGTCAGACAGACCTCGACTGCGGGGCGGCCCATCTTGGGGTGGATGCCCACGGGGAAGCCGCGGCCGTCGTCGATGACGGAGACGGAGCCGTCCTTGTGCAGCGTCACGTCGATCCGCTTGCAGAAGCCCGCCAGGGCCTCGTCCACGGAGTTGTCCACGATCTCATAGACCAGGTGGTGCAGGCCGCGCGCGTCGGTGGAGCCGATGTAC
>JAFXDB010000006.1 GCA_017516305.1 Clostridia bacterium | reverse complement strand
GCCACCATCGACGGCGCACAGGAGTTCACCATCTACTGGAAGATCATCATGCCCCTGTGTAAGCCCGCATGGATCACCCTGATCATTCTGTCCTTCCAGCAGATGTGGGGCACCACCGGCGGCGTGTTCATCTACTCCGAGGAATTGAAGCCCCTGTCCTACGTGCTCAGCCAGCTGGTCTCCGGCGGTATCGCGCGTACGGGCGTGTCCTCTGCAGTTTCGCTGATCATGATGACCGTGCCCGTGGCGGTGTTCGTCATTTCCCAGTCCAACGTCATCGAAACCATGTCCACCTCGGGCATGAAGGATTAAGGAGGCGCACAGATGATGAAGAGAATCACTGCACTCATGCTGGCCGCCCTCCTGATCCTCTCCTGCGGCGTTTCCTTCGCCGCCGATGGCACCAGCAATGTCTACCAGGGCTACACCTTCGACTTCTTCGGCAACATCAAGTCCACCCCTGCCGCCTTCACCCTGTCCCAGATCATCAACTCCGACTCCCTGGGCAGCAACTACGTGTTCGGCACGGTGTCTGACGTCTGCACCGCCTCCGACGGCCGCATCTTCGTCGTGGACAGCAACCCGGACGCCAGCCGCGTGTTCGTCTTCAACGCCGACGGCTCCCTGGCCACCGTCTGCACCCCCGAGGGCGTCGAGATTGCCCGCATGAACCCCATCGGCACCATCAAGATGCCCCATAAGGACGCCGACAAGGCTGCCCAGGGCCGCACCGCCAACGTGACCGTGGACGCCAACGGCAACTACGACCCCACCAGCAAGACCACCACCAGCCTCAAGGGCTGCGAGGGCGTCTTCTTCCATGAGAAGGCCAACGAGCTGTACATTGCCGACACCGGCAACAACCGCATCGTGGTGCTGGACGGTACCACCTTCCTGTTCAAGCGTTTCATCTACCGCCCCGACAACATGACCGGCACCACCGAGTTCAAGCCCAGCAAGATCGTGGTGGACAACGCCGACCGCATTTATGTGGTGGTGCAGTCCTCCTACGAGGGCATCATCGAGCTGAACGAGGACGGCTCCTTCTCCCGCTACTTCGGCGTGAACGAGCCCACGGTGAACCTGCTGGACTTCTTCTGGAAGTCCATCGCCACCGATGCGCAGAAGGAAAAGATGGGCAAGACCTACGCACCCGCCTTCTCCAATGTCGCCCTGGACGGCGAAGGCTTCGTCATGGCCGTCACCAGCGACTCCGCCTCTGCGGACAAGGTGTTCCGCCTGAATTTCGCCGGCGCCAACGTCCTGCGCGAGATGGGCAACACCCTGGTGGTGGGCGACATCCGCTCCGACAAGCCCAGCGCCTTCACGGACATCGCCGTGAAGCCCTACGGCACCTACGCCGTGCTGGACAAGACCAACGGCCGCATCTTCCTGTACAACTTCGACGGCGAGCTGCTGACCGTCTTCGGCTCCCTGGGCAACATCGCCGGTCAGTTCCGCACCCCCACCGGCATCGCCTGGCTGGGCGATAAGCTGGTGGTGGCCGACCGCGGCCTCAAGTGCGTCTACATCTTCGAGCCCACCGCCTTCGGCCAGGCCCTGCTGGACGCCTGCGAGGATTACTACGACGGCAACTGGGAGGAGGCCACGGCGCACTTCGAAGAGGTGCTGCGCCTGTGCGGCAACCTGGAAACCGCCTACACCGGCATCGGCAAGAACCTGCTGATGCAGGAGGAGTACGAAGAGGCGATGCGCTACTTCAAGCTGGGCAACAACCGCGAGTTCTACTCCCGCGCCTATAAGGGCTACCGCACCATCGTCATGAAGGAGAACTTCGGCATCATCGCAGTGATCGCCGTGGCGGCCATCGGCGCGGTACTGTGGAGTGAGGTTGCCTACCACCGCAAGCAAAGGAGGTTGAGCAAGTGAAGCTGCTGACCAAGGATAAGCTGCATTACTGGGGTCACTCGCTTCTGCACCCCTTTGACGGCTTCTTCGAAATCCGCTTCCGCAACCAGGGCAGCATGCTGATCGCCACGCTCCTGCTGGTCGCCTACGCGGTCCTGCGGTGCCTGAGCTATCAGTACACCGGCTTCCCCATGAACATGAACAACATTGATGAAATGGACGCGCTGTCCATCTTCATCTCCACCATCTCCGTCGTTGTGCTGGGCGCGGTGTCCAACTGGACCATCACCACCCTCTTCAACGGCAAGGGTAAGCTCAAGGACATCTACATCGTCATCTGCTACAGCCTGACGGTGCTCATCATCGGCGACGCCATCGTCACCTTTGCCAGCAACTTCGTCACCACCGAGGAGATCATGATCCTGACCTCCTTGCAGATGCTTTGCTACGCTTACTTCGTCTTCCTGCTCATCGCAGGCCTGGGCACCGTGCATGAGTACAGCTTTGCCGGCAACCTCGCCTCCATGGTCATGACCGTGGTGGCCGCCGCCGTCATCCTGTTCATCGGCGTACTGCTCTTCACCATGCTGGAGCGCATGTTCTCCTTCGTCACCTCCGTGGCGGAAGAGCTGATGCGCCGCCTGCAGTAAAGGAGGGGAATCTGTATGATGGAAAAGATCAAGAATTTCTACGGTTCCCACCCCATCCGCTGGACGCTGCTGACCCTGGCGGTCGTGGCAGCGGTCATCGCGCTGATCTGGTACGCCCCCGCCTTCTCCATGAAGGCCGACGAGTGCCCCCTGGAGGCCCCCGCGGTGAGCGTGGTGGGCGAGGAGATCCCCTTTACGGTCAACTACCTCTACAGGGGCGCCAACAAGCGCAAGGCCGATACCATCGTGGTGGCTGAGCAGAACGGCCGCACCCTCACCCTGGACCCGGTGGAGATGATCTTCACCCTCACGGATGAGCAGGGCAACACCTGGTCCTCCGCCATGCCCGGCGCCAAGGAAGGCCTCGAAAAGTGCCTGCTGATGCTGGAATACGTGGGCGAGGACAATGTGTTCACCACCCTGAACAGCTACGACGCCGGTACCATGCTCTACGCTGAAACCGCCGAGCCCGTGCTGGACGCCAATGGCGAGGTCATCAGCAACAGCACCTACGTTTACTACGACCACATCTACCGCATCGAAAACGGCGTCCGCATTGAAATGCGCATCCTGGACAGCACCCGTGAATACAACGCCTACATGCCCAAGATCATGCCCCTGGAGACCTACAACTGGTTCCTGATGCGCATTGAGGAGCTGCAGGCCGCGGGCGTCGAGGTCAAGTATGTGAAGACCTTCATGGATCACTACAACAAGCCCGACCCGCTGGACCCCAACAAGATCCCGCTGCAGGGCTCCTATCCTCCCAGTCTGTCTGCCCGTAACCAGATCATCGACCTGGCCCTGCAGATCGGCTACACCAGCGAGATGCTGGCCGCGGACTGCGCCCTGTACGGCGAGATTCCCGGCAACCCGCAGTTGGCCAGCTTCAGCGTCGTCCTGGAGGTTTCCCTGAATGCGGATGGCGAGCTCATCGCTCACATCCCCACGGATCAGATCGTCTCCCATAACGATTACTTCTCCCTCCAGCGCATCCATGTGCTGCCCAACCTCTGCGCAGAGGCTGCCAGCGCGGACGCCCAGGGCTACTTCCTCGTGCCCGATGGCTCCGGCGCGCTGATGAAGTTCAACTCCTCTGACGGTACGATCCCTGATGTCCTGCGTCCTTACATGAACAATGACTACATCAACGATTACTACTTCCAGAGCGAGTACGGCGAGGAGCTGATGATGCCCGTCTTCGGCGTCATGTACGGCGGTGCGGAAAGCACCCACGGCATGCTGGCCATCATCGAGAAGGGCGCCGAAACGGCGAACCTGCACGTTTCCCTGGCCACGCCCACCACGGGCAAGAACCGCGCGTACATCTCCGTCGATACCCTGGAGCACTCCTGGGTGCGCATCTACGGCGCCTACGCGGATAACCAGGCCTCCTACCTGGCAACCTCCGGCCACATCGACACGGACTTCACCGTCCGCTACGTCCCCTACGGCGGCAAGGTCACCTACTACGACATGGCCATGACCTACCGCGATTACCTGGCTGAGAAGGCCGGTATGACCGTCCAGGCCCCCAAGGGCCCCGGCCTGTACCTGGAAATGATGGGCGCGGTCACCCTCACGGAGCGCTTCGTGGGCGTGCCCTACAACGCCATCAATTCCATGACCACCTTCGCCGATGCCAGCGAAATCATCAGCGAGCTGAGCGGCCATGGCGTTGCCTACCAGTATGACGGCGCCTTCAACGGCGGCATGCTCTCCGGCCTGAACGACGGCCTTGACCTCGTGAAGCAGAATGGCTCTGCCAGCGACCTGGCGCAGCTGATCGCCGACGCCAAGGCTGCCGGCAGCGACCTGTTCCTGCAGGTGAATATGAGCCGCGTGTACGAGAACGGCCGCGACTACATCCCCTACCTGCACGCCATGCGCGACTACTCCAACAGCCCCATGACCGTTTACCTCTACCGCGCCGACACCGCGCAGATGAACGGCCGCTGGGATCCCATCCGGGAGTACACGCTGGTGTCCCCGCGTTACTTCGGCTACCTGGCTGAGCAGATCCGCGCGGACCTGGCCGAAGACGAGGCCCTCGCCGGGGCCAGCCTGGCCATCGGCGACCTGGCCGGCACCGTCTACGCCGATTACCGCTATAAGGATGTCATCGACCCCGTGCAGTCCCGCGCGTATGTTACCTCGGCGCTGGAAACCATCTCCGCTGACGGCGCGGCGCTCTCCCTGAGCAACCCCTTCGCGGATGTGGTCACCCTGGGCGCCTACGCCGTGGACGTTTCCCGTCAGTCCAGCGGCTATGCGGCCTACTACGCCGATGTTCCCTTCCGCCAGCTGGCCCTTTCCGGCCTGACGCAGGTGGTCTCCACCGACGTCAACCTGTCCTCCCGCGATGTGGATTACTTCCTGATGCAGGCGGCTGAGCTGGGCATGTCGGTGAAGTACACCATCAGCGCCCAGAACCCCGATGTGCTCAAGAGCAGCCACTTCGAGGCCATGTACGCCGTCCACTGGGACGCCTGGAAGGACGAGATCATGAAGGTCGCCGCCGAGTGTGACGCCCTGCGTGAGATGATCGGCGGCCACGCCATCGTCAACCACGAGCTGCTGCTGCCCCAGGTCTTCCGCACCACCTACGAGGGCGATGTGGTGGTCATCACCAACTACAGCGCCCTGCCCTATGAATCCACCGAAGGCACGGTGGCGCCCGGCACCTACCTGCTGGTCGCCCCTGTGCAGGAAGGAGGCGCCCTGTGAACCTGACCTATGAAACCAAGCGCAAGCTGCTCGGCTTCACCTTCCTCATCCCCTATCTGCTGGGCTTCCTGATGTTCTTTGCCGTCCCGCTGGGCCAGACGATCTATTACTCCTTCCAGAAGATCGACATTCCGGAAGCCGGCGGCATGAGCTTCACCTTCCTGGGCCTGCAGAACTACATCAACCTCTTTGCCACCGAGGTTTCCACGGTGGACAGCAACACCCAGATCCTGCGCGTGCTGCTGGATGAGAACACCAATGTGCTCATCAACATGCCGCTGATCACCCTCCTGTCGCTGTTCCTGGCGCTGCTGGCCAACCGGCAGTTCAAGGGCCGCGCAGTGGTGCGCATGATCTTCTTCCTGCCCATCATCCTGGGCCTGGAGGTGGTCACGGAAATGCTGACCATCTCCACCGGCAGCGAGATGGTGCAGTCCTCCGGCCTGTTTGCCGAGGGTCTGGTGGCGCGTCTCCTGATCCACTACACGGCCATCCCCTCGCAGTACCTCTATCCCATCATCGACTTCGTGGAG
Organism: Clostridia bacterium; assembly: GCA_017516305.1. GTDB lineage: Bacteria > Bacillota > Clostridia > Christensenellales > Aristaeellaceae > UBA11524. The sequence continues at coordinate 3,307 of JAFXDB010000006.1, read as the reverse complement.
AACATCTTCTCCGTCATTGCCCGCTCCGGCGTGCAGACGCTGGTGTTCCTGGCTGCGCTCCAGTCCATCAGCCCCAGCATGTACGAGGTCGCCAAGATCGAGGGCGCCACGGCCTACGAGACCTTCTGGAAGGTCACCATCCCCTCCATCATGCACATCGTCATGTTCGTGGTCATCTACACCATCATCGACCTGTTCCTCACCAGCCAGATCGCCGAGGAGGTTTACAACTTCGGCTTCGTGGTACACGGCAGCAAGATCGGCGTGGCCTCCGCGCTGTCGGTGGTGTATATCTTCAACGTGCTGCTGATGCTGGGCCTGGCCCTGCTGCTGTTCAGAAAGGTGGTGTCCAGCAATGGCTAACAAGCGTCAGAAGGCGAACATTGCCGCGGCCATCAAGCAGTCCGGCGCAACGCCCGACGTCACCACCCAGGGCTCCATGACGCAGCCCAACAGCGCGGGCGTGTCCATCTTCGTCCCCAACCGCGGCGCCGTGGCCACCCCGCCCCCGCTGAACCAGCCCAAGAAGAAGGTCAAGCTCTCCAATGAGCAGAACATCTACATGGCCAAGAAGAAGATTGGCAGCTTCTCCATCAGCCTGGTGACCATCATCCTGATCCTGGGCCTGTGCTTCGTCATTCTTCACCCCTTCCTGAAGCTGGTTCCCACCGTGCTGTCCAATCCCGAGGATCTGGGCAACCCCAACATCATCTGGCTGCCCGAGGAGTTCTCCACCATGTCCTTCGAGATGGCGACCTACCACGTCATGAAGGCGGGCCCGATGACCATCGTTTCCTCCATCAGCTATGCCCTGGCCATCATGGCCATCCAGGTCTTCGTTTCCGCCATGACCGGCTATACCATGGCCCGCGTGAAGTATAAGTGGGTCACCCCGCTACTCTTCGTCATGGTCATCCTGTCCTTCCTGGTGCCGCGTCAGTCCCTGCTGGTCGCGCAGTATGTGTACTTCCAGCACTTTGACGCCTTCTACATCATGCGCCTGTGGGGAGCGGAGACGAACCTGATCGGTAACCCCTGGTCGCTGTACATGATGGCGATCCTGGGCTTCGGCGTCAACCAGAGCCTGATGATCCTCATCTTCAGCCAGTTCTTCAAGAACATCCCCAAGGAGCTGGAGGAGGCGGCGCTGATCGACGGCTGCGGCTTCTACAAGACCTACTTCAACATCATGGTGCCCAACGCCATTCCCGCCATCGTCATCGTTGCGATCCTGGCCTTTGTGTGGAATTACGGCGACACCTACTTCACCCGCTACTTCGACCCGGACGGACAGTACCTGGGCACGAAGCTGGCCACGGTCTTTGCCAACAACGACACGCAGAAGCGCATGGTGCAGGATACTGCCACCCGCCTCTTCGGCCTGTCCAAGGCTTCTGACCTGACCTTCGACGCAGTCAAGCAGGCCGGCGTGCTGATCTTCCTGCTGCCGCTGCTGGCGGTGTACCTCTTTGCGCAGCGCTGGCTGGTGGAGAACCTGGAGTCCTCCGGTCTGGTCGGCTAAGCGTAAGCATATCCCGTTTCCCTCGCCGGACACTTGGCCTTGGCCGGTGTCCGGCATTTTTATCAAGGAGGTTACCCATGAAGACCCGACTTCTCTCCCTGATGATGGCCGCCCTGCTGCTCTGCACGGTCTGCCTCCCCGCCCTGGCGGAGGTCAGCATGAAGATCGACGAGACCGTCACCTACCAGACCATTGAATCCTTCGGCACCAGCGGCGCGTGGTGGTCGCAGTATGCAGGCCTGTGGGACTCCAAGTACCAGAACACCATGAAGACCAACCGTCAGCGCATCGCCACGCTCCTGTTTGACCCCGTGTACGGCATCGGCCTGACGAACTACCGCTACAACCTGGGCGCAGGCTCCGCGGACAGCGGCAACGGCAGCTACTGGGATCCCAACCGCCGTGCCCAGTCCTTCGAGACGGCCCCCGGCGTCTATGACTGGACGAAGGACGAGGGCGCCCAGTGGTTCCTGCAGGAGGCCGTCCGCCTGGGCGTGACCGAGGTCGTGCTGTTCTGCAACAGCCCCCTGGAACGCCTGACCAAAAACGGCTGGGCCCACCTGACCCCCGGCACCACCAGCAACATCGACCCTGAAAACTACGACGAATGGGCCGTCTACTGCTGCGACGTGGCGGAGCATTTCGTCGAAATGGGCATCCCCGTCAAGTTCATTTCCCCCATCAACGAGCCCCAGTGGGAGTGGACGGACGGCCAGGAGGGCTGCCACTACGCGCCCAGTGAAATCACCGGCGTGTACCTGGCCTTCCTGGAGGAGCTGGAGAGCCGTCCCGCCCTGGTGGCTGCGGGCGTGGAGCTGTCCGGCCCCGAGAGCGGCGAATGGGGCGGCCAGACCCCCGAGTACGTCAACGCCATCCTGGGCAACGATGTCCTGCGCCAGCACTTCACCGCCATCGACTGTCACTCCTACTGGACCAACACCCAGACGAAGATCTCCTTCAGCAACTACATGAAGGTGCTCTATCCGGACGTGAAGCTGCGCATGAGCGAGTGGTGCGAGATGGTCAACGGCAACGACTTCGGCATGGACAGCGCCCTGGTGCTGGCCAAGTGCGTGCAGGAGGATCTGACCATCCTGAACGTGGTGTCCTGGTGCACCTGGGTGGGCGTGGCCCCCGGCAATTACCATGACGGCCTGATGTACGCCTCCGAGTCCGGCGACGGCAGCGTGTCCATCGTGCCCGTCAAGCGCCTGTGGGCCTACGGCAACTACACCCGCTTCGTGCGTCCCGGCTTTGTGCGCGTGGACGTCTCCGGCGGCAACGCCCTCCGTCCCGTGGCCTTCAAGGGCGAGAACGGCGGCAAGGAGCAGCTGGTCATCGTGCTGATCAACGATTCCTACGCCAACCAGGTGGCCGCCCTGGAGGGCGATTTCAGCGGCTACACCAACATGCAGATCCACGAGACGAGCAATGCACGCGACCTCGCCCGCACCTACAACGGCGAAGTGAAGACGGAGTTCTCCGTGCCCATGCAGTCGGTCGTGACCATCGTGCTGAGCAAGTGATTTCTTTTCCCATATGCCTCTCCGTTCGCGGAGGGGCTTTCCCTTTTGATTCTTCACGTTTTCTAAGGGGAAAGTCGCGTCATGCGAGTGGGAAGCCGCTTTCGCCCGCCGAAAGCGGCGCAAAGGCGCTGGGGGGAATCGAACAGTCGATTCCCCCCCGTCCCCCCCGCGTCCCCACGGCGTCGGAAAGGCGGCTGCATTCATGGGCGGCGACGTTGCGGAGGGTTGCTTGAATGAAGAAAAAAGAGGGCGCAACCCT
>JAFXDB010000050.1 GCA_017516305.1 Clostridia bacterium | reverse complement strand
CCCGCCGAAAGCGGCGCAAAGGCGTCGGGGGGAAGCAACCGGTGCTTCCCCCCGATCCCCCCCGTGCTCCTAACACGTCGGAAAGGCGGCTGCATATCGGGGCGGCGACGTTGCGGAGGGTTGCTTGAATGAATAAGAACGAGGGCGCAACCCTCCGCAAAGACGCCGCATCGTCCCCTCTGAGGCTCTGATGCAGCCGCAATGGCGGTGAAGATGTCTGCGCCATGTCAAACAAACCATTCCCTAACTTTCCGTGAAGAGCCAAATAAATGAAGAATGAGCATCCGGTGGTCATGCCGGATGCTCATTTGTTTATGCTGCTGAACAAATGGAGATTTTCGTTCCATGCACGACAGCTTTATTCTCTCTCCAACTTATGCCAGACATCTATTTCCATTCTTGAAGGCGCTTCCCACATGGACAGCAGCTTCGCCATAAGCCCTTCATCCAGGAAATAATCCGAACCGCCTTCGCCGTTCAATACCCTGCTGTTTCTCTCCTCGATATTCTTCCGCCATGTTTCGTCATCAACATCAATGTAGTGCCATTCACAGCGGATATTCTGAGAACGGCAGAACGCAGTCAGGCTTCTTCTGTTTTCGCAGCTCCAGAAACCCCAATCCAGGATGACCGTACACCCTGCATGTACCAATTCTGACGATTTTTTCTTCAGGTAACTCCAAATCCTCAGCGCCATCTCATCATGCTTCTCACCCAGATCATTATCGAACAGCGCCTTGGTCAATTCATCACATGACAGAATGACGGCCCTCTCTGTTTCCCTGATCTGTTTGGCATAGTGGGTTTTTCCGCTGCATATTTTCCCGCATATTGCAATGATTTTCGCCATAAGCGCCTCTCTGATCACGCAAGTATGAAGCAGCAGCATGCCCCGTGCGGCTTACTGCTGCTGATCTATCTGGCTGCAGTCAGGACGCAGGCGCAAGCCCGATCCCGCCTTCACCTGCCTGCGGATGCCGCCTTTTCCTTATGTCTCCGGCAGCTCCCTCGTCAGCTCGTACATCATGATGCCCGCCGCCACGGCAGCGTTCAGGCTTTCCGCGCCGCCGCGCATGGGCAGGCGCAGCTTGTGCGTCGCCACGGCCTTCACCGCCTCCGTCACGCCGTTGCCTTCGCTCCCGATGACCAGCGCGAATTTCTCCCCTACCGGCGACCGGTGATAGAAGGGCTCGCCGTCCAGCTGGGAGGACAAAACGCTGAAGCCATTCTCCCGCAGCGCCGTCAGTTCCCCCGGCAGGTCATCCGTCACGCGGATAGCCATGCGGAAGATGCTGCCCATCGTGGCGCGCAGCACCTTGGGGCTGAACACGTCCGCGCACTGTTGGGACAGCAGCACCCCGTCAAAGCCCGCTGCGTCCGCCGTGCGCAGAATGGTGCCCACGTTGCCCGGATCCTGCACGCCATCCAGGGCCACCAGCCGACTGCCCGGCGCAGGGCTCTGCACCATGCGCACCACGGCCGCCACGCCCTGGGGCGTTTTGGTGTCGCAGACGGCAGCGAGGACGTGGGCCGGCATCGTCACCAGAGGGATGCCCGCAGGGAGCTCAAAGGCGTCCACCCGCTCGGCGTCCGCCAGCACCGCCTCCACCGGGAAGCTGGAGGCCAGCGCCTCCTCCACCATCTTCCGGCCTTCCACCAGGAAGCAGCCGCTTTCCCTGCGGCCCTTTCGGTCCTTCAGCGCCTTCCAAGCCAGGATCTTCGGGTTCTTCAGCGACGTGATATGCTCCGTCATGGGCGGCTCCTCCAATTTTAGGGTGTGTTCCGGGATTTATTCCGTCAGGGTGTATTTCGGGATGTACTTATCGCAGGGTATATTGCGGGCGTCAGTTGACGCCGCGGAAGCCCTTGCCGACGATCTCGCCCGTGTTCATGATCAGCACAAAGGCCTGCGGATCAACGCTGCGCACATGGCGGCGCAGCAGCACGGCCTCGCGGCGGGTCATGACAGTCATGACCACGGTGCGGTCTTCATGGGTGTAGACACCCTCGCCGTGCAGCTCGGTCGCACCGCGTTTGAGCGTCTGGGTAATATAGCGCTCGATCTCCTGGGGTTTGGTGGTGATGATGTGAAAGTACTTATGGGTATTGATGTTTTCCAGCACCATATCCACCAGCAGGGACTTAACGACCAGGCCCAGAATGGAATACAGCCCCGTTGCAGGCCCGAAGGCCACGAAGGCCATCAGCGTAATGATCAGGTCAGAGCACAGCAGCGCCTTGCCGATGTCCAGGCTGGTATACTTGCGCAGCACCATGGCCACGATGTCCGTGCCGCCGGAGGAAGCCTCCAGGTTGAAGAGGATCGCCGAACCCACCGCAGGCAGCGACACGGCGAAGATCAGCTCCACAAAGGGCTGCGCCGCCACGGGATCCGCCAGAGCCGTCATGGGAACAGGCATGGGGATCACCCGCTCCAGCACCCAGGTGGCGCCGCTCATCAGCAGGCTCACATAGGCCGTCTTGCCGCCGAAGCCCTTGCCGAATACCGCAAAGCCCAGCAGCAGCAGCAGGCTGTTGATCACCAGCACAAAGGTGCCGGGCGTCACCACGCCTTCGAAATAGTGGCCCAGAATGACCGCCAGACCGCTGACGCCGCCGGTGGAGAAGTGGTTCGGGAACTTGAAGAAGTAGATGCCCACCACCATCAGAAGCGTGGCGATGGTCAGCCAGGCATACTCCTTCAGGCGTTTACGCCATTGCGTCGAATTCGTCGTCAAACACCGTTTCATCTATGACCGTCCTTCTGCGTGTCAGGCCCTTTGCTCAAGGGCGCTGTCGGAGAGAATGGGGGTATTCCGCAGCGTCCGCAGGAATGCCATCACCGTGGCGGCAAAGTCCTCCTCCGGATCGTAGACGCTGGCCGCTGCGCGGCGGATGCTGTCCTGCCCCGCCGGGGTCAGCGCGCCGCTCTGCCAGTCCCACAGGCCCTCATGGAGCCGCCACATCTGCAGCGGGAAGCTCAGGCACAGCTGCTGCATCAGCCGGGTCATCAGCAGGGAGAAGCTCTCCCGGGTGCGGATGAGCGGCGCATCAGCCAGGCTGCCCGTTTCCCGGGTGACACACAGGCCCATGGCCACGCTCTCCTCCGGCTTTGCCGCCGTGCGGATGGTGATAAAGCGCACCGGATGGTCAAGCCGCAGGGGCAGATGCGTCAGGTTCTGCAGGGCATTGCGGCTGATGGGCGGCAGGGTGTCCAGCAGCCACGCGCCCCGGCCCGTCACGCACACGGGCATATCCTGGGGCAGCAGATGCGCCGTCATGGTATTCTCCCCGGCCTGGGCCAGCAGCATGCCCACGCACCACAGCGCCGCGCCCACCGTTTCCAGGGCGATGGCCTGCAGCCAGGTGGGCTGATTGACGCCGTTGCGGGCAACGATGTGCGCGCCGATGGCCGTGGCATGCCGTGCCAGGAGCATGTCCAGCATCACGGTCAGCTTATCGTTCTGGCGCGGGCCGGCCAGGTCAGGATTGAGCTGATCCACAAAGGTCAGCACATCCGCCAGCAGGCGCTCGTCCCCGCAGTCCGCCAGATCCTCCAGGAGGTGTACGGGGCTGCGGCGGTAGAAGCGCAGCAGCACATCCTGCAGGCCCTCGAAGACCACCTCGCCCCCCACGGGTTTGGCGCTGTTCATCATCCACAGGTGCATCTTGGTGCTACCCGCGCCCATGTCCGCCACGGCAAAGCTGCTCTGCACCGCGCCTTCTGCGCGCAGGCAGGCGGACAGCGCCGCATTTTCCTCCGCCCAGGTCACGGGCGCGAGTTCGTCTGTCAGGGGCAGGCCACTCTGCCGGGACACGGTCTGTGCCAGCTCGCGCGCCGCATCCAGCAGGGCCTCACGCCCCTCGTCACCCATATCGTCGGCAACGGAGAAGCGCCAGGAGACGCTCTTGGCGCCGGTATAGACCGCCTTGAGGGCGGCGCTGAGCATCACCTGATGCAGCAGCAGCCGGCGCGCCCGCACGGATTCCGCGTCCGAGCGCCACTTCAGCCGCGCCCGCAGGCATGCCGCGTCCGCCTCCGCCACATCCTGCATCGTGGCCGGGCAGAAAACATGGCCGGACACGAACAGCTCCTCGCCGGGGCCGGTCAGCATCACCGCCGTGGGCACGACGCTCTCCAGCGCCAGGCTGGCCAGGAGGCCATCGTCGCTCATGCCGGGGGCGTATGTCAGCAGACGGGTCGCGTCCAGTCGGGGCATCAGCCCCGGCACGCCGTCCCAGGCAAAGGCCGCGGCAGTCTGGCTGCTGCCCATGTCGATGCCGATGACCACATCGCCCCGCGTCTCCACCTCATATGCGGGCAGCATATTCGGCAGCGCACCCAGGCACAGGCCGTCCTTCATGACGGCCAGGCACCCGGGGTACGCATCCAGCGCCAGGGGGCGCCAGGGCTCGGCAGCGGGCTCGGCGTCCGCATCGGAGACGGTCGGCTCGCCCGGCGTCACGCTGCGCCAGCCGTCCTCCGTCAGGGCAGCGATCTCCACGCCTCCGCGCACAAAGGCATAATACGCCCGCCAGCCCGCCAGGGGCAGACAGGGCCAGACAGCGACGCTGGGAGCCTCCGTTTCCGTCAGAACCGTCATTTCCTCCGGGCCATAGGTGCGGATAAAGCGCACCTCTCCTGCACCGCGCAGGAGGAAGGACGCCTCCATGCCGCCGCTTTCCAGGGGAAGGAAGCGCATCGCGTCCAGCGCCAGACCGCCCGCATGGCCCTCGCGCGCCACGCAGGCCGCCATTTCCCGGGACAGCGGGGGCAGGAACACCCCGTCCTCACAGGCGCAGCAGGTGTGCAGGGCAGTGTCGCCCATCAGGCGGCCAGTCAGGCGGGTCAGACAGTCGCTGAAGGGGTTCCTTGCCGCCTCCAGCCAGCTTTCGCCCAGGGCCTCCGTCAGCAGCGCCTGTACCGCCCCGGAGTTCTCGCTCCACGGCCAGCACAGCGTCACCGCCGTCTGCACCTGCGTCCCGTTCTGCCGCAGCAGCGCGCAGGATTCCTCCAGCCGCGTCCGGGCCTGGGAAAGCATCGTCGCCTGATGGCCGTCCAGCCAGTCCTGCAGGGCCACGGAGGCCGCATAATTCCACTTCACGGAGCCGCCGCTCATCAGCGTCAGCTCCTGCATGATCTCCTCAAGCGCCCCGGCTTCCTGCGGATGATTGCTGCCCGTCAGGCCCAGCGCCGCGCTGGTGCGGGCAAAGGGTACGCCGCGCCAGAGGTAGCGGCGGCAGGGCGCGGGGCTTTCCTCCGGCGCATCCGCCGCCAGGCAGCGCAGCAGCGCGTTTTCGCCCGGAATGCAGGGCTCCTCCTGCACGGAGAAGTCTGGAAACTCCTTCAGGCCGCACACCGCCTCCGTACGCAGCGCCAGCCGCTGCAGCGCCTGGGCGTCGCTCCGGCTGACAGCCTCTTCCTCCTCCGCATCGGCATTCCGCAGCGCCTCCATGAACGCCTGTGCCGCAGGGCTTGTCAGTCCCAGCCGCTCCATGCGGCAAAGCAGCAGCGTCCGCTCCGCCTCGTTCAGGTAAGGCACGGGATCCTCCGCAGCGCCGGTCTGCCGGTTGATCCAGGCAGCCCGTGCAAGCAGCACCGCGTGCAGCTGCGCCCTCTGCGCTGGCAGGCGGATACCCGCCGACCGGTCCGCTACACCCAGCAGGACTTTCTCGTCCCCGCATTCCATGAGCAGCAGATGCAGCGGCTCTCCCTGCTCCTTCTCCGGACGGGCAGCCAGTACGCAGGCCGCAAAGGCGGAGGTGTCGGCGTCCATGGTCATCACGCGTAGCTGTACGCCGGAATCCGGCCAGGCGTCGCTGAGCAGGGCCAGCGTCAACGCACTGCGCCAGGCAGCGCCGTCCGACGCCTCATCAACGGGGGCGGCAGGAGCTGTCAGCCTGGCAGCAAGCTGCCCCAGCGCATCGGCCGACGTACCAACGCGCACAAAGCCGGACGCATCGCCGATCTCATCCCGGCCATCCCGGTCGGGCAGAAAAACCAGCTCCTTCATGCTCACACCTCCTCCATTGCTTCCAGCATCATCGCCCGCAGCAGGCTCATCACCGGCGCTGTTTCGCAGACAGTCGCCTTGCCTACGCGCTTGAGCGTTGTTTTCAGCGTCCGGCCATCCGCCGGCTGCACAAATCCGGGATATGCCTTCTCCACCTCGGCGGCGCGAATCCGCTTGTCCTGCTGCATCAGGCGCAGGGTCAGCCGGGGCTCAAAGAGACCGTTGCCCATCCCCGCACCGCTGACGGCAGGCTTGGCAAAGCGGGCTTCATCCTGCTCGGCAGCGGCCACCTCCCCGGCGATGAATGCCTCGCGGGCGTCCAGCAGCCGCTGATGGCGCTCCATGCGCTCCAGCCTTGTGCGGGCGTCGGTGATGCGGTACATATCCTCCGGCGCAGCGATGGATTCCGCATGGTCGATCCGGCGGTTCGCCTCGAGGTAGCGCTCCTGCAGCTCCTCGCAGCGGGTACGGGCCTCCTCATGGGCCTGCTGCAGCAGACGGATGGTCGCTGCACCGCCGATACGCTCTTGCAGGCGGCGCTGAGCCGACCTGCGCTTCTCGATCTCCCCGCGGACATCATCCGCCGCCTGCAGGGTCTGCTCCGCGTCGTCCGCCTCCTCCAGGCCGTGCCGGTAGACCCGGCCCTCGTCGAAGGCCTCCTCCCGCACCACCTCGTCATCCAGCAGCGACAGCTGTCCCACCAGATCCGTCAGGGCCGCATAATGCTCCTGCGTTTCCCGCAGCGCCGGCGCCATGCTTGTCCAGTGGGTCATCTCCGGCGGCAGCGCCTGCATCAGCCCGCCCATCCAGATCAGCACCACGCGCATCAGGCGGGTCAGGCGGGCCACGTCATCCAGGCATTCGTTGCGCTGCCATCCGGCCTTGCGGAAAAAGCGGGCGTACCACCCGAAGAGGTTGTCCCGGAGGAAAAAGGGATGGCGCAGGCGCTTTTCCACCTGCGGGCCGATCACATGATTCCATGCCGCCGCCGTCTTCATCAGGCGACCGTAGGCCAGGCGATAACGCCCGGCAGCCTTGCCGAAAATATCCCAGGACAGCGCGCCGCCGTCCGTCTGCACGGTGAAAAGCCCCTCCGGCCACTGCGGACGGTGCAGCAGGATATCCATGCCGTACACCGCCAGCCAGTCCGTCAGATGGGCATAATCCGCCGGAGCCGCCACTGCGCTGCTGCGGGGCAGACCCAGCAGGCACACCGCGCTGCAGGCCGTTTCCGCCGCAAAATCCGCAATGGCTTCCCTGGCCCGGCGGGGATCCTCATACTCCCCGGTGGCCGCCAGCAGCACCGCGCCGATGCGCGCCCTGCCCGCCGTCATTTCCCGCAGATAGCGGGCCAGCAGCGGCAGTCCTGCCGCGCCCGTACCGCCGGTGACGGAGCCGCAGAGCACCACGCGCACCTCGTCCCCCGCCGCCAGGGCTTCGTTCATGTCCGACACCATGCGGTTCAGGACGTCGCTCTCATCCTCCCGGGCGGCCTGCAGGAGTCCGGCAAATACCGTCTGCCCCACCCGGCGCTCCCCGCGGAAGCCGCCGTGCAGGTTCATTTTCGCTTCCTGCTGGGTAAACAGGGCCCGGCACAGCAGCGCATCCGCCTCGTTCTGCGCCGTCCAGTCCTCCAGAGTGCTGCCGCCGCCGGGCAGCTGCGCAGGCCAGGAGGCAAAGTTCAGCATCGTGTGGAAGGGTGTCAGCTCTCCGGCTGCCTCCGTCCTGGAGAGGGCCACCTGCATGCGGTCATAGTCGGCATACTTCGCCCGAAGCATGTCCGCGCTGCGCAGACCATGGTTGTCCACGTCCGCCAGCAGCACCTGCAGCAGGTCTGCCCGCAGCACGCCCGCAGACGCCGCCACCAGCAGCGCCTCCGCTGCCCGCGCACCGCCTCCGCCGACGAAAAGCACATATCGCTTCATTCCAGTCCCCTCCGTTACATGATGCACAAACAGCGCGGAAGCCCGTTGTCCGCATGGGCCTCCGCGCTGGAATCGGCCTGTCAGCCGTTATAGCCCCTGGGGTTGTTCTTCTGCCAGTGCCAGGCGTCGCGGCACATGTCCTCCAGGGATTTGGTGGCCTCCCAGCCCAGCACCTCGCGGGCCTTGGCGGGGTCGGCGAAGCAGGCGTCCACGTCGCCGGGGCGGCGGGGGCCGATGACATAGGGCAGCTCCAGGCCATTGGCCTTGTTGAAGGCCTTGACGATGTCCAGCACGGAATAGCCCACGCCGGTGCCCAGGTTGAAGATTTCGCAGCCCGCATGCGCCGCGGCATAATCGCAGGCCTTGACATGGCCGCGCGCCAGGTCAACCACATGGATGTAGTCGCGCACGCCGGTGCCGTCGTGGGTATTGTAATCATCACCCATGACGGTCAGCTGCTTGAGCTGTCCGGCGGCCACCTTGGTGATATAGGGCATGAGGTTGTTGGGGATGCCGTTGGGATCCTCGCCGATGCGGCCGGACTCATGAGCGCCGATGGGATTGAAGTAGCGCAGCAGCACCACGCTCCAATCTCCGTCCGCGTGGGCAATGCCGGAGAGGATCTGTTCGGTCATATATTTGGTCCAGCCGTAGGGGTTGGTGCACCTGCCGGTGCGGGAATCCTCGGCCAGAGGAACCTCGTTGTCAGAGGAGTACACGGTGGCGGAGGAGGAGAAAACGATGTCCTTCACTCCGTGCTCTCTCATGGTCTGGCAAAGGACGAT
>JAFXDB010000049.1 GCA_017516305.1 Clostridia bacterium | reverse complement strand
GCAGCACATTCTTCATCACCAGACGGCCCTCGGGAGAGGTATCCATACCGTAGTTGATGGAGGAGAAGGGCACCTGCGCGCCGGCGCGGCTGTTCATGGTGTTCAGGTTGTGGATGAGGGCCTCCATGGCCTGATAGGTGGCCTTGTCGGTCTCCTGCCAGGAGCGGCGCTGCGCGAAGTCCATGATGCGGTCAGCAAGATAACCGTCCAGGCCCAGCCCCACCAGCTCGTCCTTCAGGGCGGCGCGGTTGGCAGGCTGCTCCTCCAGGGTGGGAGCCAGCTCCTTCGCCTTCAGCGCATCAATGATCGCGGCGGCCTTCTCATCAGGGTTCTCCACGCCCGTCAGCAGCTCCAGCGCACGGGCAAGGTTCAGGCGGTAGCGCTTGATGAAGGTCTTCTTGACGCCGGGGGCCATGCCGTAATCGAAGTCCACGATGGCCTGGCCGCCGTGCTGATCGTTCTGGTTGGCCTGGATGGCGATGCAGGCCAGGGCCGCGTAGGAGGTGATGTCCATGGGCTCACGCAGGTAGCCGTGGCCGGTGGAGAAGCCGCCCTTGAAGAGGGTCTTCAGCTCGATCTGGCAGCAGGTAGTGGTCAGGGTGTAGAAGTCCAGATCGTGAATGTGGATATCTCCCTCGCGGTGCGCCTCACCGAAGCGGGGATCCATCACATAGCGCTCGTAGAACTGCTTGGCGCCCTCGGAGCCGAACTTGAGCATGGAGCCCATGGCGGTGTCGCCGTTGATGTTGGCGTTCTCGCGCTTGATGTTGGAATCCACCGCGTCCTTGAACACGATCTCCTCAAACGTGCGCATCAGACGCGTGTTCATCTCGCGCACGCGGCTGCGCTCAGCACGGTAGAGGATGTAGGCCTTGGCACTGCGGTGGAAGCCGTTCTCGATCAGCACGCGCTCCACCATGTCCTGCACCTGCTCCACTGTGGGGATGCTGGAAATGGCTTCGTCATGCTCCATATTGCCCACGACGATGTCCGTCAGGCGGATGCTGGTCTCGGTTCCCTTGGCGCTGCCGGAGGCGGCGAAGGCAGCCATAATGGCCTGTTCGATCTTACTGCGGTCAAACGCGACCTCGCGGCCGTCACGCTTGCGGATGCTGACAATGCTCATGCGTATACCCTCCTGAGATGCTGCAGCCATGAAATCCAGCCTGTCCGCCCGCTGCATACCGCCCGGCAGCATTCGGCTGAAAAAAATGGTTGCAATCGTATAATTTGTGTTTCTTTTATCATCACGAAACTATATCTTGTATATCCTGCACTCACGTGTGCTATCATAGCACCTGTTCGCATTCCTTGTCAATGTCGTATCTGGCATAATTCACGGTCATTCGCGCTGTATGCACCGCAACCCCTTGTGATTGCTGACTTTGCACCTTTCAAGAAATTTTCCTGCGTTCAAAACACGTAGGAACTCAGGGTAAATATCAGGCAATAAGGTATATTTCAGGATACCACGCGCCGGATTCCGGTATATTGTGGGAGGATTTCCCCCTCCCTTCCGATGCGAACACACGGCATTTTCTCCGCAACCCGACAATGCAGCACCCCATATATTGTGTCCATCCGCAGCCATGCCACAAGAAAAGCCGCCATCCACCCCGAGGGGAAGGACAGCGGCGATGTGTCAAAAGCACATGCGGGAACCGGGCGCGGGATTAGCCGCGGGCGATCTCCACCAGCTTGGCAAACGCAGCGGCGTCGTTGACAGCCAGGTCAGCCAGCATCTTGCGGTTGACGGTGATGTTCTGCTTCTTCAGGCCGTTGATGAAGGCAGAGTAGCTCATGCCGTTCAGGCGGGCAGCAGCGTTGATACGGGTGATCCACAGGGAGCGGAAATCACGCTTGCGCAGCTTGCGGCCGGTGAAGGCATAGCGCAGGGAACGGGCAACCTGCTCGGACGCAGCGCGGTACTGCTTGGACTTGGCGCCCCAGTAGCCCTTGGCCAGCTTCATGATCTTGCGACGCTTCTTCTGAGCATTGACAGCTCTCTTAATACGTGCCATTTCTTAGTATCCTCCTTGCCAGCTAACGGCGAATTACTTGTAGGGCAGCAGCTTGTGGATGGTACGGGCCTCGGCCGCGTTATCCACGATGCCGTCAGCGCGCAGGTGACGGGTGCGCTTGGTGGTCTTCAGGCGAACCTGGTGATTGGCGTTCATCTGCTTATGCTTAACGATACCGGACTTGGTAAAGGAAAAGCGCTTGGCAGCACCACGGTGAGACTTCTGCTTAGGCATGGTGTAGTCCTCCTTCCAAATTTTCGGCACAGCCGGCGGGATCTCTCCTCCTCCGGCGGCGCCTCAGGCTGTATATCGGCTCCGGCTCCGGGGAAACACCCCTGCCCGGCCGCGGCCTTACTCCTCGGTGTTCTCCTTCGCGGCGCGGGCTTCGCGGGCGGCCTTCTTCTCAGCGAAGGAAGCCTTGGCGGCCTTGGGCGCGAGGATCATGATCATGTGACGGCCATCCATCGTGGGGCGACGCTCCACATTGGACACCTCCGCACAGCGGGTGGCGAAGTCCTGCATCACCTTCAGGCCGATCTCGCTGTGGGTAATCTGACGGCCGCGGAAGCGGATGGAAACCTTGACCTTGTCGCCATCGGCAAGGAACTTCTGGGCCATCTTCGCCTTGGTGAGAACGTCGTTCTCCTCAATGGTGGCGGACAGCTGGACTTCCTTGATGGACACGACCCGCTGATTCTTACGGTTATCGCGCTCCCGCTTCGACTGCTCGTAGCGGTACTTGTCATAATCCAGCAGCTTGCACACCGGCGGCTTCGCCTGGGGCTGAATCTTGGCCAGATCCAGGCCGCGCTCCTCCGCCAGCTCGAGTGCCTTGTGCGTAGGCATGACGCCGAGCTGTTCGCCATTCTCGTCAATGACGCGAACCTCTCTGTCGCGGATTTCTTCGTTGATCATCAGATCGATAGCGATGTCCATGCACCTCCCAAAATCAGTTGACAGCATCAGGCTTCCGGAGCCAACCGCTCCAGCCGCGCCCGGTTCTCCTTCCTTCCATACAAGAAAAAGCGACGGGCCGCTTGAACCCGTCGCTGTACATGCGCAGTATCCACCTCTTGCAAGGTGAGATGCCATGGAACCCGGCAGCATGCGCCACACGAGGTGAGAGACGGGCAAGCCTCTGCTTCAAACACAGAGAGTATACCACGCATTGCGCACGGTGTCAAGGGGTGTCCTGACATTTTTTCATCTTTTCATGAAAAGGCAGGAAGGAAACTCAGCCCTTCTGATGCTGCTGCCGCCCCAGGAGGCGGAAGGTGGCGTGACCGTCGTTCTTTCCGGCGTTCCAGAGCTTCACCAGCTCCTGCGAATGCCCGAACACCGTCTCCGTCAGCCGTGGAAAAAGGTATTCCAGCACCTCCACGGAGCGCTTCTGCGTCATGGTGGCGATGATGATGTTCTCGCCCCGGCTGGTCCACAGCTGCACATTGGAGGGGCTGCCCATGGGGATGAAGCTGACGCGGATGTTGTTCTGCTGCGCATAGACCCAGAGGACGTCCTCTTCCCGGAGGATGTGCTGCTGTACGCTCTCGATGATCACCAGGCCGTCACCTGCGCGGACGCCGTGCACGGGCTGCGCCGCGTTGTACATGGCCTCCAGGCGCGCCATGGAATAATCCGGGTTTTCCCGGAGGAAGCTCAGTGTCTTGTTTGCCATCAGGACGCTGTTGAGGGCCATGTGACTTCATCCTTTCATGTCCGTTGTGCGCACCGGGAGGGGCAGCGCGCCTCTCCCGGCCCGCGCTGTGTCAGTCGTTGCCGTCCATGGTTTCCTCGTCCACGGCGGCGGCCTTGCTGGCCTTGAAGTTGTAGATGGGGGTCAGGAGCGCGGTCACCTCGGCGGTATCCTCGATCACATCCAGGATCTCGTCGATGCCGCGGTAGGCAAAGGGGCTCTCGTCCAGCGTGGACTCGCTGACGGAGGTGGAGTAGATGCCCTCCATCGCCCTCTGGTAGTCCTCCAGGCGGATCTCCTGCTTGGCCTGGCTGCGGGTCATCATGCGGCCCGCGCCGTGGGGAGCGGTGCAGTTCCACTCGGGATTGCCCTTGCCGCGGCAGATGAGGCTGCCGTCGCGCATATTGATAGGGATGATGAGCGTCTCGCCCGCCTGCGCGCTCACCGCACCCTTGCGTAGCACGCCATGCTCGGTGTCGATATAGTTATGGATGGTGGCAAAGGCGTCCACCGCCGTCAGCTGCAGGGCCTGCAGGATGGTCTCGCCCATCAGCTCGCGGCTGCGCACGGCGTAGCGCATGGCCATGTTCATATCGTGCAGATAGCCCTCCAAGGCCTCGCCCTCCAGCCAGCTGACGTCCTTGCGGACAGCGGCCTTGCTGACGTCCACCTTCTTCTTTGCAAACAGCTTGGGGTCAAAGCCGTTGGTCTGGCAGAAGGCCTCGTTCTGCCAGTAGGTGGCCGTATCGCGGCCCAGACGGCGGCTGCCGGAGTGGATGACCAGATACAGCGCGCCGTCGGTATCGCGGTCCACCTCGATGAAGTGGTTGCCGCCGCCCAGCGTTCCCAGGGACGCATCGACGATCTTCTTGCGCGTGTACTCATGGCAGATCATATCCTCCAGGTGCAGCTGGCGCACGGCCTTGTTCTCCCCGGGGAAGATGGCTGCGCCGGAAGGGATTTTTTCCCGGATGACGGCGTCCAGCGCCGCGCAGTCGATCTCGCGTTCCTTCAGCTGATACACCTGCATGCCGCAGCCGATATCGCCGCCGACCCATGCAGGGTTCGCCTTGCCGGCAATGGTCATGGAGGTGCCCACGGTGCAGCCCTCGGCGGCATGCATATCGGGCATCATGCGGATGCGGCTCTCCGCCAGATAGGGGGTATTGCACATGGCCATCACCTGGGCGACGGACTCCTGATCGGTGCGCCCGGCATAAACAATGGCCGTGTTGTACTTGCCGCGGATGGTAAACATATTCATTCCTTCCTTTCTTTATTGGGTGTTACAAAAACTCGCTGTGCATCACTTTGGACTCGCCTCCTTCTCCTGTTTTCGGGATTGATTTCCGGCTTCCTTTCCACCGGTTCATTGGCATTTTAGCATGGTGCGCTCCCACTGTCAATACTCAAAGCCGCCATTTTCATGGCTCGCATGCTTTTTCTCACTATTCGATATATACACGTTACCGCGCGTGTTGTTTTCGTGTGCCATCCTCCGCCACACCCATTCTCATGGAGCAGCATATACTTCTATGCATCCCGGCGCGATTTCCCGGGCCGTCGGCACCAAAAACATCGAAAACGATTTATGAAAGTACTTTCTGCCCCTTGTTTCGCGTCGAAGGATGTGGTATACTGTTATGTGGCAAGCTGCGGGCCGACGGAGGTTCCGTCCGCCTGCTGACATATAGCAATGATCCCGATGGGATGAAGGAGTTAAGCAAGCATGAAGAAGATTGCCATTATCACCTCCGGCGGCGACGCCCCCGGCATGAATGCGGCGATCACCGCCGTAGTGAAGGCCGCCGCCCGCCGCGGCATTGAGTGCATCGGCATCAAGCGCGGCTTCAACGGTCTGCTGACCATTTCCGCCGACAATCAGAAGGATCTGCAGCTTTTCGATCTGGAGACCGTGCTGGACAACGCTGACCGTCCCGGCACCCAGCTGCGCACCGCCCGCTGCGACGATTTCCGCAAGCCCGAATTCCAGAAGAAGGGCGCCGACACCCTGCGTGCGCTGGGCGTGGACGCGGTGGTGGTCATCGGCGGCGACGGTTCCTTCCAGGGCGCGCTGCGCCTGGTGGAGCAGGGCATCCCCTGCGTGGGCATCCCCGGCACCATCGACAACGACCTGGCCTACACCGAGATGACCCTGGGCTACGAGACCGCCGTGCAGGTCTGCACCGAGGCCATCCGCGACATCCGCGCCACCTCCCGCAGCCACAACCGTCCCCATGTGGTGGAGTGCATGGGCCGTCACTGCGGCGACGTTGCCCTGAAGGCTGCCTGCGCCACCGGCGCCGAGATCGTGCTGGTTCCCGAGGTCAAGTGGGACATCGAGACCGTGGCCCAGCGCCTCTGCTACCAAATCCGCAAGGAGAATCCCCGCGCCACCATCGTCATCGCTGAGGGCTGCTGGGACTCCATGATGCCCTTTGACGCCTATTCCTACCTCAATCCCCGCGGCAAGCGCTTCCGTGAGGATGATCAGATGAACGCCAGCTTCCTGGCCTCCATCCTGCAGCGCAAGTGCATCGACATCCTCGGCCTGAACGAGGGCTCCCCTGACCGTTATCACGACGAGGGCGACGAGCTGGCCGTGCGCTCCACCGTGGTGGGCTACACCCAGCGCGGCCGCATGCCTGTGGCCAAGGACAGCGCCTTCGCCTTCGAGGCCGGTCATCTGGCCGTTTCCCTGCTGTGCAAGGGCTACACCGGCCAGGCCATCGGTACCCGCCACGGCCGCGTCTTCCACATGGACATGGCCGCCGCTCTCAAGGAGAAGAACACCTTCCGTCACGACCTTTACGACCTGGTCAACGACATCCGCGACTAAGGCAGGGCTTAGCCCTGCACCCAGCTCGCGATTGGGTTGTGCGCCTTCGGTTTTGCTTGCATCCGCGTGGGGCTGTGGCATGGCTGCTCGTCGCACGATGCACGGAGGGTGCATCGCGCGGGCACGGCTCACGGAGGGTGAGCCGCGCCGGAGTTGCGCGGTACCGGCAAAAGAATGAATGATCGGACGGCTTGCGGGGACGCCCCCGCCTGCACCTCGCGATTGGGTTGTGCGCCTTCGGTTTTGCTTGCGTCCGCGTGGGGCTGTGGCATGGCTGCTCGTCGCACGATGCACGGAGGGTGCATCGCGCGGGCACGGCTCACGGAGGGTGAGCCGCGCCGGAGTTGCGCGGTACCGGCAAGAAGAATAGTGAATGAACGGACGGCTTTTCCTGCATTAGGGGGGAGTCGTCCGTTTCATGTGACACAACCTCAATTGCGAATTCCTATTTCCTAATTCGCAATTCACAATACCCCGCCCTCTCCCATTTTGCACATTGACATCCACCGCGCTTCCAGTTATAATGGAATGCGTTTCCTGAGGGAGTAATCGGCGCGCCGCCGCGTGGTGCGCAGCAGCATCGTCAATACGGTATGGATGAAAATGCCCGGTGTTGTTTGAAACGATGAGACTCGTGGACAGTCTGCCCGGCTATACTGCCTTCGTGACTGTTCATGGGTCTTTTTCACTGCCCTTTCCCGGCGGACGCGGACGTCATCCCCCTCAACCAACTCAGAGAGGACTGACAAACATGGATTTTGCTGAGATCATCCGGCAGCTCTTCGACGGCGTGTTCCAGCTCATGACCGTGGACGGCCTGCTGACCCTGGTGATGTTTGCCATCGCCGGAATCCTGATCGCCCTGGCCATCGTCAAGGACTATGAACCCACCCTGCTGCTGCCCATCGGATTTGGCTGCATCCTGGCCAACCTGCCCAAGGCGCTGGACATCCTGACCGGCGAAATGGCCCCCGCCGTACTGGGTGAGGCCGGATTCCTGTCGGTGCTGTTCAACGCCGGCATTGCCAACGAGCTTTTCCCCGTGCTGATTTTCATCGCCGTGGGTGCGATGATTGACTTCTCCCCCCTGCTCAAAGACCCCAGCACCATCTTCTTCGGCGCTGCGGCCCAGTTCGGCATCTTCATGACCTTCCTGCTGGCGCTGGTGCTGCTGCCCATCCTGCCCGGCCTCTTCCCCAACGTGGAGAGCCTGCAGGCCCTGAAGGACAGCTCCATGGTCATGAAACTCGCCTCCGCCATCGGCATCATCGGCGCGGCGGACGGCCCTACCACCCTCTATGTCGCCAACCACTTCCAGCTGGTGGAGTACATGGCTCCCATTTCCGTGGCTGCCTACTCCTACATGGCGCTGGTGCCCGTTATCCAGCCCCCGGTCATCAAGCTCCTCACCACCCGCGAGGAGCGTATGATCCGCATGGATTACCAGGAGGAGCGCTGCTCCCGCACCACGCTGATCCTCTTCCCCATCATCGTCACCATTGTGGCGGGCATCATCGTGCCCATGTCCACGCCCCTGGTTGGCTCCCTGATGTTCGGCAACCTGATCCGTGAGTGCGGCGTGCTGGAGCGTCTTTCGAAGACCGCGCAGAACGAGCTGGCAAATCTGGTCACCATCGTGCTGGGCATCACCATCGGCGGCACCATGATCGCCGAGAACTTCCTGCTCATGCACACCATCGGTGTCAACGTTTCCGGTCAGGTGGCCTCGGTTATCGCGGGCGGTCTGATTCTGAACTTCTTCATGTAACGGGAGGGCGAGCAGTATGAAAGCTATCATGAACCTGATCGGCAAATTCTTCACGCCCGAAACCTTCATGCAGGCGCTGCCCAT
>JAFXDB010000048.1 GCA_017516305.1 Clostridia bacterium | reverse complement strand
TCCGGGCAGTGGTGGGCGAACTCCGTCACCTGGAACAGGTCGGAGGTGATGCGGGCCATAATCTGGCCCACCTTGGCCTCAGAATAAAAGCCGAAGGACAGCTGCTGCACATGGTGGAACAGGTCCTGGCGCATGTCCGTCTCCATCCGGGAGCCCATGATGTGGCCCACGGACTGCATGAAGTAGTTCGCCGCGGCGTCGATGATGCGCAGCAGCAGATAAATGCCGCCCATCATCAGCACGAACTGCACCGTCAGCTCGGCAGGGTTGGTGGTGGCCTTGTCCGTGATGGTGCGGACAATCATGGGCAGCACCAGCTCGCAGATGGTGGTCAGCGATGCGCAGAACAGGTCGAACACAACCGTCTTGCTGTGCTTGCCGAAATAAGGCAGAAACCTTCGGATCAGCGTGCCGGTGGGCAGGGTACGACTTTCCTTGGCCATAGTGTTTCTCCTGTGTATTTGATCAGATGGTATTGTACCACTTTTGTCCCGGAAGGGCAAGCCTCCCCCGGGTAGGCAGGACGTAAAAGGAGTCCCCTCCGCCCATGCGGAAGGGACTCCCGGGATGATGGGGATCAGCGGGTCATCTCGATGATCTTCGTCAGATCTACCCAGATGGCAGGGCGCACGCCCACGCCAGCATAGCTGTTGTCGATCGCCGAGAAGCTCTGGCTATCACCCTCATACTTGCTGAAGGGCATGTAGACCACATAGTCGTATCCGTAGGGAACGCGCAGCCACCAGCAATTGGCGTATTTGGTGCGGTCGCTGTTGTTCCTGGCGCCGTTATGGCTCCAGGCGTAATCCGTATGCTCAGCCTTGGAATCTGCCACGGAGGAGAAGTAGCGGATGGCCTCGCCCAGGTTCAGGAGGAAAACGTAATCCTCGGTATCCGCCTCGTCCCGGAGCTTGGAAGAGATGCTCTTGTTCGTGTTGTTATACTGCGTCAACAGCATCAGACACTGCATTTCTTCCTCGCTGAAGGCTGCCTGGCGGAATTCGCCGTTCAGCCATGTGCGCAGGCTGGAATCCTCCCAGGTGTTGTTGCTTGCGTCAAAGTTGCGGTACGCCAGAATCTTTTCCGACAGCAGCAGCACGCGGTCGCCCTGCACTTCCAGCACGCGCCAGCGGATGGGCTCCTCGCCGGTCATTTCCACATTGTCCTGCTCATAAGTGCCCAGCGTCACATACTTGTCCACCGCCCAGGCCGTGCGGATCGCTTCCTCATGGGCGGCGTCCTTGTACTGCTGCGCCAGGGCAGCGGCGTCCTTGTATTCGCCCAGCAGGCCCAGCTGCTCCTGCGCTTTGACATACTGCGCCTTGCCGATCAGCTGGTTCGCCAGCTGATAGCGGCTCTCCGCCTGACGGTCGGCAGCGTTCTGTCAGCCCTCCGCCAGCTTGAAGCTTTCCGCGGCGGCCTCATAATCGCCTTCCGCCTCCAGCTTTTCGGCCTTCTCGTAGTACGCACGCAGGATCATCTCCTTGGCGTTCTCCGTATCGCCGGCCTGGGTCAGGGCTTCCACCGCAGCGTCGAAGGTCTTGCTTTCCAGCAGCGCCATGCCGTTCTTGTAGTGGCAGATGCTGACGCGCTGCGCCGCATCGGAGTAATCGCCGGCAAGGGTGTAGTTCTCAATGGCCGCAGTGTACTCGGCAGCGGCTTCCTGCTCTGCAGCCAGGGCATAACGCGCCTCCTGCAGGCGCTGGGCAGCACCTTCGTAGTCGTAAGCCAGTTCAAACCGGGCACAGGCGTCGGCATACTCGCCTGCGGCCATGGCCGTTTCGCCATAGCGGAAGTTCGCTTCCTTCTGCAGCTGCGCAGATTCAGCATTGGTACTGTACATCAGTGCATTCAGGGCGGCGGCATAGTTACCGCTTTCCATCAGGGCACGACCGTCAGCAACGGCAGTATTGATAGACACCAATTCGCCAATGCTGACCCACACCGCCGGACGGATGCCGCGCTTGGCGTCCAGCTGGGTGGTGCTGAAGCTGGCCGAAGTCTTATCTGCAGACAGCTCGGTCAGGGGCAGCAGGCACACGCAGGGCTCCTGGGTATTCGTGGAGCGCGTGAGCCAGCTGTTGATGGATTCCCGGTTGCTGTAGGGATAGGTAGCCTGGGCATGGGGCGTGGCAGTGGTCCTGGACGCCTCATAGGTGTCAAAGTAGGTGATGGCTTCGCCCAGGCTCAGCAGGAACACCCGGTCATAGCTGACCTCCGCTGCACTGCCCCAGGTGGCATTTCCGGGCATGGCATTGTCCAGGGCAGTCTCAATCAGGGCACCCATTTCTTCGGCATAGAAGGCCTCGCTGGCAAACTCGCCGTTGAGCCACTTCTGCACCGCGGAACCCGGCCAGGTCTTGACGCTCTTGCCGAAGTCATGGTGAGTCAGGACCTTATCGGACAGCAGCAGCACGCGACCGTCTTCCGTCTGCGTCAGCACAACCCACTCGATAGGCTCGGCGCCGTTGCTGCGGGAGCCGTCCTGCTCATAGCGGCCGAAGGCGTACTTGCTGCCCTTCTGCAGCTGATCTGCCAGGGCCTTGTAAGCCACCATGTGGGATTCAGTAGCCAGTAGCTCCTGGGCCTCAGCGTTATCCGCCATGGCAGTGAGCTGGTTGTAGGCCTCGGTGTAGTTGCGCTCGTCGATCAGCTGACGGATCACCTGCATGTGCAGGGCTTCCGCCTTGGCTGCCGCATCCTCGTAGGCCCCGCACTTGCTGTAGTACTCCATGGCGCCACGGTAGTCGCCAAGCTTCGTCAGGGCAACGGCATGCTCATAGCAGGCCTGGTTGTAGAGATCTGCAGAATCGGCATAGCCGTTCGCTTCCTGCAGCTTGGCAATGTATTCCAGGCGCAGCTTGTTCTGCGCTTTATTCGCATCGGGCTTTACCTTGGCCTTCAGC
>JAFXDB010000047.1 GCA_017516305.1 Clostridia bacterium | reverse complement strand
GTGTGGAACATCGTTGACTTCCAGCACGTCAAGCCCGGCAAGGGCGCTGCCTTCGTGCGCACCAAGATCAAGAACATCATGACCGGCGCCGTGGTTGAGCGCTCCTTCAACCCCACCGACAAGATGCCCCGCGCCATCATCGAGACCAAGGAGATGCAGTACGTCTACAACGACGGCGAGATGTACTACTTCATGGACGTGGAGACCTACGACCAGATCCCCCTGTCCCTGGATCAGGTGGAGGACGCCATCCCCTACGTGAAGGAAGGCACCAACGTCACCATGCGCTTCTTCAAGGGCTCTCCCTTCTCCGTGGAAGCTCCCAACTTCGTGGTGCTGGAGATCACCGACACCGAGCCCGGCTTCAAGGGCGACACCGCCAACAACACCTACAAGCCCGCCACCTTGGAGACCGGCCTGACCCTGCAGGTGCCCCTGTTCTGCAACATCGGCGAGCTGATCCGCATCGACACCCGCACCGGCGAGTACATGGAGCGCGCGAAGTAAGAGCGCTGCCCCGGGCGGATAACCGCACATAAATGATTCCTGCCCGGCTGATGACAAGTGCATCGCCGGGCAGATTCTGTCCTGACCCAGACATGAACGGAGGGATTCGATATGAGCAACCTGATGGATCGCGTCAGCCGCCTGAAGGGCATGGTGAGCGCAATGAACCTGAACCTGAACGAGGACGCCAGCCGCCTGATGCTGGAAATGCTGGGGCTGATGGGCGAGATGGCCCAGGAGATGCAGCAGATGCAGGACGCCCACGCGGAGCTGAACGAGTACGTCGAATCCCTGGACGATGACCTGGCCGACCTGGCCGAGTCCCTGCTGGACGGCGGCGAGGAGGACATGGATGATGTTGACACCGCCTTCGCCGATGCGGATGAGGAGGACGAGGACAACGATGACGAGTTCATCGAGGGCGAAATGATCACCTATGCCTGCCCCAGCTGCGGCAAGGAAATCGAGTTCGACCCCTCCGATGTGGACTTTGACGAGGATTACCTCTGTCCCGACTGCGGCAAGCCGATTTTTCCCGAGGTGGATGAGTAATCGCCGCATCGTTTTCATGCGTCGGGGAATGACTGTCCGGAAAGAGAACAAGAAATGTCAGAAAAACCTCCCTTCGCATGTGCTATCATCAGGATGAGCAGCGAAGGGAGGTTTTTCAAGTGTACGAATGGCACCGCCAGCTGATGACCATCATGGAAGTCATTGACGAATCCATCTGCCGCCGGGATGACGAGGCGCTGACCCTGCACAGCCTCGCGCAGCGGCTGGGATACTCGGATTTCCATATGACGAAGCAGTTCCACGCCATCATCGGCATGCCCCTGAAAAGGTATCTGACGGCCCGCCGCCTGGCATTTGCCCTGCAGGAGGTGCGCGACACCGACCGCCGCCTGCTGGACATCGCGCTGGACTTCGGCTTTTCCTCCCAGGAGGCCTTCACCAGGGCTTTCCGGCAGGAATACGGCGTCACGCCCGGAGCCTATCGCAGGAAGCCGGTGGCCGTGGTGCTGCGTACCCGCATCACACCCTTCGATCGCTACGCATTCGGAATGGGGGAAATCGGTATGATTCACTCGGACAATCACATCAACATCTACTTCACCACCCTACCTGCCCACAAGCTGATGTACATCCGCAACGCGGTCAGCAACGGCTACTGGGATTTCTGGCAGCACCATGGTACGATTCCCGGCGAGGACTGCCACACCATCTGCGGCCTGCTGGACTCCATTCCCGGCAAGCTGGACGATATGGGCAGCAGCGAAATGAACTCCGGCGCCGGGCAGATCATGGCCTATGAGAACAGCCCCGAGGGCGGCTCCTTTCCCTGCTATCCCGTGCCGCGCTTTGAGTGCTACGGCGTACGCCTGCCGGTGGATTACGACGGCCCTGTACCCGAGGTGATGCGCCTGGCCGACGTGGCCGGGGGCGAGTACATCGTCTTTGAGCACGGCCCCTTTGATTACGAGCAGGAGAACCGCAGCGTCGAATTTGCCATCGACGCCGCCTGGGACGCCTTTGACTGGTCGGCCACGGATTACGAGTTCGATCCCACCCCGGGCCGCATGTACTACTTCTATCACGACTGCACCCGCTTCTGGAAGGAGCTCTGGCCTGTGCGCCGCAAGCAGGCGTAATCCGGTTTCACACGTCGCGCCCTGAACCCCGCAGCTGTTACGGCTGCGGGGTTTTTCTGTGCAGCAAGCGATTTTTTCACCATTCGGGCTCCGATGCATAGATTGCTGGTGCAGCGCATACTGCGTCCGTCCGCTGTGCTGCGCCGGTCACCACAAGATGTAGTGGCTTTCCGGAATATTGGTTACACGTTTGGTGACATCTGATATCGTCATGAAATTTTTTATAAGAAAATGTGAAAATACTATTGTATGCGTACCAGAAACGTGCTACAATACCAATAACGGTTGATATTTGGTTACATAGTAACGATTGTTTTGTGAGGTGTCCGCAATGAAACTGCGAGCTGCCCTGGGGATGCTCCTGCTGGTGCTGGCCTTACTGGCCCTTACCGGCACTGCCAGTGCAGACGTGTGGCTGCCGGCAGCCCTGACGGAGATCGAGGCGCAGGCATTCATGAACGCCTCCTGGCTTTCCGGCGCATGTACCATTCCCGAGGGAACGCGGGTCATCGGCAGCCAGGCCTTCTATGGATGCAGCGGCATCACATCGCTGACCATTCCGGGTTCTGTCACCTACATCGGTTCCGGCGCTTTTGCCGGCTGCACGTCCCTGGCTGGCAGCGTGACCA
Organism: Clostridia bacterium; assembly: GCA_017516305.1. Classification (GTDB taxonomy): domain Bacteria; phylum Bacillota; class Clostridia; order Christensenellales; family Aristaeellaceae; genus UBA11524. The sequence goes on along the minus strand of JAFXDB010000047.1, from coordinate 5,477 downwards.
TCCCCGAAGGATGCGAGGTGGCCGCCGACGCCTTCAATGGCTGCGTGAACCTGACGGTGATCTACAACGAGCAGGATCCTTCTGAGCTGTTCACCTGGCGCACCTACCGTGGCGAAGTAACCATCACCGGCTACAAGGGCGGCAAAAGCGTGACCAGCGTGACCGTGCCTGCGCAGATCGACGGATATCCCGTGACAGCCATTGACTCCTATGCTTTCTCCTCCAGCCGGTACCTGACCAGCATCACCCTGCCCAGCACACTGGAGAGCATGGGCAATTATGCCTTTGCCTACTGCTCCCGCCTGCAGAGCATCACCATGCCCAGCAGCGTCGCGAGCCTGGGACGCTACGCGTTCTATTACTGCTCTGCCCTGGAGGGCAGCATCGAGCTGGTGGATACGGAGATCCCCAGCAATGCCTTCACGGGCTGCAAGTACCTGTCCGTGTTCAACTATACGGAAAACGACGACGGAACCCTGAGCCTGAGCCGCTATTACGGCAGCCAGACCAGCGTCACCGTTCCCTCCTATGCGGCTGGCCGCAGGGTCACCGCCATCGGGCGCGAGGCCTTCTCCTACCGCACCTCTCTCAGGCAGGTCAGCCTGCCCAAGGGGATCACCGCCATCGGCCAGAGCGCCTTCTACTACTGCACCGCCCTGGAAAGCATCTCCCTGCCCTACGGCGTTGCCTCCATTGGCCCCAGCGCATTCTACAACTGCACTTCCCTGTCCGAGGCAAAGCTCCCTTATTCCATTGCCAGCATCGGCTCCCTGGCCTTCAGCAACTGCTCGTCCCTTTCCGGCACCTACGCATTTATCGATGCAGACATCCATTCCAGCGCCTTCAACGGCTGCAGCAGCGCAACAGTTTGGTGCTACGAGCGCACTGGGGAGATCGGCCTGCTGCTGACCTCCTGCGTCAGCACCGGCAGCGAGCTGACCATCCCCGCGTATGTGGAGGATTATATCGTAACCGGTATGGGCGCCCAGGCCCTGTATGGCTGCAAGAATGTGAAGAGCGTCGTTCTCCCGGAAACCTTCACTTCCATTGGCGATCAGGCCTTCTACCGCTGCACCACCCTGCAGAGCATCAGCATCCCTCACAGCGTTGCCGCCATCGGCGAGGGTGCCTTCTACGGCTGCACCGCTCTGGGCAGCGTCACCATTCCCTCCGGCGTGACCAGCGTGGGCGAAAGAGCCTTCTACGGCTGCACCTCCATGACCTCCCTGATTGTCGAAAGCGGAGCGACGAAGCTGGATTCCTACGCCTTTGCCGGCTGCACCGCCCTGGTCAGCGTCGCGATGCCCGGAAACCGCAGCAACGTGGGCGACATGGCCTTCAACAACACCCCCTGGCTGAGCGACCAGGTGACCGCCATTGCCCGGCAGGTGACCGCCGGCTGCAGCAGCAGCTACGACAAGGCGCTTGCCCTGCATGACTGGCTGGTGGAAAACACCGCCTATGACCTCTCCTACACCCACTACGGCTCGGAGGGTGTGCTGTTCCATGGCGCAGGCGTATGCAATGCCTACACCCTGACCTACAGCCGCCTGCTGAGCGCCGTAGGGATCCAGAATCAGACCGTCACCGGCGTCGCCATGGATAAAAACAGCGGCTCCTCCGGCAGCCACGCCTGGACGCTGGTGCTGCTGGACGGCCACTGGTACCATGTCGATACCACCTGGGATGACCCGCTGCCGGACGGCCGCGAGCGTCACACCTACTTCTGCCTGACGGATGAAGAGATGGCCCGCGACCACAGCTGGGACACCAGCGCGTATCCGGACGCCAACGGCACCAGCTACAGCCTGCGCTGGGCGGAGGTCGAGGGCGAAACGGACAAGAACGTGACCGTTCCGCTTGCCGGCGTCAACTGAATCAATGATAAGGCTGTCCTGCATGCGGGGCAGCCTTTTACAATGAATCCGTGGTTTACAAACGGTGCATCCTTCATGTATAATGGAGAGCAAACAGACGGAACAGCATGAAAGGAGCGTTGAAATATGGCGCAGGCAAAGACGCAGGCGGAGCGCATTGCAGAAAAGGTGCGGCGCAAGCAGCGGCTCGTCCGCGTGGCCCTGGGGCAGGAAAAGGCTGACCTGGTGCTGAAGAACGCGGACTACATCAACGTCTTTACCGGAGAGATCTGCCACGGGGACATCGCCGTGGCCAACGGCCTGGTGGTGGGCATGGATGCGCATTACGAGGGCGAGACGGAAGTGGACGTGTCCGGCAGGATCGTCGCGCCTGGCTTCATCGACGCCCACATCCACCTGGAATCCAGTCTGGTGTCGCCGTCCTCCTTTGCCCGGGCAGTCGTGCCCCACGGCACCACCACCGTCATCACCGACCCCCACGAGATCGCCAATGTCTGCGGCGCAGGCGGCATGGATTACATGATCGCCGCCACCCAGGGGCTGCCGGTGGACGTGCACTTCATGCTGCCCTCCTGCGTACCTGCCACGCCGATGGAGGAGAGCGGCCATGTCCTCACCTGGCGCGACCTGAACGCCTATTTCGATCATCCCCGCGTGCTGGGCCTGGCGGAGATGATGAACTATCCCGGCATCCTCATGGGCGAAAGGGGCACGATTGAGAAGATCGTGGTGTCCCAGGCCCATCATAAGAAGATCGACGGCCATGCCCCCGGCCTTTCCGGCAGGGAGCTGAACGCCTACATGTCCGCCGGCGTCTACTCCGACCATGAGTGCGACACGCTGGACAATGCGCTGGAAAAGCTGCGCAAGGGCCAGTTCATCATGATCCGCGAGGGCACCGCCGCCCAGAACCTGGAAGCCCTCATGCCCCTGCTGACCCCGCAATATGCCCACCGCTGCATGTTTGCCACCGATGACAAGCACCCCAGCGACCTGCTGGAAAAGGGCCACATTGATTACATCGTCCGCAAGGCCATCCGCCTGGGCGCGGATCCCATCCTGGCCATCATCGTGGCCAGCCACTACGCCGCCCGCTACTTCCTGCTCAACAACAAGGGCGCCATCGCCCCCGGCTACCTGGCGGATTTCATCGTCCTGGGCGACCTGGAAAACGTGGACGTGCAGATGGTCTTCAAGCGCGGCAAGCTGGTCTATGACGGGCGCAATGTCATTCTGGAGGAGCCCGCAGTCGATCCGGACATCCTGGCGGCGGTGAATGATACCGTCCACATGCCGCAGCTGACGGAGGCTGCCCTGCAGCTGGGCGACGCGCCCCTCATAGGCCTCGTCCCCGGGCAGATCGTCACGGAAAACCTGGGCCGCGCCGATCATGTGGATGCGGAGGGCGACGTGGTGAAGATGGTCGTCTGCGAGCGGCACCACCATACCGGCCATGTGGCCTGCTGCTATGTGAAGGGCTACGGCCTCAGGCGCGGCGCAACGGCCACCACCGTCGCCCATGACAGCCATAACATCATCGCCTGCGGCGTCAGCGATGCGGACATCCTCTGCGCGGTGAACCGCCTGCGGGAGATCGGCGGCGGCATGGCGGTGGCGGAAAACAGCGCGATTGTGGCAGAGCTCCCCCTGCCCGTGGCGGGCCTGATGAACGACAGCCCGCTGGAAACAGTCAATGCCGCCCTGGAACGCTGCAAGCAGGCCGCCGTGGAGCGCGGCACCGCCCCGGGCATCGACCCCTTCATGACCATGAGCTTCGCCAGCCTGCCCGTCATTCCGACGCTCCGGCTGACCACCAGGGGCGTCATCGACGTGGCGACCCAGACCATCATCCACTGACACAGGAGGAACCCCTTATGTTCAAGCTGTTCAGGCGCATTCTGACCCTGCTGACGGCAGCCTGCCTGCTGCTGCCCCTTCTGCCCGCCGCGGCAGAAGCCCCCATGCCGGACGCCCTCTACCGCATCGTTCTGCGGACGGAATCGGGCGACGTGACCCTGGGCACGGGCGTGGTCTACGGCTCCGAGACGACCCTGCTGACCGCCGCCGGATGCTGGGCGGAGGGCGACCTCTACGCCATCGGCGCCGATGGCGAGCATGCCATTCTGCGCACCGACGCGGTGACCGGCACCCAGCTGGTCAGCATGGCCCTGGCCACGCCCGCCTCTGCCGAACCGATGGAAATCACCACCACGGATTCCCTGCTGGATTATCTGCTCTACGGCGTCAACGCCCAGGGTGAGTTTGTCTGCATGGACGTATGGGGCAGCCGCGTCACCCGGGTGGACGGGCGCACCGAGGCCCTGCTGTACGCCGCTGAGGGCCTGATGCCCGGCGCCATCATGATGGGCGATGACTTCGGCCTGGCCTGCGTGACGGTGTTCCAGGCTGCGGAGGGCGAGGGCGCCTATGCCGCCGTAACGGATGTGACGCTGAGCAGGCTGGTTTCCCGCCCGGCAGAGGGCGCCTGGCTGCTGACGGGCTTCACCGCCAGCTACGAAGCCGGCCTGATCACGGTGGACTGGAGCAGCGCGCCCATCCCTGTGGCGGAGAACACCGCTGTGACCGTCTATGCCGCCGGTACCAACAACAACTACCTTTCCAGCGTTGACGCTGATGAGGGTGAAACCACCGCCTCCTTCCCAGCTGCGCCCGGCACGGAGGTCATGACGTGGATCGTCGTCAGTCAGGGCACGGAGGACGCACAGCTCATGCCCGAAACGATGGATGAGGTCGTTTTCGTGCAGGTGCCCGGGGCTGAACCCATCACCCTGAATGGCATGCGCAACGTCCGCATGGCGGTCACCTCCGGCGAGCCCGGCCTGGACGGCGTTGCCTCGGATTTCCTGCCCCAGGAGCCCCTCACCCGCGAGAATCTCTCCGACCGCAGCCGTTCCATCTATTTCATGACCGAGGACGTGTACACCTGTGACGCCGAGGATGACGACCACACTCTGATGGTCACCCTGTATACGCCGGAGGGCTACACGATGTCCTACTTCAGCGGTTATGTGTTCATGCCGGAGTATACTGCCAGCGACCTGTGGGTCACCGACATCAGCGATGTGTTTGCCGATTATGAGCGCTTCTGCGGCGGCGAGCCGTGGCCCGCAGGCGAGTACACCATCCTCTACACCGTTGACGGCGCAGAGGTCGCCCGCATGACCTTCACCCTGGACTGATGTATACCGTCAGGCGACTTGACAGGAGGATTTCTCCCGCTGTATAATGCAGACAACAATGAAAGGCAGGTGAGCAGGCTTATGATGTTTTCCGTCATGACGAAAGGCAGATGCAGGGCTGTTCACCGTGCGGGCGCATGATCCATGGAGGACGTGACGCTCCGGCCGCAGAGGAATAACAGTCAAACGGCGCTTCTGTTTTTCGGGAGCGTCGTTATTTCTGGTTCTTCACGTTTTCTTAGGGAATGATCAATGCTGTAAGTTGGAAGCCGCTTTCGCCCGCCGAAAGCGGCGCAAAGGCGCTGGGGGAAATCGAACAGCGATTTCCCCCCGTCCCCCTCCTGCCCCCAAGGCGTTGGAAAGGCGGCTGCATATCGGGGCGGCGACGTTGCGGAGGGTT
>JAFXDB010000046.1 GCA_017516305.1 Clostridia bacterium | reverse complement strand
CTTGCCGTGCCAGCCAACCTGACCTTCCATGAAGGAAACGCCCTTGCCCTTCAGGGTATGCAGGTGGATCAGACGGGGCTTGCCGGGGCATGCAGGAGCATGCAGCGCAGCCAGCACCTGCTCGATGTCGTTGCCGTCGGCCACTTCGATCACGTCATAGCCGAACGCACGCCACTTGGCGCCCACGTCACCCAGGGACATGACCTCGTCGTTGGTGCCGTCAATCTGCATCTTGTTGTGGTCGAAGATAACCGTCAGATTGTCCAGGCCGTAGTGGGCAGCAGCCATGGAAGCTTCCCACACCAGGCCTTCCTGACTCTCGCCGTCACCGATGATGGTATACACGTGGCAGGGGTTACCGGTCTTCTTCGCACCCAGCGCCATGCCGGCAGCGATGGAGATACCCTGACCCAGAGAACCGGTGGAAGCATCCACACCGGGACACTTCTTCACATCGGGATGACCCTGCAGGATGCCATGCAGCTGACGGAACTTATCGAACTCTTCGGGACCGAAGTAGCCGCGCTCACACAGGGTGCCGTACAGGCCGGGGGCCGCATGGCCCTTCGAAAGCACGAAACGGTCGCGGTTGGGGTTCATGTCATCCTTGGGGTCGATGCCCTTCATCACGTCGAAGTACAGGGCGACCATGGCCTCGGTAGCAGACAGGGAGCCGCCGGGATGACCAGCGCCCGCCTTGTTGGTCATGGTGATGATGTTGCGGCGAACGCGCCGGCATACATCCTTCAGTTCCAGAATGTCCATGATAGTACCTCCTCATTGGCCGCAGCCGCTCTGTGGCAGCGCTGGCATGTCCGTACAGAAACTATTATAGTATGGATGTCAGAGAATTGTCAATGCATCGGCTTCTGCCTTTTGGTCAGATTTTGCTCTGTTTTGCGCATTTACAGCAGCTCGCATCAGAACATGTCCGCCTCGAACCACGCCGGCGATTCCGGGAAGCATTCGTCCAGCTGAGGCAGCATCGTTTCTTCAAAGTCCGCGATGATCTGCATCGATGCATCCAGCGCCGCTTCCAGCTCCTGCTGATCCGCCGGAACATGGTCAGCGCAGCCCAGATAGTGGCTGAAGCCCACCCCCTTCAGGTACAGAAGGAGGCTTGTGTGACCGCGGAACCGGCCGGAATCCACAGCGATGTACAGCACATTTCCCCGCGCCGTACGCTTCTGCAGCGAGTAGACGCCGCCGTTCCACTCCAGACAATAGGCATAGCCGTACTGCTTCGCCAGCTTTTTGCAGGCCCGGGCCACGGAGTAGCTGCACGGATCATTCTGATGCCTCTGCAGCCCCGGCAGCCGCTCCTTCAGATACGCCTTACACGCCGTGATCACAGGCGCAGCCGCCCGGTCCACCTCGTCGATGCGCTGCTTTTCGTCCGCCGTCAGCGCAATGATCTGGCTGGCTTTGACCTTCACCTTCGGCAGCAGCCGCTGCATCGCCTCGCGGTAGGGCGTGGCATCCAGCAGCTGACAGCCGCGCAGGACGTCGATGTTGACGTCGAGGAACAAACGGTTGAAGACGGGCTCCCGGTACAGCGTGATGAACGACCCCTTCAGTTGCCACACGCCGAGCTTCAGCAGGTCCTCCTCCAGCTCCATGGGCATGACACTGCCGAAGAAGTCCACATCGCCATAGCAGAGCTGCACCTCCACGAAACCGTAGGAGTGGTGGATCTTGCCCATCAGCGGCAGGAGCAGCGTCTCCGCAAAGGGCGTCTGCGTGTCCATATTCGTCAACACATGCGTGATGAGCGTGCTGCAGTCGGTTTTCTCTACCCAAGCGATGCGGCTCTGCCCGATCTCAGGGCAATCCCTCTGCAGCCGGATGCACGCCTGCGGCGTCTGCCCATTCGACGGCATGCCCGTGAAATGATACAGAAACCGCTGATACGTCAGCCCGGATTCCGCAAGGAACCGATGCACGATCTCCGGCCACTGCGTAAAGGGGACTTTCGTGCCGATCACAAACCTGTAACGCCTGATCACCCGCATGGAGGTCACACTCCTTCCGTTTCCCCCATGATACACCCAAACCCTGCCCGTTTCAAGGCTTTGATGATGTTTTACCTGCGCAGAGCCTCCCCGCACAACGTTTGAGACGCATCCAGCCATGCGCTGACCGCCTCCGCCTCCGTCAGCATGCCAAGAACGCGCATCGTCCCCCGCTCCATCACAGCGAATTCCGTCAGCTGACGCGGATGCAGCAGCCGCACCGCCCGGTGCAGCGGCACGTCCGCGATCACCGCCAAGCGGTGGACGGGTGCGTATCCCCTGCCCTCCAGCGCGCTCTTGCGATCCATCAGGCGCTGCAGCTCGGCCATCACCTGTGTCGTCGTGGCCATAGCCGCACTGTACATAAGGAAGCAGCCGGCCACTGCCAGCGACCAGTTGAAGCCGCCGTACTGCCATGCCAGCCACACGCTGCCGCCGACAGCTGACAGGCCAAGTACTGTTCCAGCCGTCCGCATGATGCGGGCCACCGTTTCCCCCCGCAGGAGCATGCCCAGCGCCAGGGCCAGCAGCCGTCCGCCATCCAGCGGCAGAGCGGGCAGGAGGTTCATCATCAGGATGGCCGCGTTGGAGAGGAACAGGACGCGGCCTATTGATGCCGTCAGCCACCCCGCCGCCGTCAGCCGGAGGGACAGGATGCACAGCAGCAGCGTCATCGCGGGGCCAGCCGCCAGTATCAGAGCGCGGCGCAGGGGCGGCAGGCGCTGCTCGTCCTCCAGGCGCAGCAGAGCGCCCATGGGGGTCAGCTCGATCTCCTGGGGCGGCTGTCCGCACAGGAGCGCCGCCAGGCCGTGGGCGGCCTCATGCAGGGCAATGGACACGAACCCCGCCAGGGCCGCCGCCCAGGTTCCCGCCAGCAGGACATACCCGGCGAACAGCAGCGTCCCCAGATGGAGGTACACATCACAGCCGCCAAGGGCAAGAATGCGCCGCCTCATACGCCGCCAAGCAGCAGCGCCGGGTCGATGCTGACCCCGTCGCGCCGCACCTCAAACACCGCATCGGCCCCCGGAAGCAGGTTGCCGATAACGTCCCCCGCGGCCACGGCGTCCCCCATGCTCACGCAGACCTCCTCCAGGTTGCCGTACAGACAGGCCGTGCCGTCCTCCCCCATCACCTGCACCAGGCGCTCGTCCCCGTTGCCATGGTACACGCCGATGACCTCCCCCGCCCCGGCAGACAGGATCGTACGCGTCGAGCCCCGCCAGGACATCCACGGCTCCAACGCAGACCAAGCATGAACCACCGTGCCGCCGCTGACGGGCAGCGCCAGGCTGTCATCCAGGCCTCCGAAAACCAGTGTTGCCTCCGGGAACAGACTGCTGACAAAGGACAGGCGACCCAGGGAGTCATCCAGCAGGGTGTTGTCGGTGGCTGCCGTCAGCACCGCATCTGTTACCGGGGACAGCGCAGGGAGCGCGCCTGTGCGCAGCACCACGGCGCAAATGAGCAGCGCCGCAGCGACGGTCATGTTACTCATCAGCCGCTCTCCCGTTCGCCTGCGCGCTTTCTGCTTCCACTCGATCTGCGGCTGCATCGGCTGCTGCGCCGCTCCGGCCCTTCGCAGCTGCATCCGGCCCACCTGGGTCTTCATGTTATCAGGCATGCAAAAACCACCTTTCCTGCAGCATCCTATGTCAGGAAAGGTGGCTCATATGTTACAGACTCCCGGTCTGTTTTTATACTTCCAGCGTCCCCTGGCTGACCATGCGCTGCAGCGCCTGTGCAAGGGCGATGCGGCCGTGGGCATAGGTCAGGCCGCCCTGCATATAGGCGGTGAAGGGCTCGCGCATGGGGGCGTCGGCAGACAGTTCCACGGACGCGCCGGCGACGAAGGTACCCGCCGCCATCACCACCTGGTCGTTGTAGCCGGGCATGTCCCAGGGCTCCGGCAGCGCCATGGAATCAATGGGCGAGGCCATCTGGATCCCCTGGCAGAAGGCCACCAGGCGCTCCGGCGTGCGCATCTGGATGGCCTGGATGATGTCGGCGCGGACGGCATTGGAAGGAGGCGTGGTGGTCATGCCCAGCTCTTCAAAGACGCGGGCTGCCAGACAGGCCGTCTTGATGGCCTGAGCTACCGTGTGGGGGGCCATGAACAGCCCCTGGTAGAAGGGCTGATAACTGGCGGCATAGGAACCGACTTCCAGTCCGATTCCGGGGGCCGTGAGACGGTAGGAGATGCGCTCGATGGCGTCCTGCCTGCCCACGACATAGCCGCCGGTAGGGGCCAGGCCGCCGCCGGGGTTCTTGATGAGGCTCCCCACGCAGACGTCCGCGCCGTAGTGGCTGGGCTCCTTTTCGCAGACGAACTCGCCGTAGCAGTTGTCCACCATCAGACGGACGCCGGGGTGCTTGCGGTGGAGCATGTCAGCCAGGGCGGCGAAGTCCTCGGGCATCAGGGAAGGACGCCAGGCATAGCCGCGGCTGCGCTGGGCAATGACCAGCTTCGTTCTGGGGCCAATGGCTGCGTCCACCGCGTCCACGTCGATGCGGCCGTCCCCGGTCATGTCCACCTGGCGGTAGGTGACACCCATTTCCTTCAGGCTCCCGACAGGGGCGGGGCCGTCGCCCCAGCCGATCACGCCCTCCAGCGTGTCATAGGGCGTGCCGGTGGCGGACAGGATGTGATCCCCCGGCAGAGTCAGGCCAAAGAGACACAGGCTGATGGCATGGGTGCCGCTGACGATCTGCGGACGGACGATG
>JAFXDB010000045.1 GCA_017516305.1 Clostridia bacterium | reverse complement strand
GTGAGGCCCTCCACGGCAGCCTTCATCATGTCGATGGTACCGGCAGCGTGCAGGTTGGTCATGTCCACATCCAGATTGCGCAGCACGCTCATGGCGCGCTTGACGGTGTTGGGGATGTCATGCAGCTTCAGGTCCAGGAAGATCTTGTGGCCGCGGGCCTTGATCTCCTTGACGATGGCCGGGCCTTCGGCGTAGAACAGCTCCATGCCGATCTTCACGAAGGGCTTGCGGCCCGTGAACTGCTCCAGGAATGCCAGGGTCTTTTCCTTATTCTCAAAGTCGAGGGCAATGATGACGTCCTTAGCCATTGTTGTTTCCTCCTACATTTGTTGTCGATGTATATCTACATGCGGAATTGCATGTGGATGCCCGAAAAAATATGAATTAGGAATTTCGAGTGTGGGCCCTGTGCCGGACCGCAGATGTCCGTGCACAGTAGATAAATTCATCATTCCTCATTCACAATTCATAATTTGGCGCATTACACCCGCTGAATATCGCTCAGCCGGTCGATGTGCAGCTTCTCCATCTCGATGGACAGCTGCTCGATGATCTCCTTGCAGGCGTAGGGGTTGACCAGGTTCGCCGCGCCAACCTGCACGGCCTTGGCGCCAGCCATCATCATCTCGATGACGTCGCGGGCCGTGGAAATGCCGCCCATGCCGATGACAGGGATCTTGACCGCACCGGTCACCTGGTACACCATGCGCACCGCCACCGGGAAGATGCCGGGGCCGGAGTAGCCGCCCATGACGTTGGCCAGGATGGGCTTGCGGCGGTTGAGGTCAATGCGCATGCCCAGCAGGGTGTTGATGAGGGACAGGCCGTCCGCGCCCGCATCCTCGCAGGCCTTGGCAATGGACACGATGTCGGTCACATTGGGGCTCAGCTTGATGTACACCGGCTTGGTGGCGACCTCCTTCACCGCGCGGGTAACGCTCGCCGCGGCTTCCGGGCTGGTGCCGAAGGCCATGCCGCCGCCGTGGACATTGGGGCAGGAGATGTTGACCTCCAGGATTTCCACCTGCTCCTCCTTCGTCAGCTTGGAGACGCAGTTCACGTACTCCTCAATGGAGAAGCCGCTGATGTTGGCCACGATGGGCTTGTGGAACACCTTGCGCAGCTCGGGCAGCTCGTGGGCGATGACGTGATCCACGCCGGGATTTTGAAGACCCACGGAGTTCAGCATGCCGCCCGGGCATTCCGCAATGCGGGGCGTGGGGTTGCCGAAGCGGCTCTCGGCGGTGGTGCCCTTGAAGCTCAGGGAGCCCAGGATGTTGATGTCATAGTACGGCAGGAACTCCTGGCCGAAGCCGTAGGTGCCGCTGGCAGGGATGATGGGGTTGTCCAGCTTTACGCCGGAGAGGGTTACGGAAAGATCCTTCATCACCAGATAACCTCCTCACGATCCAGCACCGGGCCGTCCTTGCAGATGCGCTTGTAGCTGCCCTTGACCTTCACGGTGCAGCCCATGCATGCGCCGAAGCCGCAGCCCATGCGCTCCTCGAAGGAGAGCTGCGCAGGCTTGTCCGTGGCGTTCATGATGGCCTTCAGCATCGGCAGCGGGCCGCAGGCGCACACGTCGGTGAAGTCGAGGTCAGCCATCGCGTCGGTGACCAGGCCTTTCACGCCCGCGCTGCCGTCCATGGTCGCCAGCACGAAAGGCGCGCCCATGGCCTCCACCGCATCGCGCAGGAAGACCTCGCTTTCGGTGTTGAAGCCCGCCAGCACGGTGGGGTGCTTGCCCTCGGCCAGCAGCTGGCGGCACAGGCCGATCATGGGCGGCAGACCCACGCCGCCGCCGATCAGCAACGGCTTGTCGCCGCAGCGGGAGGTATCAAAGCCATTGCCCAGGCCGTTGAGAACGTCCAGCTCCATGCCGGTCTTCATGGCGGACATGGTCTCAGTGCCCTGGCCCACCACCTTGTACACCAGGGTGATGGTGGTGTCGTCCCAGTCGCAAATGGAGATGGGGCGGCGCAGGTAGAAGCCGGGGACGGTCAGCTGCACGAACTGGCCGGGGGCCTTGATGGCGCTGGTGTCGCCCTCCAGCTTCATGCGCCAGACGGTGGCGGTCAGCTGGGTGTTTTCAACAAGGCGGTAGAGCATGTTGTTCCTCCTCTTGGTAGTCACAGGGGTTTCCGATCGTCCTTTGGAAACCTTCGGTTACATATTCTCGTACGCGACCTTTTCGCCGCAGATGGTCAGCTTGCACTCCGCGTGGACCTTCCAGCCCTCAAAGGGCGTGGCCTTGCCCTTGGAGAGGAAGTCGGCGGGGTCGATCGTCTTGTCAGCGTTCAGGTCAAAGACGGTGATCTCCGCACGGTCGCCGATGTTGATGCCTCCATCCAGGCGGAAACGCTTGCGGGGCGCGTACACCATGCGATCGATGAGCATTTCGAGGCTCATCCGGCCCGTCTCCACGAAGTAGGTGTACATCAGCGGGAAGGCGGTTTCGATGCCCACCACGCCCATGGCGGACTTCGCCAGTCCCCTGCCCTTCTCCTCGGCGGAGTGGGGCGCGTGGTCGGTGGCGATCATGTCGATCGTGCCGTCCAGGATGCCCTCCACCAGCGCGGCCATGTCCTCCCTGTCGCGCAGGGGCGGGTTCATCTTGAAGCGGCCCAGGTCCTGCAAATCATCCTGGCACAGCAGCAGGTAGTGGGGGCCGGTCTCGCAGGTGACGTCAATTCCCTGCGCCTTGGCCTGGCGGATGATGGCCACGCTCTCCTTCGTGCTGACGTGGCAGACGTGGTAGCGGCAGCCAGTTTCCTTCGCCAGCTCCACGTCGCGGGCAATGGGCGCCCATTCGCTCTCGCTGGGGATGCCGGGGATGCCGTGAGCGCGGGCGAACTCGCCGTCGTGAATCGCACCGCCGGGCGGAATGAGGCTCATGTCCTCGCAGTGAGCCGCGATGATGGAATCCGCCGCAGCGCAGCGCGCCATGGCCTCCCGCATGGTATCGGCTTCCTTCACGCCGCGCCCGTCATCGGAGAAACCGATGACCCGGTGCGCCAGGCCCTGAATGTCCACCAATTCCCCCTCGCCCTTCTGACCGATGGTGATGGCCGCATAGGGCAGCACCCGGATGACCGCCTGCCCGGAAATCAGCCCTTCCTGCACCGCCAGATGCTAGTCGCTGTCCGGCGCAGGATTCAGGTTGGGCATCGCGCCCACCACCGTGTAGCCGCCGCGGGCGCAGGCCCTCGTGCCGGTTTCAATCGTTTCCTTATAAGAAAAACCCGGCTCACGCAAGTGCACATGCACATCCGCAAATCCGGGAAAAACCGCGAGACCGCGGCAATCAAACACTTTATCTGCATTGGAAGAAATAGCCTGTCCGCGGCCGGTGACGATACCGTCCGTGACCTCGATATCCATGGGGACAAGCTGGCCCTGATCGTATACCAGACCGCCCTTGAGCAGCATTCGCACGTGGACATCCTCCTTGTCTGATCGCGTCGGCAAGCTGTACATCGCTATCCGGTTTATTATATCTGAAACCGACAGGAATTGCAACCCCTTTTTTTCTTTTTTTATCGACATGACCCGAACCAGTCCATCCATCCACCCACAACGTATTTCCTCCAGCACTTTATCTCCGCGGAGAACTGTGCTATACTGATCCTATTATTAACAGGATGACCCTGCAGGGAGGCATGTGACCATGTGTCTGGAATCAAGAATCCTCACCCATCTGGATAAAGTGTTTCTGGATGAGGCCCCCGGGGAATGCAGCGGCTGTTTCCAGGGCTTTGAGAACGAGAAGATCGATTTTCAGCTGGCATTCCGCACAGGGGAAGCATACCGCTGCGAGGTGCAGCTTGCCATTCACAGCCCCATCGAGCAGTATCTCACCGTCCGCCAGGTCAGGCATGTGCCGGTGGCATTCCCCATTTACGCCGACGCGGCAGAGGACTGCCTGCGTACGGAGCCGGGGTTGTATCCCGATCTGCTGTCGCCCCTTCGTCCCCACGCGCTGCATGCCGGCAGCACCTGGAGCTGCCTGTGGCTGCGGGTGGATCCCCGGGGAGAGGTGCCGCCCGGCGTGTATCCGGCGGACATCACCCTGAGCAGCGACCCCATGCACCTCCGGCACACCCGCAGCGTACAAATCGAAATCCTGCCCGGACGCCTGCCCGAGCAGACGCTGATACACACCAAATGGTTCCATTGCGACGGCCTGGCCCAGTATTACGGCGTAGACGTCTTTTCCGAAAGGCACTGGCAGCTGATCGAGAATCAGATCGCCTGCGCGGTGGATAATGGCATCAACATGATGCTGATGCCCGTACACACCCCGCCGCTGGATACCAGGGAGGGCGGAGAGCGCCTCACCACGCAGCTGGTGAATATCACGGTATCGGACGGCGAATACCGTTTCGACATGCAGAATGTCCGCCGCTGGATCCGCATGTGCAGGCGCTGCGGCGTGAAGTACCACGAGGTGGCGCACCTCTTCACCCAATGGGGAGCCAGGCATGCGCCCAAAATCATCGCCCGGATGGATGGCGCGCCGAAGTGCATCTTCGGCTGGGACACGGACGCCGCCGGGGAGGAGTACGGCCGCTTCCTGAAATGCTACATCCCCGCCCTTCGCCGCGTATTTGAGGAAGAAGGCATTGCAGACGCGGTGTACTGGCACATTTCCGACGAACCCTCCCACAAGCACCTGGAGCATTACCGGAAGGCCCGCGCCCAGGTGGATGCGCTGCTGCAGGGCTGCCGCATCATGGACGCACTGAGCGAGTACAGCTTCTACGAGCAGGGGCTGGTGCCCATGCCCATCCCCGCCAACGACGCCATCGGGCCCTTCCTGCAGCATCAGGTGTCCGGGCTTTGGACCTATTACTGCTGCGCACAGGCGCGCAAGGTCAGCAACATGTTCATCGCCTTTCCCTCCTACCGCAACCGCATCCTGGGCGTGCAGCTGTTCAAGTACCGCATTGCAGGTTTTCTTCAGTGGGGCTTCAACTTCTACAACAGCGAGTACTCCGACTACGCCATCGACCCCTATTGCACCACCGACGCCGACGGCTGGGTGCCGGCGGGCGATCCCTTTCAGGTGTACCCCGGCCGTGACGGTTATCCCGAGGAATCCATCCGCCTGGCGGTGACCATGCAGGCCCTGCAGGATCTGCGGGCTTGCCAGCTGCTCGCACAGCTGACCAGCCATGAGCATGTCGTATCCCTCATCGACGGCACGCCCCAGGGGCCGGTGACCTTCAGCGACTATCCGCGCAATAACGATTACCTCCTGCAGCTGCGCAGGCGCGTGAATGAAGAGATCCTCCGGCGGCAGTCCGGCGACTGACGCTCCGCCGCGCCCGTTCTCCAAAGCTTTGTGTCAAAATCGTAAATTATACCGGAAAAAAACACGAAACTGCCAATATCTCTCCCAAACGCCTTTGCATTTTTCCATCAGGTATGCTATACTGGTGAAAGCATACAGCGAATATCCCCTGCCGGGAGGTGAATGTTTCAGATGCCCAACTGTTCCACCGGGCTGCCCCGCTGGTTCCGTTTCCTGTTCGTGGTCATCATGCTTGCGCTCTGCGTGGTGATGGTCAGCCAGATTCTCCGTCATCAAAGCCTGTCGGCGGAGATCGCCGACCTGACCGGCAAGCTTGACACCGCCCAGAAGCGTCTGCTCAAGCAGCAGCGCGAAATGGAGCAATACTGTGCAGAGCTCCCCGATGTGCTGGCGGAGCTGGAACTTGCCGAACCGGCCGCTGAGGCCGCTGCCGCCCGGGTCACCGAGCTCAAGGCGCAGCGCAGCGCCCTGCGGGAGACCGTCGCCGCCCAGGAGGCCGTGATCGCCCAGCTGCAATCCCAGCTGGCCGCTTTGCCCGTCCCGGCTGACACCTCCCTTCAGGTGGACGAGGTGCTCACCGTGCTGACGGAGGCGCAGGACGCGCTCCGGCAGTGATCCCCTATTCCCTCACAGAACCCGAAAACCAAAAGGAGGATGTCCCCATGTCCAAGAACACCAAGAAGGGCGCAAAGACCCCTGCCAAGACCGTCCCCGTCAAGGCCAACGCCGCCGCGCCCGCCAAGAAGAGCTATGCGACCCTCATCGCACTGATCGTCGTGCTGGTGGCCGCCGTGGCCATCATCGCCGTGATGCTCAACCGCACCAACAACCTCAACGCCGAGGTTGACAGCCTCAACCGTCAGCTGGGCGACGTCAACACCGAACTGACCACCACCATCGCCGACAAGGAAGACATCGAAGATCAGCTGGCTGCTGCGCAGGAAGCCCTGGACGAGGCGACCGTGACCCTGGAGGAATCCACCGCCCGCGTCGCCACCCTGGAGGCTGACCTGGCTGCCCTGGAGGCCACCAACGCCGCCAACGTGGAGCAGATCGCCGTGCTGGAGGCTGACCTGGCCGCTGCCCAGTCCGCCAATGCCACCGCGCAGGTCGCCGTGGACGAGGCTCTGGCTGCCCTGTACCTGGCTCAGGACGCCCTGAATGGCACCCCCGCCGTCGAGGAGCCCGTCGTTGAGGAGCCCGTCGTCGAGGAGCCCGT
>JAFXDB010000044.1 GCA_017516305.1 Clostridia bacterium | reverse complement strand
CGTGCGGGTGCGGATATATGCAGATGTCGTTCCGGCTTTGCCGATGTAGTAAGATGCACTGGTGTTGCCGGTGCTTGCATCATCACGCCCGTACACCTCCCAGTCGATGACAAGAGTATAGGTCACACCGGCCTTGAGCTGTACCGGAATATTGCCGTAGTCGTACTGACTTGGCACAGTAACGTCAATAACGTCCCCACCGATGACCGTGGATTTATGCCCTTCCTGCTTCGCATAGTCCAGGTGGCTGACCAGATTCCTGCCCGTGCGGGTCAGGTTGACAGCGTCCCAGCCGGGCAGGGGACGGATGTTGTTGGGGCTCGGGTCGCCGGTGCCGGGCTGGGTCAGCTCCAGCGCCGTCACGGCGGAGCAGAGGGGGCGGACGGCGGCGTCGCTGCAATGCAGGATGCTGCCCCCGGCCTCGCAGACAATGGCGGGCCCGGCCTGCAGCATGGCGCTGGTGAGGTCGGCAAGGACGGCAGCGCTCTGGCGGGCCATGTCGGCGGCGGCTGCGCGGGTGTCGGCGGCCGCCTCCTGTGCGGCGGCAGTGGCGGCGTCCATGTCCTCCATGTGCTGCAGGAACTCCGGCAGGGTCGGCAGGACGTCGTCGGACGGAATAAGGGTATCGCTGCTGGTGCGGGCGATCTGCCCCTGCAGGTGCACAAGGGTGTGGCGCACGTCGCCGTCCTCCAGCTGTATGGTCAGGGTGAATGTGCCGGGGACTGCGTAGGCTTCTTCCGGCAGGGTCAGCACGGCGCTGCTGCCCTGAACCGTGCCGCGCAGAGGCAGGGTCATGCGCTCACCCCAGGTGATGCTGCCCAGCACGTTCATGCCGGTCAGGTTTGCAGGCGTCATGCCGCGGCGGACGCAGATAACGAATTCGTCAGCCAGCGCATCCGTATGGCTCAGCGGACGCTCCAGCCCGGCGCTCAGCGGACATTGATTCAGGTCAACGCGATAGGTATGTTGGGTTTGGATATTGCTCATGGTTCCTCCTGTTTGTTTTCGTTCAGGATCTTCCTGAACACCTATATTATAGCAAACAAAAGTTCGCGTGTCAAGATGAAATGCGAACAAATAGGGGAACGAATGCGTTTCTTTGGAAAAAGAAAACCGTCCCGGTGAGGGGACGGCGGGGAAATCATTCATCGGGTACGGGGCGACCTTCCTCCGGGACGGTGATGGGCTGCTTGTCGGGGAGGTCAACGTAGAAGGTGGAGCCGCTACCGACCTTGCTGCGGACGCGGAGCTTGCCGCCGTGGGCCTTGACGATGATGCGGGCGATGGACAGGCCGAGGCCATGGCCGCCGCCCTCCGATTTGCGCGCAGCATCGCTGCGATAGAAGCGCTCGAAGATCTTCGGCAGCTCGTCAGCCGGGATGCCGGGGCCATTGTCGGCGATGGACAGGGTCACGCCATCCTTGCGCCCCTGGACGCCAATGGTGATGACGCCGCCCTTGGGCGTGTATTTCACTGCGTTGTCGCACAGGATGCGCAGCACCTGCTTGATCATGTTGCGGTCAGCCTGGATGACCATGCTTTCCGCTGGCTGTAGGACAAAGCGATCCTCCGGGGTCACCATAGCGGCTTCCCGGTGCAGCTCCTCGGCCACTTCCAGGATGTCGAAGGAAGTCATCTCCATCATCAGCGTCTTTTTGTCATGGCGGGCCAGGAACAGCAGGCTCTCCACCAGCTCCTTCATGCTGGCGGTTTCCTGGGCAATGGCGCTGATGCCCTCATCCAACACCTCGGGGTCGGACTTGCCCCAGCGCTGCAGCATGCGCACATATCCCTGCAGCACGGCGATGGGGGTGCGCAGCTCATGGGAGGCGTCGGAGACGAACTGCTTCTGGCTGTTGTAGCTGCGCTCAATGCGGTCAAGCATGGTGTTGATGACGGCGGCCAGATCCTTCAGCTCATTCTTGGTGCCGGCAATGTTGATGCGGTTGGAGAGGTTGGAGGCGGAAAGGGTGGTGGCCATGTCGGTGATATCCCGGATGGGCGCCAGGACGCTGTGGCACAGCTTCTCCTGCCGCCTGAGAAAGGACGCCATGCGGATGAGGTCGATCAGGATGACCGCGCCGCAGAGCCAGAGCCAGGTGGAGGCAGGCTTGACAAGGCTGATGAGAATGCGAATCGTGCCGCCGCCGATGTGGGAAGCCTCTGCCGTCATGAGGGGCGAGCGCTGCACCAACTCCAGGGAAATGACGCGGTAATTCAGGAAGGGGAGGACGCCGCCGGTGAAGGGGGCGTCCGGCAGATACTGGACGGAGATGGCGCTGTCCTGGATGATGTGCTGCGTATAGGCGTCGCCGTCATCCGGAACGGCGGTGCGGAGCCGGTCGATGTCCTGCTCGATGTCCGCCAGCACCGTCCCGGCATAGATGACGGTCATCACCAGCAGCGCCAGGAGGCTGGTGCGCATCAGCTGCCAGGAATAGCTCAGCGCAATGCGGAAGGTCAGCGACAGGCGGAAATTGCTTGTCAGATCCCAGATGAAGGGCTGTGTGCGCTGCTTCCTCCTGCGGGAACGGGGTTCTCTCTTTGTCGCCGTCCGGACGCGGCGCGTTTCCTGCTTATTCATACTGGAATTTATATCCCACGGCGCGGATGGTGTGGATGGTCTTGACGCCGAAGGGCTCGTCGATCTTGTGGCGGAGGTAGCGGATGTACACGTCCACCACATTGGTGTCTCCGGCGTAATCGTAGCCCCAGACGTCCGTCAGCAGCGCGTCGCGGCTCACGGCCTGGCCTGCATGCTGCATCAGGTAACGCAGGAGATCGAATTCCTTCTTCGTCAGCTGTACGGGTGTTCCGGAGAAGCTGACGGTATAGCTGACGGGATCGAGCACCAGGGGGCCTGCGGTCAGGGTCGGGGCCGGGGTCGCGGCTGCCGCGGAGCTCCGGTGCTTCTTCAGCCCCACGCGGATGCGCGCCAGCAGCTCCTCGATGGCGAAGGGCTTGGTCATGTAATCATCCGCGCCCATATCCAGGCCCATCACCTTGTCCGACACGTCGTCCTTGGCGGTGAGCATGATGATGGGCACATCGCTGTCATGCCGCAGGCGGCGGCAGACCTCGATGCCGCTGAGCTCGGGCAGCATGAGATCGAGGATCAGCAGGTCGGGCTTCCAGGAGAGGGCCTTTTCCAGCCCCGTCCGCCCGTCGCCGCAGGTGGCGACCTCGTAGCCCTCGTGGGTCAGCTCCAGCTCCAGGAAACGGGCGATCTTCCGCTCGTCCTCAATGATCAGGATCCTGCTCATTTTTCATTCCTCCATATGGTATGGTGAAAAGGGAATGTCTCCCGCGACATTCCCTTTCCGGATGCATCAGTCAATGGTGGCGCTGGTGAAGCCCTCCGTGTCGCCCTGCACGGTGACGGAGCCGTCCTGGCCCTCCACCTGCACGGGAACGTTGATGGTGGGTACGCTGGCGCGGTAGGAAGCGGCGTTGTGGGTGGCATAGAAGCTGCTTTCCGGCTTTCCGGCCTGTTCAGCGTTCTCGCCGACGGCGTCATTGGCGGCATAGGGATGGCCTGCGTTCCTGGAGCCGGAGGTCTGCTGGGCGCCATTCTGGAACCCGCGGGCAAAATCGCTCACCGAGCTGCGCACATTGTCCGCTGCGCTGCGCACCATGCGCTCCAGGTTTTCGCCGCGGAAGTCGGCGTCATCCTTCACGAAGGCGAATTTGTACCCCAGCACCAGGCTGGCCAGACCGCCGGCAATCACCATATGCGGGGAGAAGATCAGCGCTGCGATGCCGAAGAGGGCGGAGAGGTTGACCACGGTGGTGCTGTCCTTGGTGATCTTCAGGCGCGCGCGGTAGAGCTTGCTGACCCACTCTGCGATGCCGCTGCGGCCGGTGGACTTCTTCTGGCTGGCGGCGGCGTCCGGGCGGGCGGACTGGGCCTTGATGCGCCCGTTGCGCTCAAGGTCCACCAGGGCGCGGGCGACGTTGCCGTTGTGGTAGTCCAGGAGGCTTACAGCCTCCTGGTAGCTGATGCCGCTCTTCTGGCGGATGAGTTCGATGTCTTCAACGGTATAGGATGCCATGTTGTTGTTCCCCTTTCAAGTATGTCCTCCGGCGTGGGCCGCAGCGTCAGCCGGTGTGCTTGCTTCAGCTGATGGTGATATCATAGCACAAACTTTTCCGCGCTGCTTGTGAAAACGCATAGGACTTCATGAGAAAACGATGAGAATTTGCGGGAGAGAATCACAGAAACCTTGCAAAAATGCCTCTGTGAAAAGAGGCATTGGGCTCACTTGGCATAGCGGCGGCCGCTCTTGGGCAGGCGGGCGTAGAACTTCCGGGACGCCCGGAGGAGGTACCAGATGGCGAAGACCACCAGGCCCGCGATGATGAAGGGCAGCATGAAGATGATCACGACTTCCGGCGTGATGGGCGGGAAGGGATTGGGATCTGCGGCGGTCATTTCGGCGATTTCCGCCAGGGTCGGGGGCAGGTCGGTCCTCTCCGGTACGCTGCGGGTCGCCAGCAGATTGTAATCCACCACTTCGCCCGTGCCGGGGATGACGTAGGTCATCGTGGCGATGACCTCGCCCGCGGTGATGGGGGCGACCAGCGCGCGCGTGTACTGCACCAGCACCATGTTCTGAAGATTCCGGGCCATGACGTCCACATCCTCATGCAGAAGGGTGATGAGGGGATCGTTGGCCGGGTCTGCGGGAACGGCGCTGAGCTCCAGCTCGCCCAGCCCCTGGTCGTTGAGGGCATAGCCGCTGGTGTAGACCTTGAAGGGGTACATCTGATACAGGTGACCGACGGTGACGCTCTCGAACTGGCTGAAGCCGTATTCGAACAGCCGCTGGGTGTCGCGCATGTAGTCGTAACGGCCGGAGCAGAGCACCACGGAGATGAGATCAACGCCATCGCGGGTGGCGCTGCCGACGTAGCAGTACTGCGCCATGCTGTGATAGCCGGACTTGATGCCCGTGGCGGGGGCGTAGTAGTAGGAGTTTGCCTCGCCTGAATAGGTTTGCAGCATAATGCGGTGGCGGGTGGTGAGGGTGCGGGCGCGGTGGGTGTTAGTCTTGTCGATATTGTAGTTCCTGGTACCGGCGATTTGGCGGAACACGGGGTTGCTCATGGCATACCGGGCCAGGATGGCCATGTCATACGCGGTGGTGTAGTGGTTGGGATCGTGCAGGCCGTGGGGATTCATGAAATGGGTGTTGGTCATCCCCAGTTCCCGGGCGCGTTCGTTCATCAGGTTGACGAATTCCCATTCGCTGCCGGACACATGCTCGGCAATGGCGACGGCGCCATCGTTTCCCGAGCGCAGAAGGGTGCCGTAGAGCAGATCCTCCATGCGGATTTCCTCGCCCACATCCAGTCCCAGCATCGTGGCGTCCGGGTCGGGGATGTTCACCGCGTTGGCGCTGACGGTGACGATCTCATCCAGGCCGCACATTTCGATGCCCAGCAGCACCGTCATGATCTTGGTGGTGGAGGCAGGGTAGAGGATCATGTTGATGTTCTTTTCAAAGATGATCTCGCCCGTGCTTTCCTCCATCACCAGGCAGGACCACGCCGTCAACTGATCCTCCTCCAGGTTTTCGGGCTCCTCGGCGTTGTAGGCGGGGGCGTTGGGGCTGCGGGTGGGGTTGGGGGCCGCCTCGGCCAGCGATGTGCAGGGCAGCAGAGCCAGCAGCATCGCCAGCGCAAGGCATAACATATTTTTTATCGGCTGCGGCATGCTTCAGCCTCCTTCGTCATGGTCATACATCATAATTATAGCACCTTGCAGGGCGTTTGTACAGCAAAAGCTGCATTGCAGATGTAAAAAGCATGTGAATAGCGTGGAAAAGTGTGCACCTGCATGAAAAACCGCGAAAATGATGCGTATATATCCCGCATCGGCTGATGATGTGCCAGGCTCCCACAAAAAACGCCTGCACCCCGGAGGATGCAGGCCGTTGAGACGGGAAGGATGCGCCTGATGCAGCGGGCAATCACACCGCCAGCATCCGCAGCGCTGCGGCAGCCTCCGCCGCAGGTGGAGCGAATTCGGGGACGTTCAGCGCAGGCAGCTGCAGGAGCTGCAGCACCAGGAAGGCCAGGCCCAGGATGGCCACGTACAGCGCGAACCAGTTCAGCGAAACGTTGGCAATCAGCTTGAGCATGAAGCGGATGGCCGCATAGCCCACCAGGCCCGCCACCAGCATGCCCACCAGCGTCGGCAGGATCAGGCTGCCCACGTCCAGGGTGGCCATGGCGCCGCTGTCGATGAAATCCCAGCCCTCCAGGAGCAGGGCGGCCACAATGGCCGGGGCGCTCATCATGAAGGAGAACTTGGCTGCGGACTTGCGTTCCACGCCGGCAAGCAGACCGCCGGCCAGGGTGGAGCCGGAGCGGCTGACGCCGGGAAGCAGGGCGACGCCCTGCATGCAGCCCATGATGATGGCCTGAAGATAACCGGGCTTGCGCATGGTGGCCTGCCTGCGGTTGCTGACATACTCGGAGACCAGCAGGAACACCGCCGTCATCAAGAAGCTGACGCCCAGGAACCAGCCGGTTTCCGCGCCGTCCAGGAAATCGTCAAACAACACCTTGACCACCAGCGTGGGCAGGGAGGCAACAAAGAGCAGACGCAGGGTCTTCGACTTGAAGGGATGGCGCAGCATCCTCCACCAGTCCTTCCAGAACACGATCAGCACCGGAATGAGCGTACCGATGTGCAGCAGGATGTCCAGCATGTGATATGCGGCAGAAGCCTGGTCGATCTCAATGCCCAGCACCATGCGGCCCAGCATCAGGTGACCGGAGGAGGAAATGGGCAGGAATTCGCCAAGGCCCTGCACAAGGCCGAGGATCGCGGCCTGAAATACGTCGATCATGGGATACCTCCATCAGGATGATTCATGCCTGATAAGTATAGCACGTTTTTCCGGATTTGTCAGCCCTTCCGGATGATTTGCGGAATTTCTTCTCCGGGGCGCACCGCCGGAAGCGCTGCTGCATTCTATGTAAGCGGAAGGAGGGATCATGATGAAGATCATCGGCCTGATTCTCCTGGCCATTGGCGTCATCGGCATTGTGCTGACGGTGCTGCTGCCGGAGGCGCTGGGTTATGCCGGCCTGATCGCCGGAGCCACCGCCATCCTGACGGGCATTGTCTTCGTGGCGGCTACGACCTGCCGCGTCGGAACCTATGACCGCCGCAATCATAACGGCTGCTGCTGATATGACGGCTGACAAATGAAACCGAAGCTCCCCGGTGACCGCAATGGCCGCCGGGGAGCGATTTGCATTAAGTTAAGAATTAAGAATTAAGAATGAAGAATTCCTCTCATGCCAGCCGGGTGGCGATGGCCTCCAGGAATGCGCGGCTGTTGACGGCCGTGCACTCGCTGCCCTCCCACATGATGGCCAGATCCTTGGTCATCACGCCGGCCTCGATGGTGTCGATGGTGGCCTTCTCCAGCTTGTCGGCAAAGGCCATCAGGTCGGGGAGGTTATCCATCTCGCCGCGCTTGCGCAGTGCGCCGGACCAGGCGAAGATGGTCGCCACGGGGTTGGTGGAGGTCTCCTCGCCCTTGAGGTAGCGGTAGTAGTGGCGGGTGACGGTGCCGTGGGCGGCCTCGTACTCAAACTTGCCGTCGGGGCTGACCAGGACGGAGGTCATCATGGCCAGGGAACCAAAGGCGGTGGCGATCATGTCGGACATCACGTCGCCGTCGTAGTTCTTGCAGGCCCAGATGAAGCCGCCCTTGCTGCGCACCACACGGGCCACAGCGTCGTCGATCAGTGTGTAGAAGTACTCGATGCCCGCAGTCTCGAACTGCGCCTTGTAGGTGCTGTCGTAGATCTCCTGGAAGATGTCCTTGAAGGTGTGGTCGTAGGTTTTGCTGATGGTGTCCTTGGTGGAGAACCACAGATCTTGCTTCACGCTCAGGGCGTACTGGAAGCACGCGTGGGCGAAGGAGGAAATGGAGGCGTCCAGGTTGTGCACGCCCTGCAGGATGCCGGGGCCCTTGAAATTGAAGATCGTTTGACGGATTTCCTGTCCGTCCTCGCCGGTGAAGACAAGCTCCGCCTTGCCCGTGCCGGGCACGTCGATCTCCACGTTGCGGTACACGTCGCCATAGGCGTGGCGGGCGATGGTGATGGGGGCCTGCCAGGTGCGCACGGTGGGCTTCACGCCGGACACCAGGATGGGCGCGCGGAACACGGTGCCGTCCAGCATGGCGCGGATGGTGCCGTTGGGGCTCTTCCACATCTCATGCAGGTTGTACTCCGTCATGCGCTGGGCGTTGGGGGTGATGGTGGCGCACTTGACGGCCACGCCGTACTTCTTGGTGGCGTTGGCGCTGTCGATGGTCACCTGGTCGTTCGTTTCGTCGCGGTGGGGCAGGCCCAGGTCATAATACTCGGTCTTCAGCTCCACAAAGGGGTGGATGAGAAGATCCTTGATGTCCTTCCACAGGACACGGGTCATCTCGTCGCCGTCCATCTCCACCAGGGGAGTCGTCATCTCGATCTTTTCCATGTCATATCGCTCCTTGCACACGCGAAGCACGCGTTTGATTTCGGTTAAGCACATCCTATTGTAATGGATGCAGGGCGTTTCTGCAAGGGTTGAACAGCGAAAGAACAGTCGGCGGAGAAAGCTAAAAAGTGGTTCTTCACGTTTTCTTAGGGAATGACTAACAATGTAAGCTGGAAGCCGCTTTCGCCCGCCGAAAGCGGCGCAAAGGCGCTGGGGGAAAACTACCGGAGTTTTCCCCCCGTCCCCCTCCTGCCCCCAAGGCGT
>JAFXDB010000043.1 GCA_017516305.1 Clostridia bacterium | reverse complement strand
GGTGCAGCGTCACGCTGCTTAGCCCTTGACAGCGCCGAGCATGATGCCCTTGACGAAAAAGCGCTGCATGAAGGGGTAAACGCAGAGGATGGGGATGATGGAAACCATGGAAATGGTGTACTTGATGACGCGGGAGGACAGCATGGTGTCCGCCTGCGCCTGGCTCAGCTGACCGGAGCCGGATACCAGCGCGCCCAGGTTGGAGGACTGGTTCAGGTACACATACAGGCGGTGCTGCAGCGTGTACATCTCCGGCTTGGAGGACATCAGCAGCAGGGAGTCCTGGAAGGAATTCCAGTTGCCCACCGCGCCAAAGATGGCAATGGTCGCCAGAATCGGCACCGACAGGGGCAGAATGATCTTCATGAACACCGTGGGCGTATTCGCGCCGTCGATGACCGCGCTTTCCTCCAGAGACGCCGGGATGGACTCGATGTAGGTCTTGACCAGAATGATGTTGTAGGGCGCGATCATGCCCGGAATGATGTAGGCCATGAAGTTGTTCGTCAGGCCCATCATCAGCATGTTCATGTACCACGGGATCAGGCCGGCATTGAAGTACATGGTGATGACCAGCGCGCGGTACATGAAGGAGCGCTTCCACATCGTCCGCTTGGTCACCAGGTAACCCGCCCAGGCAGATACGATCACCATCAGCGCCGTGCCGATGATGGTACGCGCCACCGTCACGATGACGGAGGAGCCCAGGTCTGCCACGTCCTTCAGGGCGATGTAGTTCTTGAAGTGCAGGCCGATAGGATAGAAGTTGACCAGGCCGCTGGTGACGGCGTCGTTGTTGGAAATGGTGTTGATGAACAGGTAGTAGAACGGGAACACGCACAGGAGCGTGAAGAGGCCAAAGAAAATGTACAGGAGGGTGTCGAATACGACGTCGCCCGCCGAACGGGTGATGTGGGACTTGTTGCGGATCTTCTTGCTCATCTCTCATCGACCTCCTTAAATGATGCTCTCGCCGCGGATGGCCTTGGAAATACCATTCGCGCCAAACAGCAGCGTCACGCCAATGAGGGACTTGAACACGCCCACCACCGTGGACAGCGGGATCAGGCCGGACTTGATGCCGATGTTGTACACGTACAGATCCAGCACCTCGATCACGTCCTTGTTGATGGCGTTTTCAAACACCAGGTACTGATCCATGCCGTTGGACAGCATGCCCGCCACGCTCATCAGCAGCATCACCATGTAGGTGGGGATCAGACCCGGAATGGTGATGTGGCGGATGCACTGGAAGCGGTTTGCACCGTCCACGCGGGCAGCCTCGTACAGCTGCTGGTCAATACCGGCAATACCGGCAATGTAGACAATGGCGCTCCAGCCCAGGCCCTTCCAGGTGCCCCACAGCAACATCTTCACCCAGATCCAGTCCGCGCTGGCCAGATAATCCGTGTTTGCACCGGCGATGCCGATGATGTTGCGCAGGAAGGAGTTGATGAAGCCGTCCGTGGAGAAGATGGCGAAGGCGATGGCATATACCAGAACCCAGGAGATGAAGTTCGGGATGGTCGTCAGCGTCTGCACCACGCGCTGGAATTTGGAGGAACGGACCTCCGCCAGCAGCACCGCGAAGGCGATGGGCAGCCAGCTGGTGGCGATGCCCAGACCGGACATGATCAGGGTGTTGCGCAGCACGCGCACCAGATCGTCCAGGTTGGCCTTGTTCTCAAACAGATAGGTGAACCACTTCAGGCCCACATAGTTGCTCTCCTGGGTCACAACGCCGTTCTCCACCACGTCGAACAGCAGAAGCTTGTCGCCGATCTTGTAGTCAAAGAAGGCGAAGCGCCAGCCGTAGATGGGCAGGTAGGCGAAGATGAAGGTCAGGATCAGGATGGGCAGGAACATCAGGAAATTGCGGTATTTCTCCTCCATTTCCATCTTCTCTTCCAGCTCGTCCGGCAGCAGGTACCAGGTCACAAAGCTGCTCAGGAACACCAGCACCGCGCTGACAGCCCAGAAGACCAGACCCGCAGGCAGCATGGGCTGGATGTTCTTGTAGACCGTCGCGCCCTGGGCCGCCACGTCCACCAGGGTGTTGTAGACGCTGAAGATGACCAGCAGGCCCACCACGATGGCCATGGAGCCCAGCAGCGGCAGCAGCAGGCCCTTCTTCTTCATCCGGTTGTTGCCCAGGGACATACAGGCGCCGGCTGCGTTGAGGATGATGCCCAGCATGCTTACCGCAGCGCCGGCCATGAGCGCGTAGAACACGCCAGGCTGGATCATACCGCGGGTCAGGGCATACTGCATCGTGTTGGTCAGCGTACCATAGGAGGTCGCCACCGTGAACAGGGACATGTTCTCATTGATCAGCACCGACACGCGGCCCGGATTCAGCCCCGGGAAGAACACCATCATGCCCGTGACGATAATCAGCACACGGGTCAGCCGCATGAAGATGGTCAGCAGGTCGATCTGCATCGCCGTCTCGACCTTGCGGGGCAGGGTCAGCCAGGCAGCCAGGGCGCACAGGGCCGTCAGGGCTGCAACGACCAGGCAGACCCACAACGCATCGGGAATATCCAGCGCCAGCTGCCCCAGCGCGCCGGAAAGGGCCTCCGGCATGGGCGTTGTTCCATAGGATTCACGGATGACGGCCACATTGTCCGCAATGCTGCCGTGCACGCCGCACATCATCACAATCAGCACCACCGCTGCCGCCGCGCCGCCCAGCATCACGGGCAGACCCAGCTTGCGCATGCGGTTGTTGCCCAGGGACATCACCGTGCCCGCAAGGCCCACAAATACGGCCAGTAGCAGCAGATTCGCACAGGTGCGCATCGTCCCCGCCTGGCCCCGCTTCAGCTCCGTGCCAGCCACGATAGAGGCGTCCTCCGCCGCACCCATCACGCGGGCGCAGTCCTCCATGGCCTTGTCCGCCGCCGCCAGGGCAGCCAGGGCAGCGTCAGCCGCCTGGGCCGCTTCGGCCTTGGTCTCCTCGGTGGCGTTGGGCTTGCTGGCCGCATTCTTCGCCGTGGTGGCCGCCTTGACGGCCGCGTCCGCCTCGTCCAGGGCAGCCAGGGCAGCGTCGATGCTGGCCTGCACCTCCGGCAAGGCCGTCCCGAAGCCTGCCATCCGGGCCTCGGCATCCGCCTTGTCCGCCGCCAGGGCTTCCACCTGGGCGTCGGCAGCCGTCAGGGCATCGCTGACAAGCACCTGTGCCGCTGCGATGGCCTCGGCCATCTTCTCCTCGCGGCTGGGGTCGCCCTCCATGAAGGGCTCGTACCACATCGCGTCGGAGAACAGCATCGCCACGCCGTCGGTGACGCTCATGGTCTCCGGGCTCATGATGCTGGGATCCCACATGAGGTACATGGCCGTCTCCACCGCCGCGTCGCGGGCAGCAACGGCAGA
This sequence comes from Clostridia bacterium, assembly GCA_017516305.1. GTDB lineage: Bacteria > Bacillota > Clostridia > Christensenellales > Aristaeellaceae > UBA11524. The sequence goes on along the minus strand of JAFXDB010000043.1, from coordinate 14,557 downwards.
TGCGTCATCCGGGTTGGCCGCAACAGCCGCCTGGGCGTCCACCGCTGCCTGCACCGCCTCCGCCGCCGGCGTGAGGTAGACAAGGGCGTCGCTGTCCTCCTGGGCCAGCACGGCCTCGCAGGCCGCGACCTCCGCGCCCAGGGTGCCGTCCAGGGCCGCCTGGGCCGCCGTCATGGCGTCGCGGGCGTCCTTCAGGGCGTTCTTGGCCATGGTCATCTCGCTCCCGGCAGACACCAGGCCGTCACCAGCGGTCATCATCCTTGCGGCCGCGTTGTCCAGCGCATCCACCGCGGCGGACATCTGCGCTTCCGCAGTGACCAGCTCCTCCGTGCCATCCCCGGTGAGGCCAAGGCCCGCCAGGGACGCACGGCCCAGCAGGGCGGTCTGCGCCGGGTTGCTCATGGAAAGGAAGAGCAGCACCGCCAGGACGCAGATCAGCACCCGGGCGGGCCACAGCAGCAGCTGATTCACCCTGCCGCCGCGGATCTCCTCATAGGGCGCCCTGCGCAGGTCGCCCCCTGCATTGTGCATCGACATATCAATCCCTCAATTCTCTGCTGTAACCGTTGACCAGCACAGCCACGCAGGTGTGCTGACGAAGGCGCGGACGCTCCTGCCCGCTGCCCTCATGAGCACACCTCCTCACCGCGCATCGGCGGCGGGATGGGCAGCCTTACGGAAAAGCACCCGCGGCGCTCTCCCGTGAGGAAAAGCGCCGTGGGGCCAATGCTTCTCTTATGCCGCCTGGCGCCGGTGGACATTGCATCCGCCGGACGCCGGGCAGCCCGTGTTCATCAGTCAGCCAGACCGTTCACGGTGAAGGTGAACACAACGGTGGTGTTGGGGCCGGGCAGGTAGCTGTACTCGGGCTCAACCTTGTTGTACTCGTCGCGCACAACGATCTCCACATAGTCAGCCTCGGCACGGACCACGGCTTCCTGGGTCTTGCCGTCACCGATCTTGACCTTGCAGTCAGAGATGGTCACATAGCCTTCCTTGACCAGGGCAGAGGGGATGGTGGTGGTGGCGCGGAAGAAGCGCAGCAGGGTGTCCACACCGAAGCCGTGCTCGCCGGTGGTCATGGTCACGGTGTAGGTGCCATTGCCGGTGATCTCGCAGTCCACGAAGGTTCCGCCGTAGTCAACGGGGTTGCTCTCGGCGTCCCAGCCGGTCAGGCGGGCAAAGAACTCGGGGTTGGTGTCGCGGCCGTAGGTGGAGTCGTACCAGTCGTTACGGAAGATGTAGCTCTCGGACTGCACGGCCACATAAGCGGCATAGTCGGCAGCCAGCAGCGCGGTGACCTCTTCCTCGGTCAGCTTGACGTCCTCGGCAGCCGGGGGCTCGCCGTAGATGTACTCGAAGGTGACCTCCAGGGTCTTCACGGCGGACAGGGCCTCGGTGGTGGCGATCATCGCGGTCGCGCCCTCGAGGTTGCCGTCGGCGATACGGGCCTGCTCGGGCAGGTCGGTGACCCACTCGTTCCAGATGTTGGCGCGGGTGGTGATGCCCTCGTCGGTGGTGGTGAAGTCCTTGCCGATCTCGATGGACACGCCGTTGACCTTGATGTCAATGATGTCCATGAAGTAGCCGGGGAAGGTCAGCTCGCCCTTGGCGATGCCGGCAGCGATGAACGCGAAGCCGGGCAGCTCCTTGGCGAACTCCAGGGTCAGGGTGTAGGTGCCGGGGCCCTCGACCTTCACGGCGTTGGTCTCGGAGTACTCACCGGGATTCCAGGCAGACACGGCCCAGGTGGTATCGGCGAACATGATGAACGCCATATCAGACTTGGGCACCAGGGTGAAGTCGATCTCATAGGAAGAAACCTCAGCGAAGGCCTCCTTGGGAACGATGATGGCAGCGGCGCCATCCAGGGTGCCGTCCACAGAGCGGCCGTCGGCGGGAACGTCGGACACCCACTCGTTCATGACGTTCATGCGGGTCTCGATGCCGTCGTCAGAGGAGGTGTAGCCCTTGGTGAAGGCCACGGACTCGCCATTGATGCGGATGTCGTTGATCTGGATCAGCATGCCGGGGAACACATTCTCGCCGTGCTTGATGCCCAGAGCGGTGAAGGCCACGCCGGTGGCGGGGGTCTCAAAGGCCAGGCCGACGGTGTAGTCGCCAGGGCCAGTGATGGTGGCGTTGGTGGCGGTCACGGGGTACTCGTTGCCGTCCAGCCAGTACTGGGCAGCCCAGTTCTGATCCGCGAACATGATGTAAGCGGTATCGACGCCGTACTTGTGGAAGGTGAAGTCAACCTCAACGGAGCTGACGGCCGCGAAGGCAGCCTTGTCAACCATGGTCCAGGTGGCGTCCGTCAGATCGCCGTCAAAGGAACGGGCGTCCGCGGGCAGCTCGCCGACCCACTCGTTGAAGATGTTCATGCGGGTCACAACGCCGTCGTCAGAGGAGGTGTAGCCCTTGTTGAAGGCAATCGCCTCGCCGTTGACGCGGATCTCGTTGATCTGGATCTTCCAGCCGGGGAAGTTCGCTTCGCCGTCGGAGATGCCCAGGGCAGCAAAGGCCAGGCCCTCGGCGGGGGTGGCGAATTCCAGACCCACGGTGTAGTCGCCCTCGCCGGTGATCACGGCTTCCTTCACCGTGATGCCGTCGGGGGTCTCGCCCGCGTTCCAGACCTGGTAAGCCCAGTTGCCGTCAGCGTACATCAGGAACGCCGTGGGCGCAGGGGCAGCTTCCTCTGCCATGGCGGGCACCATGCCCAGCGCCATGATCAGAGCCATCACCAGAGCCATGAGCTTGGTAACGTTTTTCATTGGTTTTCCCTCCTTCATTTCCCGATTGCAGCGGTGCTGTCCAAAAACGTTTTCGCACAGGGAAACAGCGCCCCTCCGCAATCGACTCTGACCATATTTTAGTACATAACCCCTTGCCTTGTCAAGGCAAAACGATACATTTTGTCCACTGAACAGGCACATTTTTGCACTTATTTTGTTCACATTGCCTGGTTGTCAAAATGAAAACGTTACCACCCCGGCAGACAGGGCGTCGGTGCAAAATCGTTTTCGTCCCCTGTTTCCAGCTTTGCTGCCCTTCCCCGACACAGAAAAAGGGGGACTGCCGCGCAGATGCAGCAATCCCCCCGGGAAACCATGACAGGCGCCTTACTCCTTCACGCCGCCGACGGCCACGCCGGCAATGATGAACTTGGAAAGGCACAGATACACCACGATGACAGGCAGGATGGACAGGCAGATCATCATGTACACCTTGCCCATGTCAAACTTGGCGAAATCCGCAGAGCGCAGCGTCGCAATCAGGATGGGCAGGGTCTTGACCTCATCGGCCTTCAGCAGCAGCGCGGGGGTGAAGTAGTTGTTCCACGCGCCGACAAAGGTGAAGATGGCCTGCACCGCAATGGCGGGTTTCATGATGTGCAGCACGATGCGGTTGAAGGTGCCAAACTCGCTGGAGCCGTCGATGCGGGCCGCCTCGACGATGGCCAGGGGCAGCGCGCTCTCCATGTACTGCTTCATGAAGAAGAACACGGCAGGCGCAGCAACGGACGGCACAATCAGCGGCCAGAAGGTATTGTCCCAGTTCCACACGTTCATCATCTCAACGAAGCCCAGCGCGGAAACCTGACCGGGCACCATCATCACCAGCAGGATGAACTTGAAGGCGAAATCGCGCATCCTGAACTGGTAGGCGTGGATGGCATACGCAGTCAGCGTGGAGAAGTAGGTGCTCAGCAGCGCCACGCTTGCGGAGATGATCAGGCTGTTGGCCATGCCGCGCCAGATGGGCAACATCGGGTCAGCCATGAGGTTGTTCCAGTTCTGGATGAAGAACTTGCCCGGCAGGAGCGAGAAGCGGGACTGAATCTCACTGTGCACGCGGGAAGCGTTGATGAACAGAATGTAGAAGAAGAAGATGCACAGGATGCACAGGATCACCAGCAGCGTATAGGCCATCAGCTTGCGGAAGGCCACATTCGCCGCCGTGGAGGTGAACACCATGTAGCAGATCATGCCCACCAGCGTCGCCGCCAGCAGCGCCAGCAGCAGCGTGCGGGGGCTGGTGTTGGACTGGCGAACCACCTCGCCGCAGATGTTGGGCTGCGGCTCGCCGGGCGCCTTGTTGATCACATACGCATCCACGGAGCGCACATACAGGCTGACGATATTCTCCGCCACCTGCGCGTTCATATCCTGACAGGTGAAGACGATCGTGTAGCCATTTTCGACCGTCGCGCCGTCCGTCACCTTTGACAGCGCGGTCTTGAAGGGCGTACCCAGGTCAACCGTCTCGCCGCAGCCTTCACAGGTGATCTTCTTGGAGATGTCAGCCCCCTCGGGCAGGGCCGCGTCACACACGGGGCAGACCAGCGCATCCTCGCCGTAAACCGCCACAAACATGTCCGTCAGCTTTTCGCCCGTCGCGGGGCGGCCGGCCTGGACGTCCTTCAGGCGCAGCGCAGAATTCTTGCTCAGGCCATCGTTCTCCAGCACAACGCCCTCGGCCAGGTTGGCAGGATTGATCTCCAGCTTCGCTACAGCCGTGAACGGCGGCATGTGATTGGCAACCAGATAGTAGGTACCCAGGCCGACAAGCGCCATGACCACCGCCGTGATGGCCAGCTTGACCCAGACAGGCAGGGATTTGATCTTGGTCATCATGCCTTCGCACCTCCCTGCTGCATCTGTGCCAGCTTGCGCTTCTGCTGCTTGGCAAGCTTCTTGGCCTCGCGCTCATTGGTATTCAGCGACCAGTACACGAACAGGCCCAGCACCGCCGTCACGATGAACAGCAGCACGGACAGCGCGCCGCCGTAGCCGTAGTTTTTGGACTTGCCGATGTAGTTGTTCAGCAGCATGATGATGGTCATGCAGCTGCGGTTGGCCACATTGCCGCCGTTGGTCAGCACCTGCGGGACGTCGTACATCTGCAGGCCGCCGATAAGGGAGGTGATCAGCGTGTAGGACAGCACCGGGCGGATCAGCGGCATCGTCACGCGGGTGAAGGACTGCCAGCCGTTGGCGCCGTCGATGTCCGCCGCCTCAAACAGGGAGGCGTCGATGCCCATCACCGCTGCCATCAGCACGATGGTGGTGTTGCCGAACCACATCATGAAGTTCATCATCGCCACCAGGATGCGGTTGCCCCACATGTTCCTTGTCCATTCCACCGGCTCCAGGCCCAGGGACTGCAGCGCGCCGTTGATGGGGCCGCCGTCGGAGAACAGGACGAAGAACAGCATCGCGAAGGCGGACGCCATGATCAGGTTGGGCATGTAGATGACCGTCTTGAAGAAGGGCTGGAAGCGGATGCGCATATTGCGGTCCGTGAACCAGACAGCCAGGGCCAGGGACACAATGATCTGCGGGATGAAGCCCATCACCCACATGATCATGGTGTTCATGAAGTACTTGCCCAGGTTCTCCTTGGCAAAGATGGTCACGAAATTCTGCAGGCCGATGTAATTCGGGCCCGTCTCGATCAGGCCGCCCTGGGCCCAGTAATGCTCAAAGAGCGACTCGTAGAAGGTTCTCCCCAGCGGCACGAGGGTGAAGATCGTGAAGGTGAGGAAAAAGGGAATCAGGAAGATGTAGCCCCACTTGGCATAGCTGACAGACTTTACCTTGCGCGGCTTCACGGTCTGCGACATGGCTTGCACCTCTCTTCTGAATGTTGAACAGCTTGCGGACGCATCCCTCCGGTCGTGTCCGACCAAAAGAACGCGGCCCTTCAGCAGGACGCCGACCCGTCATGCGTCCGGTGTCCTGTTGAAGGGCCGCCCCGAAAGGGCCGGGGCGAACAGCCGGAACTGTCCGCCCCAGTCCACTGGGTATCAGGGATTAGTGGGTCAGCTCGGGGTGCACTTCCTCAACAGCCTTGAAGAAGTTGGCCCAGGCAGTCTCCAGATCGACGATGCCGTTGAAGTAGTCAGCCATAGCGGACTGGATCTTCTCGGAGCAGGTCTGATCGTAGGGGGTGGAGGAGGCGCGGTTGATGGCCTGAGCGTTGTTCAGCAGCAGAGCCAGGTGATTCTGACCGGCCAGGAAGGGGTTCTGGTAGGAACCAGCAGCCATCTCGGTCATGGCGGGCACGTTGTTGGTGAAGTCGCCGTACTTCTCAACGATAGCCACAGCAACGTTCTTATCAACGGTCATGGTGTACATGATGTCCTTCACCAGAGCCAGGTTGTCGGTGCCGGCAGCAGCGCAGATCCAGGTGCCGCCCCAGGAGAAGCCCTGCGGGCCCTCACAGAAGCCCCAGTCGCCCCAGGTGCCGTTGCCAACCTCGGCGGGAGCAGAGGCGTCAGCCAGAGTCCAGCCAGCCAGAGAGAAGTCGATGAACCAGGCGGGGCCGAAGTAACCGAACACCTTGCCCTCGGGGCCGGCGCCGGCGCCGGACTCAGCAGACCACAGGTTGGCCTTGTTGTTCCAGCCGTTCTCGGTGTACAGCTTGGTCATGGTGATCCACTGCTCGATGGCGGGGTCACGGTTGATCTTGCCGTCCACAACCCAGGGAGCGGTCATGTTGTCGGAGAAGATGCGGTAGGCATCGTCAAAGCCGGACAGCATGAAGTAGCCGTAGTCCTTCATCAGGGCAGCGGTCTCGTCGAACTTCTCCCAGGTGCCGACAAACTCCTGCACGGCAGCGGGATCGTCAGTGCCCAGCACCTCGGTGGCGAAGGAACGACGATAGATGAAGCCGGCGGGGCAAGCCTGCCAGGACACGCCCTTGAGCACGCCATTGGCGGTCATGACATCCTTGGTGTACTGGTACATATCGGCGACGTCAGCCTCGGTCAGGCCAACCTCGTTGATGACGTCCAGGGTGTAATCGGAACCGCAGTACTTCACGGCGTAGTCGGCCTCAACCAGGAACAGGTCAACCTTGTCGTCAGCAGCGGCAGTCTCCTGGGCCAGCAGAGCGGCGTCCAGGGCGTTCTGGTAGGCATTGCCCTCGCTGGGGACGATGATCCAGTTCACGGTCACGCCCTCGGGAACGGTGTAGAAGGCCTCGAAACGGGTCTTGAACTCATCGTTCCAGCAGTAGATGTTCAGGACCTTGCCTTCTTCAGCAGGAGCCTCGGCCATCGCGAAGGTGGACAGAGCCATCAGCACGACCAGAACCAGAGCAACAAGCTTCTTCATGGTGGTTTCCTCCTTGCAATTTTGCCTCTCGCGGAGGCGTTTTTATTTCTTAAGCAGCACCTCAGCGCCGCTTAAAGACAGATTCGGGGGATGCTTTACGTATTTTCGCATTTTCTCATTTTCTCGTAAAACATCCGGGAAGCAGGCTTTCCGTCAATCCTGATGCTGGGAGGGCACCGGGCCGATGGACTCGCCGGGCTGGAGCATGGCGGGAATCAGGCCCATCTCGCTCCCTGCCGTGCGGGGATTCTCGATCCGGTCGATCAGGTAGATCGCCGCCTGGCGGCCCATGCGCTGCGCATCCTGCACCACGGTGGTGATGCGCGGCTGGGTCATCTGGGTGATGCGGCTGCCGTCGTAGCCTCCGATGGAAACATCCTCGGGAACCCGCAGGCCCAGCTCCTTGGCCGCGCTCAGGGCGCCCAGGGCGCTGTGATCGTCCGGCATGAGGATGCAGGTGGGCGGGGTGGGCAGGGCCATGAGCTTGCGCACGGCCTCCGCGCCGGCTTCCGGGCTGTCGTAAACCGACTCCAGCAGGTATTCCGGCACATGCTCGATGCCATGCTCGCTCAGCCCGCGGTAGAAGCCGGTGATGCGGTTCTCCGTCACCGAGGCATGCTCGCCGTGCACATAGGCGATGCGGCGGTGCCCCAGGGCGGCCGCATGGGCCACCAGCGCCTTCATGCCCTCAATGTTCTCCGACAGCACGCAGGAGCGGTTGGAGAAGGCATGGTCAATGGTGACCACGGGGATATCGCTGGCCACCAGCTCCACCACCTCGGCGGCGTAGAAGTTGGCGCAGACCACGCACACGCCGTCCACATTGCGGTAGCGGCAGTGCTCCAGGTAGGTCATGCCTGTCCAGCCGATGTTGTGGTTGATGAAGGTGATGTCGTACCCATGCTTCTCGCATTCGGATTTGAAGGCGTCCAGCACCGAGGCGAAGAAGCTGTGGGTCAGGCCCGTTCCGCGCTCCTCCTGGAACAGCACGCCCAGGTTGTAGGAGCGGTTGGTCTTGAGCGTGCGCGCAATGGCGTTGGGGTAGTAACCGATTTCCCGCGCCGTGCGGTGGACGAGCTCTCTCGTCTCCGCGCTGATGTCCGCATAATTGTTGAAAGCCTTGCTGACGGTCGAAATCGACAGGCCACACCTCGCGGACACATCCTTGATCGTGACGGCCACTGTCGCTCCTCCCTCCTGCCAGCCTCAGCGGCTGCTGCGCGTTTCTTCTGCTAAACCGGTTTCGTTCACAAACACAGTATACAGCAACATCGTAAAAAATGCAAGCCCTTTTTGTAATTTTTCTCAACTTTTTTATCCAGATTGCCCATTCTTTCCAGCACCGGAAGCGTTACCATTGTGCATTTTACTGGTTTTGCGCGCTTTTTCCGAAAACGTTTACACGATGCCGAAATCGCTTTCGAATCACATCATTTGTGCTTTCCGGTCAACAAAATCGGTTTCGAATCACAATCATTCTACTTTCACCACAGAAAAACCGGCAGACGGCATGTCCGCCATCCACCGGTGCATTTTATTGCATTATTTCCCTATAATTATCCAAGACTATCCCATTCGATCTGCTGCAGCGCATGGATAAGCCGCTGTCCGCTGCGGAGCTTCATTCCCTCGCGTCTGGCCGCCAGCACCATGCTCTCATATTCATCCGCCTTCATTGCCGCAATGACGCGGGGCAGCTCCGTCAGGTCATCCAGCACCAGACCGGCGCCCGTTTCCCGCACCCAGTCCGCCACGGCCGCCCTATCCCAGACCACCACCGGCATGCCCGCCGCCAGGTACAGGGAGAGCTTATGCGGCGCATTGAGCATCATATAGGCGCCATAGACACCCCGTCCCGCGCGGGGGGTATCGCCATCCCAGACCACGCCGAAGGAGCCCTCCAGCAGCCCGGGCAGAGCCTCCGGCGTCGCCGTGCCGTGCAGGATGAAGTCGGTGCGGCTCTTCTTCCCCTTCCAGCCCTCGCCCCACAGGTGCCAGGTCAGCCGGGTACGGGGCATATCGTAGAGCCAGCCCGCCTTGTCCTTCCTCAGATTGCCCGCATAGCAGACCTCCGGCGACAGGCGGCGCTCCGGCATCAGCGCAGGGGTGGCATAGTCAAACAGCTGAAGAACCGCCAGCCGCTGCGGCTCCACGCCCTGATTGATCAGGTAATCCTTCATGCGCTCCGTATGTACGATGATGCGGTCAAAGGCAGGCAGCAGCACCTGGTCGCTCCAGCGGGCTGCCTGTCCGCCGATGAGGCGCAGGGAATCCAGGTCATGCACGATGGCCGCCGTGCGCGCGCCCTTCCACTGCACCATATGCAGCATGAACCGCGCCAGCCACGCGCTCCTGACCGGGAAAACAGGGTACTGCACCAGCAGCAGATCCTCCCAGTTCAGCGTGAGGAAGAGCCGCATCCAGTCCACCGCGACGCTCAGGCCCAGGCAGAACCTTGACCACCAGCCGCCCCGTGCGGTGTCCTTGGCAGTCACCTTTGCCGGGGCATATCCCGCCTCTGCGGCAAAGAGCTGCACATCGTGCCTGGCCTTCTGCATGGCAGGCACTCCCCTGGCCGTCACCGGCACCGTCATCAGGAATCGCCGCCGGAACGCGCGGCTCCTTCCCACCAGCTGCTCAAAGCGCGCCGCCAGCCGGTCCGCCGCCGTCGCAATGCCGTAGCCTGCGTCGGTGATCAGTCGCACATTGTCCGGGCGGATGCGATGCGCCTGCATCTCCAGCACGTCCAGCATCTTCTCAGCCCAGACGTCCGGATCGTCCGCAGGCAGGAAAGTGACGTCCGCCGTCTGCGCCGCCTCCCGCGGCATGGCGTCGGAGAGGATGCAGGGCAAGCCTGCTGCCTGCGCCTCCAGGGCCGCCATGCCCAGGCCCTCAAAGCGCGAGGGCATCACGAACAGGTCGAAGGCCTGCATCAGCCGGGGCACATCGTCCCGGACGCCCAGGAACAGCACGTCATGGGCAATGTCCAGCTCCACCGCTTTGACCTCCAGATCCGTCAGATCCGGGCCGTCGCCCACGATGACCAGGCGCGCCCGCGGCTCGCGCTGACGCAGCCTTGCAAAGGCCTGCAGCAGGAACCCCTGATTCTTCTGGTACTGCAGCCGCGCCACATGGCCCACCACCAGGCAGTCGGCCAGGTCATACTGGTCGCGCACCTCCTGGCGGACGCGGCGGTCATGGCGGAAGGCCTCGGCGTCGATGGCGTTAGGGATGATGGTGCAGGGCAGATCCATCTGCGGACAGGCCCACTGGGCCGAATGCGCCGAGCAGGCCCACAGCGCCGTGGCCCAGCGCGACAGGCCCCGCCGCTGCGTGCGGTGCAGGATCTCCTGCCCGCGTCCGCGCAGGGACACGTCCATGTTCTGCGGGTTATGGCTGTGGGCGATGCGCACGGGGATGCCCGCCTCGGCCGCCAGCTGCAGGGGCGTCATGTCGTTGAACATGCACTCGTTGTCCCACAGGACGTCGTACTCCTTGCCGTGCTCACGGAAAAAGCGGCGGATCTCCCGGTAGAAGCGCACCGGATCCTCGCTGCGCCGGGGGATGACATAGGTCTGGCCGATGGCGGATCGCATTTCGGGATAGGCCGCGTCCTCAAAGCGGGTCAGGAAATCGAACTGCACGCGGTCGGGATTGATGCGGCTGCAGTAGGTCATGAGGAAGTTCTCGATGCCGCCGACGGTCGCCGTCATGCCGACCACCAGCACTCGGATGGGTTTCATGGTGCTGCACCTCCAGACAACAGGGTGTGTACCAGGATTGCATAGGGTATATTTCAGGATTTTCACAGCCAGCCGCGCAGGCGGTTGACCATCCTGCGGCAGCGGATGACGAAGGCCGCCGCCGTATACCGGCGGGCCCGGAGCAGCCGAAGCGTCACCATGCGCGGCGAGAAGCCCCGCAGCGGCGTCAGCTCAAAATCCTGCGCAAAGGGCTCCTTTTCCCGCAGGACGCGCATCTGCGAAAGGTCGCCATGGGTCAGCGCCAGCAGCAGGTGCGTCAGCCGGTACATTCCGGCAAAGGCTGGCAGATTCAGGGCTTCCAGCATGGGCGCTGCCGCCGCCAGCGTGGCTTCATAGGCCGGGATGACGTCCGCTCCGCCGCTGTGCAGGGCCGAACCGGCCCGCAGCGTGTAACGGTAGACCGGCGTGCTGCACAGAGTCACGCTTCCGGCCCGGGCCAGCGTACGCAGCATCCATTCCCCGTCCTCTCCCAGGGTCAGGCGCTCGTTGAAACGTTCCGTCAGGAGCGAGCGCCGCAGCAGCCAGCCGTGACACAGCAGATGCCGGGTCGGATCACCCAGCGCCAGGGACAATCCTACCTCCGTCCGGAAGCGGTACGTTCTGGGATTGCGGTATATTTCGGGAATAACGCGCACAACGCGCCCCTGGATGGCGTCCGCCGCCCCGATCTGCTCCGTCAGCTCCGCCAGGGCGCCGGGCAGCAGCACATCATCCGCATCCAGGAAGGCCACATAATCCGCCGTGGCCGCCTGCAGCCCGGCATTGCGGGCCGCCGACACGCCCCGGTTTTCCTGGTGCAGCACCGTCACGCGGGCGTCTGCCGCCAGGGCGTCGCAAACGGCCCCGGAGCCGTCGGCAGAACCGTCGTCCACCAGAATGACCCGCGCATGGGGGCACCGCAGAACCGATTCTGCCGCCCGGGCCACATAATCCGCCGCGTTGTAGACGGGAATCACCACGTCCACCGGGGCGGCGGCAGGCCTGGCAGCGCGTCCGGCGCACCGCATCCGGGCGTCGATGGTCATCGTCAGTCCGGCAAACAGGCAGGCAAAGAGCAGCAGCGGCGAATCCTCCGACAGGCGGGTGAAGCACTCCACCGTTTCGCACAGCAGGACATATAAAACCGGCACCGGCACAAGGCGTTCCCACCAGGACAGGCCCTCGTGTCGCGCCATCACCCGCCAGGCCGCCCCCAGGAAAGCAAGCAGCCCCGCACCCAGCAGCAGCAGTCCCGGAATGCCCCAGGACGTCAGCACCTGCAGATAGATGCTGTGCACATGAGCGAAGCTGTACCCGGGGTATATTTCGGGCGGAATCATGGCATTGGTCAGCCCGGGCGCCAGCACCGTCGTCGTACCGGTGAGCAGGAAGCGCGGCTCCTCCCGCAGCAGCTGCAAAGCCGCCTGCCAGATGATCTGCCGTCCGTTGAAGAGGTTCTCCGCCGCCAGCGTCCGGTGCTGCACCGCCCCTTCCGCCGCCGCATGCTGCATAAGGTGCAGCGGCAGCTCCGGCAGGCTCAGGTTGTCCAGCGTCCCCGGGACATGGGGCGCAAGAGCCGTCAGCAGCGCGCTGAGGCCGATGTACGTTACAGCGGCCCCCACAGGGATCGCAGCCGCCGCCAGCAGCCAGCGGCCCCTGCCGTTCCGCCCGGCCGTCAGCACCCACGCGGCCCCCATCAGCCCCAGCCCGGCGCCCACGGCGATGAAGGCCGTGCGGCAATCCGTCAGGCTCAGGCAGAGCAGCTGCATCAGCATGCCCAGGGCATACAGGATTTTATAGGGTACTTTTCGGGCATTCGCCATCCCAACCCCGGCCAGCAGGATGCTCATCCCCATTTTCGCCGCGCCGGTGGTGACATAGGCATTGAGGTACAGCCGATGATCGCCCAGGTTGACGCCGATGTACCACGTCCCCTTCAGGCTGAAGACCGCATGTCCCGTCAGCGCCGCCCACAGGCCGATGGCCGCCTGAAGGGTCATGCAGGCCGTCCACAAGGCCAGAAGCATCCTCAAATATACCTCAAACCGTTCCCGGCGGACAACGCGGGCCGCCGGCAGCATCACCCCGAAGGCCAGCGCCGCCCGGCAGATGTCCGCCGTCTGCGCTGACAGCACCGCCACTCCCCGGTATGCGCTGCTCACCAGCATCCACACCGGCAGGGCCAACAGGGGCGCATATGCCGCGCCGGGCTTCAGCCTGGTCATCACCAGCGCCGCGCCCGCCAGCCCCAGCCACACCGCCGGGAAAGCTCCGCGCACATCAAAGGTCCATTGGGCCTCGGTCATGTAAAACACGTTCCACAGGAGGAAAAAGCACACCACCAGCATGTACGCATGCTCACACACAGCCCGCCAGCGCCTCGCAGCCATGCCATCCCCTCCCCTCGTTTGTTCTATCATATCATGAATGCCCGCATTGCGCAAGGGAGCCGCTGTGCCCTCTGCCGCGCAGCAGATGTAAAATGTAGTACATAAAAGGGCCGCCGCCACAGGGACGGCAAGCCCGGAGAAGTCTTTCATTGCCCCTTCATGGGCAGCCCGTTCAGCAGCAGCCGGGCTGCGTGGAGCCCGCGCAGCACTCTGTCATCGGAAGAGAGGGATTGAAGGCATAGAAGTTGCGGTCATCCAGCTGCTCCTGCACGATTTGCAGCCCCTCGGCGAAGCGCTGGTAGTGAACGATCTCGCGCTGACGCAGATAGCGCAGCACGTCGATCACGTCCGGGTCATCCGCCTGCAGGAGCAGGTTCTCGTAGGTGGTGCGAGCCTTCTGCTCTGCTGCAACCTCACAAGCACAACATTTTCAGAAATTCCAATGGATTTCAATGGGTACGTTCTTCGTTCCGGGGATGCGCTTGCCCACCTCGATGTGGTCGATCAGCGTTTCCACCACGTCGCGGGTCAGGTGATCCAGATCCACATACCGCTCCACCAGCGCACGGCGGTTGTCACCTGCCTGGATGCGGGCGTCCAGCTCGGCCAGCTGGGCATTCGCCGTCTGCAGCTGCACTTCGAAGTGCTCCCGATCCTTCGCAAAGGCCTTTGACATTTCTGCGAAGTCTGCCTCCGAGATCACGCCCCGCACCTTATCCATGTACAACTCCCGGGTGCCCTTGGCGTATTCCTCGATCCGCTTGCGGCAATTCGCGATGCCTGCAAGGATCGACACTTTCTGCGCCTGCAGATTGCCGGCAAACTCAATACCCTGGGCCAGTTCGTCCTCGTCCAGATAGGCAGCAGACAGGCGCTTGAGCTCGTCAAGAACCAGCCGCTCCAGCTTCGCCACCTGGATGAAGGAGCCGACGCAGGCGTCCTTGGCCACATGGCGGCTGCCGCACTTCAGGTAGTGGATGCCGCGGTTTTTGCTGGTGCGCAGAGCGTAGCCGCAATTGGCGCAGATCGCCTTGCGGGCAAACAGGCCGATGCTGCCGTTGCCCCACGGCTTCGTCTTCTGGGCGATTAGTGCCTGTACCCGATCCCACAGCTCCCGGTCGATGATCGGCTCGTGGGTGCCCTCCACCCGATACCATTCTGCTTTCGGACGAGGCCGGTTCTGCTTGGTTTTGTAGGACACGCTGCCGTACTTCCCCTGCACCATGTTGCCGATGTAGATCTCGTTGACCAGCATGTCGGAGATGGCGAAATACCGCCACAGGGTGCTGTTGCGGGATGTGGG
>JAFXDB010000042.1 GCA_017516305.1 Clostridia bacterium | reverse complement strand
CCATCCCGCCTGGGGCACCAAGTGCTTCGACTACGGCAAGACCGGCGTCATCCACTTCCTGCTGTCCAACCTGAAGTTCTGGATGACCGAGTACCACTTCGACGGCTTCCGCTTTGACGGCGTGACCTCCATGCTCTACCACGATCATGGCTTGGGCACCGATTTCAATGACAACAGCAAGTACTTCTCCTACAACACCCATGTGGAAGCCATCACCTACCTGCAGCTGGCCAACGAGTTGATCCGCCAAGTGAATCCGAAGGCGCTGACCATCGCCGAGGACATGTCCGGCATGCCCGGCATGTGTCTGCCCATCGAAGAGGGCGGCTGCGGCTTCGACTACCGCCTGGGCATGGGTCTGCCGGACATGTGGATCCGCACGGTCAAGTCCACCCGCGACGAGGATTGGGACGTGGGCAAGATGTGGGGCGAAATGTGCCTGCGCCGCCCGGGCGAGGGCACCGTGGCCTATGTGGAGAGCCACGATCAGGCCCTGGTGGGCGACAAGACCATGATCTTCCGCCTGGCCGACGCCGCCATGTACACCGACATGGAAAAGTCCACCCACAACCCCGTCATCGACCGCGCCATCGCCCTGCACAAGATGATCCGCTTGTTCACCATGTCCGCCGGCGGCGAAGGATACCTGAACTTCATGGGCAACGAGTTCGGCCATCCGGAATGGATCGACTTCCCCCGCGAGGGCAACGGCTGGTCCTTCCACTACTGCCGCCGCCAGTGGAGCTTGAAAAACAACGGGCTGCTCAAGTACCAGTGGCTGAACGACTTCGATGAGGACATGGTAAAGCTGGCCAGGGCCCACCGCATCTTCGACCAGCGCATGGGCGATCTGCGCCTGCACAATGGCAAGGTGCTCGTCTTCTACCGCAACGGCCTGCTCTTCGCCTTCAACTTCAGCCCCGACCAGAGCTACACCGACGTGGTCGTCCCCGTGCCCGTCAGCGCGGACTACACCGTCGCCATGTGCTCTGACGACGAGAAGTACGGCGGCCAAAACCTGGTGGAGCACATGACCTACACCGTCCGCGACGTGGACGGCAAGCCCTCCGTCATGCTCTACATCCCCGCCCGCACAGCCATCGTCCTCAAGGAGGAGCGCACCGCCGCCCCCGCCACCGAGAAGCCCAAGCGCACCCGCAAGGCTCCTGCAAAGAAGGCCGACGCCGCACCCGCCGCCGAGAAGCCCAAGCGCACCCGCAAGGCTCCTGCGAAGAAGGCCGTGGAAGCCGCCGTCGCCGAGACTGCGCCTGCGCCGGAGAAACCCAAGCGTACCCGCAAGGCTCCTGCGAAGAAGGCCGACAAGGCTGAATAACTCCCCAACACAAAAGACTGCTGCAGATAGCTGACGTCCGCAGCAGTCTCTCTTATTTTCTACAGAAAGCTGAAAAATCAACACCGCTTCTCAAAGGAACGCGTCCCTCCCATCGCGGCTGCACAGAAGCCATCAAAGGAACGATGCGGCGAATTTGCAGAGGATTGCTTCCGCTGCAAGCGGAAATTCAGGCAATCCTCTGCAACCTGAGCCGCCAAGCTATGCAGCCGCATCTCGGACAAGCATAGCTACGCGAGGGGGACGGGGGGAAATCGCCGTTCGATTTCCTCCCAGCGGCTTTCCGCCGCTTTCGACGGGCGAAAGCGGCCTCTCACCCGCACATACCGCGACACGCTGCAAATGAACCATTCCCCAGAAAAGCATGGAGAACCCTTTCCGTTCAAGCCTCTCCCGCCATATCCGGCAGCCGCAGGTCATCGCGCTTCACCTTCGCCCAGTCAAAGATGGGGATCAGCGCCTCCAGCCCCATTGGCCGCACCTCCGGCAGGAGCCCCGCGCTGCAGGCCAGCCGCCCGATGATCTCCTCCGGCGCGAACCGCTTCGCCAGCGCCGTCAGGTCAAGGTCCTTGTCCCGCTTGGCCAGGCGGCGGCCCTGTGAGTCCGTCAGCAGGGGAATATGCACATACTCCGGCTGCGGATAGCCCAGCAGGCGCTGCAGGTACAGCTGACGGGGCGTTGCCGAAAGGATATCCCGCCCGCGCACGACCTCCGTTACCCCCGTCAGCGCATCATCCACCACCACCGCCAGCTGATAGCCGTAGAGCCCATCAGAGCGGCGGAGGATGAAATCGCCGCAGTCCCGCGCGAGATTTTCGCGCTGCATGCCGAAGAGGCCGTCTGTGAAGGATACATCCTCGTCCGGCACCCGCAGGCGCATGGCCGGAGCACGGGTTTTCGCGCGCTCGGCAGCCTCCTCCGCCGTCAGGTTGGCACAGGTGCGCTGATACACCACCTGCGTGTCCCCCAGGTTGGGGGCCGCCAGGCTCATCAGCTGCGCCCGGGTGCAGAAGCAGGGATAGATATGCCCCTCCGCCGTCAGCCGGTCGAGGGCCGCACGGTAGATGTCGCTCCTGTCAGACTGGAACAGGGGCGCCTCGTCCCACGTAAACCCCAGCCAGGCAAGGTCATCCATGGCCTGACGCGCCAGATGACGCGGACAGCGGGGCACATCCACATCCTCGATGCGCAGCAGGAATCGCCCGCCCTTTCTGCGCACGGACAGGTACGCCAGCATGGCGCACAGAATATTGCCCAGGTGCAGCCGTCCGCTGGGGGTGGGGGCAAAGCGGCCGGTGGGGAGGCACAAATCCGGAATTCGTTCTTCGGAATTCGGAATCGGATTGGTGAGCATGGAAAACTCCTTTGAGATCTTTTTTGGGGATTTGGCTCTGCGTTTATTATAGTGGAGAATACCCGGAAGCGCAAGGGCATTGTCCCTCGCCAAGAAATATGTTATAATCCACGCAAGCCCTGAAAACGCCCCTCTGCAACCGCTGGTTGCGGATCTTCCAGCCTGCGTATGCAGCATTGCAACCCAGACATATGCTATCCTGATGCTGCCAACAACCCCGGAAAGGAGCATATCCCCATGAAGCTGAACGAAAAGATCCTGCATTGCCGCAAGCGCGCCGGTCTCAGCCAGGAAGCCCTGGCCGAGCGCATCGGCGTATCCCGCCAGGCCATCTCCAAATGGGAGACCGGCGAGGCCTCCCCCGAAATCTCCAAGCTCCCCCTCCTCGCCCAGACCTTCGCCGTCACCACCGACTGGCTTCTGGACGATACTGCCGCACCCGCGGCCGACGGTACGGAGGCCGCCCCTGCTCAGGCTGGTGCGGAGGATCATTCCTCCGTGGACGCGGCCCGGAGGGACGCCGCCTGGCCAGCCTGGGTGGATCAGCTGCCCGGCGCCCTGGGCCGACTAATCCGCCGGTACGGCTGGCTCCTGGGCGTGCGCATCGCCATCAGCGGTGCGCTGTTCACCGCCCTGGGCTTCATCGCCCGGCTGATGTCCTCCGCCATGAACAGCACCATGAGCGATATGGGCAGCGGGATGCTGGGCGGCTTCGGCGGCAGCGGCGTCACGTTTTATGACGCATCGGGGAATGCCGTGTCCCCCGGCAGCCTCGGTCTGAGCAGCACAGATCTCACCGCCCTGGGCCTGGGCGGCGGCTCCGGCTTCGGCTTTGACGTCTCCGCCATGACGCAGCCCTTCGATATCCTCTGCGGCTTCATCATCACCCTTGGCCTGGTGATGCTCGCAGGCGGCGCGCTGCTGGCCTGGTATCTGAAAAAATGGGGACAGGAACACGCATAGCATTCGTCAGGGCCATCCGCAGCAGCGGGCGGCCCTTCTTCCTTTCTCCCCTTCTGCCCCGCCGTCCTGCCGGATAATTCCCCATTATCCATTGCCCTTCCTGCACAAAAGTGCTACAATAGATCTGATCCAATGAACAGGAGAAGCACTTATGCAGAAAGAAACAAGAAGCCTCCCCACCGGTACGCTGCTCAGGCGTTTCCTGCCCTATTTTGCCAAGCATAAGAAAACCGTCGCCTTCGACCTCCTCTGCGCCCTGTTGACCACCGTGTGCGAGCTGGTGCTGCCGATGATCGTGTCGGAGATCACCCACCGGGGCGAGACGGATCCGGCCAGCCTCACCTGGCAGTTCGTGCTGATGCTGGGTGGGGTCTACATCCTGCTGCGCATCATCGACGCGGCGGCGAACTACTTCATGCAGTCCGTGGGCCATATCATGGGCAGCCAGATGGAAACCGACATGCGCGGCGACCTCTTCCATCACCTTCAAAAACTGTCCTTCGGCTATTATTCGGATGCGCGGGTGGGCCAGATCATGGCCCGCATCACCTCCGACCTCTTCCAGGTGACGGAGTTCGCGCACCACTGCCCGGAGGAATTCCTCATCGCAGGCGTGAAGATCATCGTCGCCTTCTCCGTTCTGTGCACAAAGAACATCGGCCTGACACTGCTGATGTTTGCCGTGCTGCCCTTCATGCTGGTCTTTGCCCGGCATTTCAACAGCAAGATGCGCCGCATCTTCAAGGCGCGCAACAAGCAGGTGGGCGAGATCAACGCCCAGGTGGAGGACAGCCTCCTGGGCATCCGCGTGGTCAAATCCTTCGCCAACGAGGCCATCGAGGAGGAGAAGTTCCGCCGGGGCAACCTGCGCTTCCTGGAGCTGAAGGCGGAATCCTACAAGGTCATGGCCCAGTTCGGCACCTCCAACCGCATCTTCGACGGCCTGATGTACATCATCATCGTCATGGCCGGCGCCATCCTCATCGGCCGGAAGGACCTGACCCTGGCGGACTTCACCGCGTACCTGCTCTATGCCACGGTGCTGCTCAACGCCATCCGCCGCATTGTGGAATTCACCGAACAGTTCCAGCAGGGCATGACCGGCATCGACCGTTTCTTTGAGGTGCTGGACGCGCCCATCGACATCCTGGACGCCCCGGACGCGAAGACGCTGACCGACGTGCGCGGCGAGGTCACCTTCCAGGACGTCTCCTTCCACTATGGCGACGACGACGCCGAGGTGCTGCACGGCCTGAACCTGCATGTTTCCCCCGGCCAGTCCATCGCCCTGGTGGGCCCCTCCGGCGCAGGCAAAACCACCCTGTGCAACCTGCTGCCCCGCTTCTACGACGTCACGGGCGGCCGCATC
Source organism: Clostridia bacterium (assembly GCA_017516305.1). Taxonomy (GTDB): domain Bacteria; phylum Bacillota; class Clostridia; order Christensenellales; family Aristaeellaceae; genus UBA11524. Next base: position 13,969 of record JAFXDB010000042.1, on the reverse strand, counting down.
CTCATTGACGGGCAGGACATCCGCCAGCTTACCCAGAAGAGCCTGCGCGAGGCCATCGGCGTCGTTCAGCAGGATGTGTACCTCTTTGCGGGCACGGTATACGAGAACATCGCCTATGGCAAGCCCGGCGCGACGCTGGAGGAGGTCATCCAGGCCGCGAAGCTCGCCGGTGCGCACGATTTCATCACGGCCCTCCCCGACGGCTACGACACCTACACCGGCGAGCGCGGCGTGCGCCTCTCCGGCGGACAGAAGCAGCGTATCTCCATCGCCCGCGTGTTCCTGAAAAATCCGCCCATCCTGGTGCTGGACGAGGCCACCTCCGCCCTGGACAACGAGTCCGAGCACATCGTCCAGCAGTCCCTGGAGCGCCTTGCCAAGGGCCGCACCGTCTTCACCATCGCTCACCGCCTCACCACCATCAAGGGCGCGGACGTCATCTGGGTGCTGACGGAGAACGGCGTGGAGGAAATGGGCGACCACAAGACCCTGATCGAAAAGGGCGGCATCTACGCCAGCCTGTACGCCATGTACACCAGCGACAGGTAAGAAAATGTGAATCAGACACGAAACAGTCGCCTGACCCCAAACGCAAAGGCACTCCGAAAAAACATGACGCCGGAAGAGCGCCATCTTTGGTACGACTTCCTGAAAATGCTGCCTGTAACGGTCAACCGGCAGAAAGTGTTCGGACGCTATATTGTGGATTTTTACTGCGCATCCGCCAGACTCGTCATCGAGCTGGACGGCGGACAGCACTACGAGCCGGAGGCCATGGAAGCAGATCGTATCCGGGATGCGTATCTCAATAGCCTTGGCCTGAGAGTACTGCGGTACACGAATGCGGATGTGAATCGCAGGTTCGAGGCGGTTTGCCAGGATATTCTCAGGCATCTCCCGCAGCTTCCCACCTCATCACCCGCTGCGGCGGGAGCTTCCCCTCAAGGGGAAGCCAGGGAATAGCCGCTGCCCGTCCATCTTTCTCCGCATGTGCGTACCGCTGCAAAGACCGCGCAAAGCCTTCCCCTTGAGGGGAAGGTGGCCTCCTGCTTGCAGGAGGTCGGATGAGGTGGACGTTACTCACCCGTACACAAACAAAAGGGAGGACATCCATATGCACCTGCATCAAGCCACCCCCGCCGATTTCCGCGCCGTCTGCGCACTCTACGAATCCGTCTGCGCCTCCATGCAGGCCGCCGGCAACGACCAGTGGCGCTGGGGCGAGTACCCCAACGAAACCATGCTCCAGGGCAGCCTCAATGCGGGCACGCTCTATATCGCCCGCCAGGATGACGCGCTCCTGTGCGCCGTCACCATCGACACGAACTTCGACCCGGAGTACGCGGGCGTCAACTGGCTCTTCGGCGTGAAGCCCGGCGCGTTCCATCGCCTGGCCATCACCCCGGAGAAGCAGGGCAGGGGCCTGGGCGCCCAGGCCGTGGCCGCCGTGTGCGATGTGCTGCGCCGGCAGGGCTGCGATACCCTGCGCATCGACACCTACTGCGAGAACATCGCCGCGCAGAAGCTGTACGACAGCCGCCTCGGCATGCGCAAGGCGGGTGAGGTCACCTTCTTCCACCGGGAGAAGCCCTTCTATTGCTATGAGCTGCCCCTGTCTGACGAAACGCCCCTGCTGCCCCTGACGATGCACCCCGCCTTCCGCGGCGGCAAGCTGACCCCCTGGGGCGGAGAGAAGCTGCGCACGGTCTACGGCAAGCCCATCGCCGAAGTCCCCACCGGCGAGAGCCTGGAGGTGAGCTGCATCCCCGGGCTGGAATCCACCGACGATACCGGCGTGACGCTCCCGGCGCTGATCGCGCGGTACGGCGCGAGGTTCGCGGGCAAGTACGCCGATGAAACCTTCCCCCTGCTGCTGAAGTTCATCGACGCGGCGGACTCCCTCTCCGTGCAGGTACACCCGGATGACGCCTATGCCGGCGCCCACGAGAACGGCAAGCTGGGCAAGACCGAGGCCTGGCTGATCCTGGATGCCCCCGAGGGCAGCCAGCTGGTCTACGGCATCAAAAACGGCACCACGCTGGCCGAACTCCGTACCGCCTGCGAGGCCGGCGCGGCCGTGGAGCCCCTCCTGCGCAGGGTGGATGTGAAGTCCGGCGACGTGTGCTTCATCCCGGCTGGCTGCGTCCACGCCATCGGCGCGGGCATCATGCTCTACGAAATTCAGCAGTCCTCCGACGTGACTTACCGCTTCTACGACTGGGATCGCGTGGATGCCAGGGGCAACCGCCGCGAGCTGCACATTTCCAAGGCCCTGGACGTGACCGACCTGAGCTTCACCCTGGATCCAATTCCCGCAGGAGAGGCCCCCGTCGCCCGCGTGCTGGACGAGACCTACTTCACCCTCGACCTCATCAACGTCACGGGCTCGCAGGCCGTCCCCGCCATCAACCATTTCGGCATGCTGACGGCGCTGGAGGGCGAAATGACCCTCTCCTGGCAGGACGGCTGCCGCCAGCTGGCCAGGGGCGAGAGCATCTACCTTCCGGCCGCGACCCCCGCGCTGACGCTCGCGGGTACGGGCCGCGCGGCGCTGTCGATGCCGCGGTAACGCACGTTTTCATGACCTATACCCATCAGGGGGGGGCGACACGGGAGCCTCCTCTTTTTTGCTGTCCTCTTGCATAACAATCGTTATTGTGTTATCGTATTCGCAGGACAAAAGAGATAGCGCAGACGACCATATTCCATACATATCACCATATCATAAGGAGGACACCCCATGGCCTACGAACGCCGCTCCCCCGTATCCGACCACATCACCCGCGCCTATCTGGATTCGCTGCTGATTGAAGTCCGCCATCTGGATGCGGTGATGCCCTCCACCGGGATGACCCTCTTCGGCAGGACCTTCTCCACCCCCGTGGCGACGGCGGCCCTCTCCCACCTTTCCGGCACCTATCCGGACGGCATGGCCGCCATGGCCCAGGGCGCGGCGGATGCAGGCGCGCTGTGCTTCAGCGGCATGGGCCCCCGGGCCGAGCTGGAGCGCATGACCGCCACCGGCGCCTCCGTCATCAAGATCATCAAGCCCTACGCCGACCGCGAGCTGGTGCTTGCCAAAATCCGCCATGCCGAGGAGCATGGGGCCATTGCCGTGGGCATCGACACCGACCACGCCTTCGACCGCCGCCACGGCTATGACATCATCGAGGGCCGCAGCATGTATCCCCTCTCCTCCGAGGAACTAAAGGCGTTCGTCAGGGCCACGAAGCTCCCCTTCTTCATCAAGGGCGTGCTGAGCCGCCAGGAAGCCCGCAAATGCCTGGACTGCGGCGTGCAGGGCATGGTGGTGAGCCACCACAACGGCCGGGTGGACTTCGCCGTGCCGCCGCTGATGGTGCTGCCGGAGATCGCCGAGGAATGCGCGGGTCAGGTCGCGCTGTTCGTGGACTGCGGCATCCAGACCGGCATGGACGTGTTCAAGGCCCTGGCGCTGGGCGCGACGGGCTGCTGCGTGGGCCGTCCGCTGATGCCCCCGCTGAAGGAGAAGGGCCCCGACGGCGTGCGCGAGGTCATCGAGAACATCACGGGCGACCTGAAGTACACCATGGCCATGACCGCCAGCCCGGACATCCGCAGCATCGACCGCAGCATCGTGCGGAGGGCGGATTTCCACTGGTGAGGACGAGTATCTTCCTCCATTATGTCCAATCCCGCAGCAAAACGGGCGGCTGATAGCCGCCCCTACAGGAAAAACCGTCCCCACAAACCAAATTCCGAATTCACAATTCATAATTCATAATTTTTTTACCGACGAAGGAGGTAAAACAAGTGCGTCTTGGCGGCAGCATCATGAAGCCCTATAACAGCCCGTCGGAGTGGCTTGCCCACGTCCGCGAGCTGGGCTATTCCTGCGTCATCTTCCCCGTGGACTCCTCCGCCCCGAAACAGGTGCAGCGCGATTACGCCCAGTGCTGCCGGGACAATGACCTGCTCATCGGCGAGGTGGGCGTGTGGCGCAATGTCATGGATCGTGACCCCGCCGCCCGGGAGCAGCACATCACCTACGCCATCCGCCAGCTGGAAATGGCCGAGGAGGTGGGCGCGAACTGCTGCGTCAACATTTCCGGCAGCCCCGGCGACCTCTGGGACGGCTATCACCCCAGCCTCGATTCGCAGGAGGTCTACGCCGACGTCATTTCCACCACGCAGCGCATCATCGACGCTGTGAAGCCGACAAAAACCTGCTACTCCCTGGAGCCGATGCCCTGGATGGTGCCCGAATCCCCGGAGCAGTACCGTCAACTTTTACGCGACATGGCCCGCCCCGGCGCCTTCCGCGTCCACCTGGATTACTGCAACATGATCAACTCCCTGGATCGCTATCGCCATGCGTCGGAGTTCATCACGAAGTGCTTCACGCTGCTTCAGGACGAGATCGTCTCCGTCCACGCTAAGGACGTGGCGATCACCGACGGATACCTGCCGGTCTGCATCGGCGAGGTGCCCCCGGGCGAGGGTTCGATCGACCTTCCGCTGGTGACGAAGCTGGCCCACGGCCTGGGCGAGGACACCCCCGTATTCGTGGAACACCTGGATGACCACGCCGCCTACATGAAGGCCGCCGCCGTGATGCGCGCGGCTGCGGCGAAAGCCGGCGTGCCGGTGAAGTGAGCGCCGGAGGATTAAAATCGCATTACAAAGTCCCCCTTTCCGTTGACCGCAGCATGGACATCGTGCTATGCTGAGATCGGACAGAAGGGGGGATTTTTCCATGACGAAGCGCATTTCATGGCAGACCTGGCTGATGATGTTCTGGCCCTACGGCCTGATTCCGACGGGGTTCCTCATGCCTCAGTTGTCCGTAGAGGCGGCGCTGTGCTGCCTTGGTGTGTGGGTGCTGCTGACCCTTATCGTGTGCGGACTGACCGTCTGGTACGCCTTCACGAAGCGGGAGAACGCCCCGTGGCAGGGAAGGCTCATCAAGCTGGTGCATATTCCCTTCTATGTGATGGCGTTCCTCCTCGGCATGATGACCGTCGCAGCGCCGCCCATGATGATCGGCCTGTTCCTGCTGGACGGGCTGCTGATGCTGACCTCCTCATCATACGGGATCGCCGCATCGCTCCGCGCATGGCGCAACGGCACGCTGCATCCGCTGTGCGCGGCACTGCTCATTGCCGGACACTGCATCTTCGTGCTGGATGTGGTGTGCAGCGGCATCCTTTGCAAACTCTGCGACGACTGAGAGAGCGAGGATACTCACATGTCTTTCACCATCGACGAGCTCTACGACACCCTCCGCCAGCACCCGACAGAGGATATCCCGGCGACCGTCATCGAAGCCGCCATGGAAATCCGCAACCTCCACGTGTTCGTGCAGCCCACGCTGAACCCGCCGGAAAAGAGCAAATCCGTGTGGGACGGCTGCGCGATGATCCTCGCCCGCCACAGCGACGAGGAGCTGAAGCCCCACCTTTGCCGCCTGCTGGAGTGGCTGCAGGATCCGAACTGGCCCGGAGCACGCATCATCGAAGCCCGCCTACTGGACATGGATCGGAAGTACCTGCGATCCGGTCTGGAGTACAGCCTCCGTCAGGCCCGGAAGCTGGACGACGAGGAGTGGCTGTACTGGCTCACGGAGTTCCGGCAGGAATACGACGCCCGCCACGCTGAATAACAAAAGGCGACCCGCCCGGTTGTTCCCGGACAGGTCGCCTATTGATATGCTGCTCAGAACAGCCCGCCGGAGCAGCTCATACGCTTCTCCGGGCCCTGCTGACCGGAGATGTAGCGGGCGCGGAAGGCCGCGTTGCACTCCCGCAGCTCCATCTCGCCGTCGATATAGGGCTGGTACATTTCCGCCAGGCCGGGCATGCAGCCGTCGCAGCTGGCCTCGATGTTACCCAGGGCGTCGGCGACGATCTGCTCCCGCTCCTCGCGGGTGGTGTCCTTGATGAGGTAGCTCTTCATGGAATGCCTCCTTGCTATGAGAAAACAGCCCCGTTTCCAGGGCTGTTATGTTCACTCTTCGGTAATGACCATCTCGGTCTCGCCATCGAAGAGGTAGACCGCGTCATAGGGGATGGAGAAGGTCAGGGGCTCGTTCATTTCGGGGGTGTCGTGGCTGTCCACCTTGAGGATGGCCTGGGCGTCGGCCACGTTGACGTACACATTGGTGTTGTCGCCCAGCATTTCCGTCAACTCCACCATGCTGCTGACGACGTAGCTGCCGTCCTGCTCACCCAGCTTGACGGCCTCCGGTCGGAAGCCGAAGACGATGGGCTTGCCCTCCCAGGCTGCGGCATCCTTCAGCTTATGGCTCAGGTCAAGCCTCACATCGCCGAACATCACCGCGCCGTTTTCCACCTTGCCGCGCACGAAGTTCATCGGAGGCTCGCCGATGAAGCCCGCCACGAACACGTTCGCAGGCTTGTAGTACAGCTCGTAGGGCGTGCCGATCTGCTGCACATAGCCGTCCTTCATCACCACGATGCGATCCGCCAGGGTCATGGCCTCGGTCTGGTCGTGGGTGACGTAGATGGTGGTGGCGCCGGTCTCGCGGTGGATCTGGGCGATCTCATAGCGCATGGTGACGCGCTGCTTGGCGTCCAGGTTGGACAGCGGCTCGTCCATCAGGAACACGCCCACCTTGCGGATGATGGCACGGCCGATGGCCACGCGCTGGCGCTGGCCGCCGGACAGGGCACGGGGCATGCGATCCAGATAATCCGTCAGGCCGAGGATCTTCGCCGTCTTCATCACGCGCTGCTCGATGACGTCCTCGTCCACGCCCTGCAGGGTCAGGCCGAAGGCGATATTGTCATACACGGACATGTTGGGGTACAGGGCGTAGCTCTGGAAGACCATCGCCACCTCGCGCTCACGGGGGCCCTTCTCATTGGCGCGCACGCCATTGATCAGGAACTCGCCGTCGGAAATATCCTCCAGGCCTGCGATCATGCGCAGGGTGGTGGACTTGCCGCAGCCGGAGGGGCCGACAAACACAACAAATTCGCCCTTCTCGATCTCCAGGTCGAAGTTGTGCACCGCGTGGAATCCGTTGGGGTAAATCTTGTTGATCTTCCGCAGCGTCAGGTACGCCATACCATTGCCTCCTTGAACTTGTGCCGCCCGGGGTCGGGCGACATCCCGGCGGTGTATCCCGCCTGTGTTTTTCCGAATTTACATGGACAAACCGATCATGTTCTGCTATAATGAACGCATCTGACCGAAAGGAGCCCGGCCATGAACGACATCACCTTTGTTGGCCGCCACACCACGATGTACAACGTATCCCAGCACGTCCACAAGGACTGGGAATACGTTTACTGCACCTCCGGCAGCGGCGTTTTCCACTTTGCGCAGGGCGACCTGCCCTATCAGCAGGGCGACGTGGTCATCATCCCGCCCGGCATTGCGCATGCCAACGACGGCGCGCAGGGCTTCAACAACATCCACATCCGCATGTCCTCGCCCATTCTGACCCTGAAGGAGCCCCTGCTGATCACGGACGAGAGCAACCACTTCCTGCTCCAGGCTTTTGAGGCCGCCTTCTTCCATTACTACACGGACCGGAAGGAGCGCAGCGCGCTGCTGTCCGCCTACGGGAACCTGATCTGCTACTACCTCATCGCCTACCAGGCAGACAGGCCCCGCACCAGCGTGATCGACGAGATCGAACGCCGCATCAGCAGCCATTATGCAGACTGCGATTTCAAGCTGGACGACTACATGGCGTCGCTCCCGCTGAGCGACAACACCCTGCGCAAGCGCTTCCGCGAGCGCTTCGGCGTCACGCCCCACCAGTACCTGACCAACAAGCGTCTGCAGGCCGCGGCGGACATGCTTCGGAACTGCACGGACACGGTATCCGACATCGCGGCGTCCTGCGGCTTCCGCGACCCGCTGTACTTCTCCCACATGTTCAAGAAGAAGTTCGGGGTGTCGCCCAGCCTGTACGCAGCCTCGCTTCCCGCCGATGGAGACGCTCCCGGGGACGCCTGAGCGCCCTCAGCGCCGGACAGACGCCTTTGCGTCGGCCACGATGCGCCGCAGCGTCCGCTTCATCAGCAGGAACAGCGCATCCCAGCCCATCGTCATCAGGCCAAAGAGGATTGGCCCCACGCCCAGGGGGATCTCCCCCGCAGGCATGCGGAGCACCAACGCCAGCAGGCGGTTGAGCACCTCGTAGGTCTCCACCACGCAGAGCATCAGCACCAGGCCGTACACCACGTTCAGCGGCAGGGACAGGAAGCCCTTCCTGCTCACCAGGATCCAGCCGTCGTTGGCGCCGGGCGTCTTTTCCATGAAGCGCAGGAGATTGTTGACCAGAATATCAATCACAAAGCCCAGAGCAATGCCGGTCACCACGATCTGATCCACCACATTGCTCACAAAGGCGCCCCAGAGGAAGAAGTAGCACACCGCCGCGAAGAACCACGCCTTGATCAGCGCAATTTTGAGCCAGTGGCTCATCTTCACCTTCGGGCCGGAGGTGTAGCGGCGCAGCTCCTCCTCGCTCACAGGGGGCGAGTTGGCTTCGTCCGCCGTCACCAGATCCTCCACGGCCTGTTTGTTCAGCTTGTAGTAATCGGCGGCTGCCCGCGCTTCATCACGGGCAGGCGCCTTTTTTTGTTTTGCCATTTTTCCTTATTCACCAGGTATCCGGTGTGGAGCTGCGTGCTCCGCAGCCGGTTATTCCGCCGCGTCCAGCTCGATCTCACCCATGTTCTCGTTCGCCTCGACCTCCACGGAGGTGTTGATCTTGCGGATGAGGGGCGCATAGACGGGCAGCAGCAGCGCCAGCGCACCGCCGGCGATGACGATGCCCATATGCACCTTGAGCATGCCCTGCACCGTGGTGATGTAGGCATTCTCACCCGTGGTGACAATGGGGTTGTTGGCGCGGTTGATGGCGTCCAGAATGCGGTTGCCATAGTAGATATCGCAGTAGACGATCGCACCCAGCATCACCGTCATCAGCGCCAGCATGGGAATATTGGTGGGCTTGCGGCGGGGGAAGGCATTCAGGCAGCACACCAGTGCCAGGACGGAAAACAGCATCGTCACGAAGCCGCTCAGGCCCATGCCGGGGCCCTGGATCTTCGCCGTCGTATCGGACACATTGGTCAGGTTCAGCGAGTAGTACACAAAGGCGACGCCCAGCACCAGCAGCGCGATCATATCCGGCTTGCGCTTGAGGCTCACCAGGCGCTTACGGATGAATTCCTTCAGGCCGCGGATAAACTTCATGCCTTACTCCTCCCCTCTGATGGCGTTGGTGGTGACCTTGTCGAAGAAGTGCTTGCGGCCAAAGGACACGCGCACCTCGTCGCCCGGGCGGTATTCCGCCCAGCCGCGGAGCTTGGCCGTCACGCGCAGGCCATTGCCCATGTGGCCGTGCACCAGGGTATTCATGCCCAGGTTCTCGTTGGAGAAGACCTTCACGGCAATGTCATTGCCCTCGCAGATATCCTCAGGGCGGATGCCCAGGGTGATCTCCTTCATATTGTAGCTGCTCAGGCGGTGCTTTTCCTCCTCCGTCAGCTGCACGGTGAAGCCCTTGCCCTTGAGCATGCCGTCCTCAAACAGAACGTCGAAGAAATTCATCGGCGGCAGACCGATGAAGCCGGCCACGAACAGGTTCGCAGGGGTGTCGTAGAGCTCCAGGGGCGTACCGATCTGCTGCACATGGCCCATGGACATGCACACGATGCGATCCGCCAGGGTCAGCGCCTCGGTCTGGTCATGGGTGACGTAAAGCATGGTAGCCTGCAGGCGCTTGTGCAGCAGCAGGATCTCACGGCGGGTGGCGCCGCGGAGCTTCGCGTCCAGATTGGACAGCGGCTCGTCAAACAGGAAAACCTTGGGGTTGCGCACGATGGAGCGGCCCATGGCCACGCGCTGGCGCTGACCGCCGGAGAGCTGCGCGGGCTTCTTGTTCAGCTGGCTCGTCAGGCCCAGGATCTCCGCCGCCGCCAGCACCTTCTTGTGGATGACGTTGGGGTTCTCCTTGCGCAGGGTCATCGAAAAGGCCATGTTCTCATAGACCGTCATGTGGCCGTAGAGGGCGTAGTTCTGGAACACCATGGCCATGTCGCGATCCTTGGCGGGCATGCGGGTGATGTCCACGCCGTCCAGCAGGAGGCTGCCGCGGGAGATGTCCTCCAGGCCCGCCACCATGCGCAGGGTGGTGGACTTACCGCAGCCGGAGGGGCCGACCAGCACGATCAGCTCGCCGTCCTTGACGTCCATGTTGAAGTCAAACACGGCCTGAACGTTGTTGTCATAGATTTTGTCGATATGCTGCAAGCTCAGTTCAGCCATAGGTACGCCTCCTTACGCCTTATCGCCGAGGGAAGCGATGTGCTCCGCCAGCTGACGGCTCTTGATCAGGTTGATGACTGCGCTGGCGAAGCAGCAGGCAGCGGAAATGCACAGGCAGACAACCACCCAGGTGAACTGCCCGGCCTCCATCACGGGATAGGAAACCTTCTTGATGACATACTCGGCACGGAAGGCGCTCAGGGGCAGGATGAAGATGCGGACGATCTGTCCCAGGCCCAGGGCCATCAGCAGCCAGGAATAGCCAGGCTTGTAATTCTTCACGCCCTCGGAGGACAGGAACGCCATGAGCATGAAGATCAGATTATACAGAACGGAAGCGCCGATGAGGATATTGTAGTAGTAAGTACCCACATCGGACTGATAGATGCTGACGAAGTAGAGGACGTCAAAGACAATGCCCAGCAGCGCCAGGGTGGAGGAGAGGGTGTTCTTGGTGTAGCGCATCCGGTCGCGCTTCACAATGCGATCATCAGTCATGCAGACACCGCCTTTCCTGCCGCCAGCAGCTGCTTCTCCTGCTTCATCAGGCTCAGCTTCCAGATTACATTCACAATCAGCAGCACCGCCACCAGCAGCGACAGTGCCAGCACCACATAGTGTGCATCAAACCAGAAATTCGACACGACGCAGGGCTTGTTCAGCTTGTTCAGCACCCACTGAAGCACCTCCACGTCAATGGCGGCATATTGCGCTTTGTAGGCCACGATCTCAACATGGGCCCACAGCGCCACGGCCACGCTTGCCACGGCGCTCAGGCCCGAGGCAAAGAAGTTGCCGATGTAGTACTTCCTGCGCGTTGCCGTGTTGGTGATGTACAGCAGGCAGGAGCAGAGAATCAGGCCAATGCTGGCCAGCAGCAGCCGGGTATTGAAGGGCTGCATCTCCTTGTAAATGCCAAAGCCCGTTTCCGGGTAGGGCTCACCCTTGGGCCAATCCTTGTAGACCGTCTTCTGTGCCAGCGTGACATAACGGTCCGTCACGGGATACAGACTGTCATACAGATCCGTCATCAGGCCGAGCGAATACACAAAACACACCACGCTCGCGATTATCGACAAAAGACAGATGACCTTCTGCGCAGTCATTTGCATCTTATACATCATGACTTCCCCCGTTTTTTGAACTCCCCCGCCGCCCCCAGTGCTGCGCGGAGGCGCAGCACCGGGGATGGACGGGTTTGTGGTTACTGATGATTGGTCTTGCTCAGACCGGAATTACTCGAAGGTGGCGTAGTAGTCCTGCAGCTCCATCCAGGCCAGCTCCTTGATGAACAGGTAGCCGGAGCCGTTCCAGGCGTTGGTCAGGGTATCGACGCACTCCTCGGGGCTGGACAGGCCATCCTCAACGAAGCCGTTGACGATGATGTCGCAGAACAGGTTGCTGCCACCCTTGGCGCTGGAGAAGCGGCCGGAGGCGCTCAGCTCAGTGTAGGAGGCCAGGGTGTTGCTGTCCTCGGTGGTGTGGGGCAGGGTGGTGGGGATGGAGGTGTACCAGGGGTTCTCGGTGATGGCCAGCTCGGGGTGCTTGATGACGCCCAGGCCGATGGCCACGGAGATGTAGCCCGCGCCTTCCTTACCAACCTCGTGGGTGCACTGGTACTCGAACGCCTGGCTCTTGACGAAGGACAGGGTGGAGCCCAGGAACTGACGGGCATAGTTGGTGTAGTTGCCGGAGGCCTTCTCCCACAGCTCAGCATAGGTGGCGTCGGCGATGACGGGCATCTGCTGGCCGTTGAAGTTGAAGGTGACGTAGGAGCCGTCCTCATTGGTCTTGATGAAGGCGTCGGGGCCGTAGGACATGAGGATCATGCCTTCGGGAGAGTAAGCGTAGTCGATCAGGGCCAGGGCGGCGTAGAGCTTGTTGTCGTCACCGGCAACGCCCTCAACGGAGATGGCCCAGCCGTCGGTCTTAACAGAACGCCAGGACTCGGTAAAGCGCATGTAGACGCCTTCCTCGTTGGTGCCGTCGAACCAGCGGGCAACGGGAACCATCACAGCCATGTACTTCTCACCGGGCTGCAGCTTGGTCTCGTTCAGGATGGTCTGGGTCTGGTTGTAGTCGTAGTGCATGAAGCCCAGGTCGTTCTCCAGCATGGTGGAGGAGGACTCCTTGGAGCCGGCGATGAAGGAAGCGGAGATCAGGCCTTCCTGAACCAGAGCGTTCATGCGGCCCAGGGCAACGTAGGTGTCAACTTCCTGACGGGCGTCGTGCAGCATGCCGTCGGTGCCCACGAACAGGTAGTCCTGACGGGACTCCATGCCGCGCACGCCGAACAGGGTGCCAGCGAAGCGGAACATGTCAACGCGGCGCTGGTTGTTGTCGTCCTCACGGGAGAACAGGCCCTGCACAGAATCGGTGCCGTTCAGGGTCTGGGGGTTGGCGACCACGCAGCGCAGCAGCGCAACGAGCTCGTCAGCGTCCCAGGCAGCGTTCTGGCCCACGAACAGGTTGGAGCGCTGGGTGCCGTAGTAGCCGTTGTAGGCCACGTCGATGTAGGTGCGCAGCATGTTGACGGCGTCCACACCGGTCATGGGGCCGGCGGCGTTCATCAGGGCAACGATGTTGCCAGCCGCATCGTAGTTCTTGGTCACGGTCTCCACGGCGGTGCCGTCAGCGGTGACGACGTCCACGGTGACGGTGCCGGAGGTGGGCATGTAGGGCTCGTAGACGGGGGCAGCGGTCATGTTGGAGGCCTCGGCGGTGAACTCGCCCTCGCCGTCCAGCAGCTTCACGACCCAGTCAACGCGCATCAGAGGCATACGCTCGATGTCGTTCACACCGTCGAAGTAGGGGGAGAAGTAGATCGCGCCGGTGGTGGTGTTGCCGGTGATGGACAGGCGAACGATGGGGTTTGCATCCAGGTACGCGGCGAAGTTGGGCATGATGTCCAGGTAGTCAGCCAGGTTGACCAGCTTGCCGGCCTCGCCGAACTCAGACAGCGCAGAGGCATTGCCGGAGATCATATCGACCTCGCCCAGGCGATCCTTCCAGAACTTGAACTCGTTCGTGGCGGAATTGCCCTGGTACTTGTCCTCAAACTTGACGCCCAGGATGTTCTCGACCGCAACCCAGGTGGGCTTCAGGTCGCCGGCGTTGTAGGTGATGCCGTCAGCCAGGGTGATGCCGGAGCCGGCAACGCTGGCGTCAAAGAACAGACCGGTCTTGGTGCTGTTGTAGCCGGTGGCCATGCGCAGCACGGTGCCCGGGGCATACTTGGCTTCATCGGCGGCGGCGAAGGTCGCAAGGGACATCACCATCACCAGAGCCAGAACCAGGGAAAGGATTCTCTTCATGGTAGGTTCCTCCTTCTTTTATCGATCATCGTCACACAGCGTGACGCTGAATCCACACGGATAAGGAATGTTCAATTACTCCTTCACGCCGCCGACGTTGACGCCCTTGGCGAAGTACTTCTGAATGAAGGGGTAAATAATGAGGATGGGCACGATGGAGCAGACGATCAGCGCGTAGATCACCGAGTCGGAGGAGAAGACCTCGTTCCAGCCGGCCATGGCCTCGGGATCGGTGAACTCCTCCAGCTTCAGGCGGATGAAGACCTGCAGCGGGTGCTCGTTCTTGTTGGAGATCATCTGGCGGGCCCAGAAGTAGCCGTTCCAGCGGGAAATGGCGAAGAACAGGGCCACGGTGGCGATGGTGG
>JAFXDB010000041.1 GCA_017516305.1 Clostridia bacterium | reverse complement strand
TCCCCCCCGTCCCCTTCCTGCCCCCAAGGCGATGGAAAGGCGGCTGCATTTCGGGGCGGCGACGTTGCGGAGGGTTGCTTGAATGAATAAGAACGAGGGCGCAACCCTCCGCAAAGACGCCGCATCTTCCCCTTCATGGCTTCGATGCAGCCGCAAAGGCTGGGAAGAGAATATCTCCCTATACCATTTCGTATTCCTAAACTTTCCGTGAAGAGCCAAAATGAAATGAGGCCGGACGTGAGCGCGTCCGGCTTTTAAATTGCCAAAATAAAAAACTCCCCGACCGAAGCCGGGGAGCAGGGGTGCTGAAAAGGATTACTTCACCTGAGCCAGGGCGTTGTTGATCGCCTCGACCAGGCCGTTGCCGGTGTAGGTGGCGCCGGTGGTAGTGTCGATGCCGGTGGTGCCGTTGTTGGCGATGATCTGATCGATCAGCGCGAAGCCCTTGTCGGAGATGCCGGCGGTCTCGCCGTGGGACAGAACCTCGATCTTGGCGATGTTTGCGCCGTCCATGGTCACCTTGACCTTGATCTCGCCGCCATAGCCCTTGCCGACGCCGATGTACTCGTTGGCGGCCAGAGCGGGCTCAGCGGGAGCCTCGGCTTCCTCAACGGCGGGGCCGAAGCCGTACAGCGCGTTCAGGTACTGCACCAGGCGGCCGCCCACGTCCGCAGACAGGGAAGCGCAGCGCACGCCGCGCTCGGAGGAGCCGAACTCATAGCCGGAAGCGGCCATCCAGTTACCGACGGAGTCCTTGCACAGCTCGGAGCCGGCGACGGTGTGGACGGGATGCTCGGGCTTGTCAGCGGGCTGGTAGATGGGCAGGTTGGTGCTCTCGTACCACTCGTACATCTTGGTGCGGATGCCGCTCATGTCGCCGCCGGTGGCGAACAGGTTCAGCACGGCGAAGGCGCCGCCCAGGGAGCCGCACAGGTTGCGACGGCCGTAGCCACCGCCGCCGTGGGCGAACATGCGGCCATCGATCTGGTTGTAGGGATAGCCGTACTTCTCAGCCAGCAGATCCAGGATGCCGGAAGCAACGCCGGCGCAGCAGCCGCCCTTGGCGAAGAAGTTCGCATAGATCTTGTCCTGAACTTCCGCCACATCCAGGCCGGGCCAGGTCCAGGGGAAGGCGGGGGCGGCGATGGCAGCCTCAGCCTTGGAGGGGGCCAGCACAGCGGGCACAGCAGTCAGGGCAGCAGCACCCAGCGCAGCCTTACCGGCAGTGCGCAGGAACTCACGGCGATTCATGTTGTTCATCGTTTTTTCCTCCTGTTCACGGATGGCCAGGTGCAAGGCGTTTTTGCCTGCAGCTTCCATCCATCGGTAAGTTCATTATATATCATTTTGTGCGGTACAGTCAAGAGAAATAGAGGCAAAACCCTAAAAAAAGAAGGGATTTACTTTTGGTGTCTTTTGCTGTATAATATATTTTATTCAGTACGATGCAATGGGAAGGAGGGGCGGAAACGGTGTTCAACATCGGTATGATGGAGCTGCTGGTGATCCTGCTTGTCGCCTTCCTGATCGTGGGCCCAAAGGATCTGCCGAAGGTCGCCCGCTGGCTTGCCCGCGTCATCAAGAAGGCGAAGGCCTATGTCAACCAGTTCAGGGATGACTTCGGGCTGGACGAGATTGAGGCGGAAGTAAAGGCGGTCAAGACCGAGGTGGAGGGCGCTGTCAAGGAGGCGGACGTGTCCGCCGAGGTGCGCGCCGCCCAGGATGAAATGCGCGCCATTGCCGAGGGCATTGACGTTGACATGCGGCGTACGGCAGCGGAAATCAAGGCTGCCGCAGAAAAGGAATAAACCGGGCAACCGGTGAGTGAAGGAGAAAGCTTATGTTTGGCAGACTCGGTATCTGGGAGATCATTCTGATTGTTGTGCTGGCCCTGGTTCTTTTCGGCGGCGGCAAGCTGGCCGGCGTCGGCCCTGCGCTGGGCAAGGCGATCCGTGGCTTCAAAAAGGAGCTCAAGGGTGATGACGAGCCTGAAAAGGACGACAATGCCCAGGATAAGGCTGAGTGAAGCCCATGACCGATAAAGCGGAAAAGAAACAGGCGTTGATGGCGCATCTCATGGCCATGCGCAACATGCTGATCATCAGCGTTGCTGCCGTGCTGGTGGCCTTTGTCGCCATCTTTTGCCTGGTGATTGATCCCATCATGCACTTCATCGAGCAGCCGCTGGTGGCACGTGGCATTTCCATCATTTTCACCCAGCTTTCTGAGGGCATGATGGCCAAATTGAAGGTATCGCTCATTGCGGCTCTGGTGGCGGCATGCCCGATCATCATCTGGCAGGTGTGGCGCTTCATCAGCCCGGCGCTCTATGCCCATGAAAAGCGGGCGTTCTGGGCTGTCGTGCTTATCAGCGTGGGCCTGTTCATCACGGGCGTGGTGTTCTGCTATGGCGCGGTGTACATGCTCACGGTGGAGTTCTTCCTCTCCATGGGCGAGGGCTTCGGCATGATGACGCCCACCCTCAGCTCCTACATCGACAATCTCTTCGGCTTTGTTGTGCCCTTTGGCCTGGCCTTTGAGCTGCCGGTGGCGCTCTACATCACCACCCGTATGGGGCTGACGAACCACAGGATGCTGGCCAGAAAGCGCAAGTACGTCATCCTGGCCGCCGCCATCGTTGCGGCCGTCCTCACCCCGCCGGACGTGGTGTCCCAGACGATGCTGCTGGTGCCCATTCTCCTGCTGTTTGAGGTCAGCGTCCTGGTGGCGCGCTTCGTCAAGCCCAAGGCCGCAGAGGAAGCGGACTTTGACGCAGGAAATGAATAATCATCTGCCGCTCTGCTGATGCAGGGCGGTTCTTCCGTGTCGCTGGGAAGGGCTTGCGTTGCGTGGAAAACTGTGATACAATATGCGCATGATGGTTGCACACGCAACGATAAACATGGAGGAAGTAGCATGAAGATCCTGCTGAAGCTCAGCCGCGAAGCCCTGCGGTACAAGAAGCTGTATGTGCTGGCGATCCTGTCCACGCTGTGCCTGACGGGCGTGAACCTGGTGGCGCCCAAGGTGCTGTCCGGCATGACGGGCCTGGTGGAGGGCGGCGTGACGGAAATGGAGATGCAGCGCATCCTATGGATGACGGCGGCGCTGGTGGGGCTGTACCTGCTGCGGATTCTGTTCCGCTTCGGCTCCAACTACATGGCCCACAAGGCAGCGTGGTTCCTGGTGGGCGATTTGCGCACCAAGACCTACGATAAGCTCCAGCGTCTGCACCTGGGCTTTTTCCACGATAAGCAGACCGGTGACCTGATGAGCCGCGTGGTCAACGATACCCGCGATTTCGAGCTCCTCTATGCCCACATCATCCCCGACATCCTGACCAACCTGGTCACCTTCGTCGGCGTGGTGGTGGTGCTGCTGACCATCAACCCGACCCTGGCGCTGGTAACAGCCATCCCGCTGCCGTTGATCCTGGCATCCGGTTTTGTGTTTGCCAAAAAAGTGCGGCCTTATTTCCGCATCTCCCAGTAGAAGATGGGCGAGCTCAACGGCAAGCTCCAGGACAACATTTCCGGCGTCCATGAGATTCAGTCCTTCGGCCGCGAGACCTACGAGGCCGGGCGCGTGAACGAGAAGAACTTCGACCACATCCACGCCATGCTGACGGCGCTGCGCATCAGCGCGGTGTTCCATCCGTCGGTAGAGTTCGTTTCCTCCATCGGTACGGTGCTGGTGGTGGGCTTCGGCGGTTATCTGGCCATGACGGCGAATCTGCCTGTGGCGGATATCGTCGCCTTCATGCTGTACCTGGGCATGTTCTACGGCCCGGTGGCGGGCCTTGCCAATCTGCTGGAAAGCACCCAGCAGGCCCTGGCCGGTGCGGAGCGCGTGATGACCATCCTGGACGCGCCCTTTGAAATCGCTGACAGGGAAGGCGCGGTGGATGTGGGCCGCGTGGCGGGCAGCATCACCTTTGAAAACGTGGATTTCTCCTATCAGGAGGGGTCACCTGTGCTGCAGGATGTGTCCTTCACCTGCGTCGCGGGCAAGATGCTGGCGCTGGTGGGCCCCACGGGCGTGGGCAAAACGACGCTGACCCAGCTGATCTCCCGCTTCTACGAGCCGACCTCCGGCCGCATCCTCATCGACGGCAAGGACATCCGGGATATGACCCTGGAAAGCCTGCGCTGCAACATTTCACCTGTGCTGCAGGATACCTTCCTCTTTAATGGTACCATTGCCGAGAACATCGGCTATGCGGTGCCGGAAGCCTCCCGCGAGGAGATCGAGGCTGCTGCGAAGGCTGCCAACATCCACGCGGACATCATGGCCATGCCCGACGGCTACGATACCCTGGTGGGCGAACGCGGCCTGCGCCTTTCCGGCGGACAGAAGCAGCGCGTTGCCATCGCCCGCGCCATACTGCGCCGCTCGCCCATAATCATCCTGGACGAAGCCACCGCATCCGTGGACGTGGAAACCGAGCGCCAGATCCAGACTGCCATCGCCGGAATCGCCGGTTCCCGCACCATCATCGCCATCGCCCATCGCCTGT
>JAFXDB010000040.1 GCA_017516305.1 Clostridia bacterium | reverse complement strand
CCCTGGCAGACTGTGTTGAGTTTGCCCGCATGTTCTCTGCCGAGGTCGAGTATTCGGAGGAGAATGTCGAGGCACTGCTGACCATCATCCGGGAGGAAGACAATGCCTGAAAGCCTCTACGACTTCCACGCCCGCGTGGACGAATTCCAGCAGGACAGCCTGCCCCACGCAGGCGATCTCGTCACCCGTGCCAGCCTGACGGATAAGGTGGCGCCAGACGGCTCCCTGCGGCCCTTCCATGGCAGTACGGTCATCTACGGGCTGACGGACGCAGAGAAGCTGGCCCTGGCGCACCGGCAGACGCTGCTGCACCATCTGTGCGCGCCCTGCCTGGCCGAGCCGCTGGAACCGGCAAGCTTCCACCTGACCCTGCACGACCTGATCAGCGGAACGAACTTGCCGGACGTTTCCGCCAGGGTTGCCCGGACAATCCGGCAGGCGGAGGACCTGCTGCAGGCCATCCGCCAGGAGAATACGCCGCCGGTACAGGTGGTGAGCACCCACGCCTTCAGCATGGTCAACACCAGCGTGGTGATGGGCTTTGCGCCACAGACAGAGGCGGACTGTGAACGGCTGATGGTGCTGTACGAGCGCTTCCATGCGGTGGTACCGCTGCAGTGGGGGCTTACGCCCCATGTGACGCTGGCTTATTACCGCCCCGGCTGCTACGGCCAGGAAACCCTCCATGCGCTGCAGGAGGCCATCCGCCGGATGGAAGACCTGCCGCCCCTTCAGCTGACGCTGCACCCGGAGCGGCTCTTCTGCCGCCGGTTTTCCGATATGAACCACTACTTCTGAACCAGGGACCCGCGGACGATGCTCCGTCGGGTCCTTTTGCGTGCACAAGAAAAAGCGCGCCATCGCCCGGGTGGCAGGATGACGCGCTCCTGATGGATGGGGAATTACAAGGGGACGGCTACCGGGCAGCAATCGTCGATCGGAATGGTGTTCGGCTGATCCAGGAGCCTTTGCGCCAGCATGGTCCTGTCCGTGCGGGATGCACCTGAAATCAGACCGGATCCGGGAACCGCCAACCTGCTGTGGCTGGGATTCTGCCGGAATGCTCGTCACTGGGCCTGCGTGAACTGCCACCAGCTGCAGCTGACGTCGCCAGCAAAGACGAGGTACACATCCTGCAGGCCGCGCAGATCGGCGCAGTCCACAGTGAAGGTGGTCATGGCTGTGCCGGCGGGAATGAGGAACTCGCACAGGGTTTCGCCCTTTTCGCTGCCGCTGGTCACGCGGACGGCGCCGCCGGTTTCGCTGCCGGCCATCAGGGTGAAGGCACTGGCGCCGGAGGCAAAGTCAGCGCCGGATACCTGCAGCCAGTCGCCGGTGGTGGCAACGGTCAGGGTGGTATCCGCATAGCCCGTCACTTCCAGGCCGGCCTGGCGGCTCATGGTCTGGGCCGACACCCGGGCGTAGGGGTTCAGGGACTGCAGCTGAGCGATACCCTTCATCGTGCCGGTAACGGGCGCGAGGGAGCCGTCGGCGTTCACGGTCAGCCGGTCAAGCTGCGGGCTGCGGTAGTTGCCGGTGATACCCATAGCCTGTTCCACTGGACGGTTGTGGTAGGCGAGGTAGTATTCGCCGCGGAAGCAGAGGATGCTGTGGTGGTTGTTGCCATAGAGCCCGAAGAACCGGCCCTGATTGGCGAAAACCTGTCCGATGTAGGTGTAGGGGCCCAGGGGATTGGCGGAGGTCATGTACTGGATGGCGCCGGATTCCAGGCCCAGTTTGTTTCCGCCCGTGTTCCAGTTGGAGCAGTAGGAGTAGTAGTAGGTATCGCCGATGCGGTTGATGCTGCTGTCCTCAAAGACGTAGGGGGCGTCGATGGCCTGCGGTTCGCCCACGAGGGAGAGCATGTCGTCGCCCAGCTGGACGCAGCGGATGGTGCCGGGGTTGGCCGTCATGCCATCGGGGACGCCGCCGCCGAAGTAAAGGTAACCTGTGCCATCCTTGTCCACAAAGACTGCAGGGTCAAAGAGCCAGGGAACGTTGGCGCAGTTTGGCACAGAGCGGGTGATGAGTCCATGCCCCAGGGGATCAGTCCAGGGGCCGGCAGGGTTATCCGCCGTCAGCACGGACACGCCATTGCCGCCATTGCAGAAGTACAGGAAGAACTTGTCCTGCCCGTCGACCACCTTATGGGCGGCGCAGGGGGCCCAGGAGTTGCTGGCCCAGGTGGCAATGCCCTTGCGCCCGGCCACGGGAATGGCGCCATGGTCGGTCCAGTTGACCAGGTCATCCGAGGAAATGCAGTTGATCTTGTCGACCTGGCCGTAGCTGTTTTCCCGCACGCTGCCATCGGCATTGTACTCGATCACATCGTTGGTGGTGTAGATGTAGAGGCGGTCGTTCCAGACCAGATAGCCGGGATCGGCGCCGAAACGCTGGGTGAAGAGGGGGTTGCCATTGCCAGCCTTCTTGTAGCTCTCGTTGAGGGTGAGGGCGTCGAAATAGGCAGTCAGGCCCTCAGCGGTATCGGGGGCAACAAAGGGTTTCCGCTCGGCTTCCGCCTTGGGGACAGGAGCGCCGCCGTAGAGGGTGAAGTTGCGGATGGTAAAGTTCGTGTTCGCCTCGCCGCCTTCCACGTAGAGGACATAGGTGTCATAATCGCCGGGTACCCAGGTGGTGGAGATGGTGGTCCACTCGTTCTTGGGAACGTTGGCGGAGGCGAGGTTTTCGTAGGTGGTTTCGCCGTTGCGGGCATGTTCGCAGGAGAGAATGAAGCGGCCGGAATCCAGGACGGTCTGCTTCACTTCCACCGAGATCTCATAGGTGCTGCCGGCGGTCAGCTTGAAGGGACGGCCGGGGGAATTCCAGGTAGCGGTGCGTCCGCCCACAAAGAGACCTTCCTTGGTGTTGAATACCGCAGCGCCGCGGCCGTACCAGCCATCGGTGCCCCGGGAAAAGTCGGATTCGTAGGTCAGCGTATCCGCGCAGGCGACAGTGGCGCACAGGAGAAGCGCCAGCAGGAGGAACAT
>JAFXDB010000039.1 GCA_017516305.1 Clostridia bacterium | reverse complement strand
GCCGTGGTCGATCCCGACATGATGTCCACCATGCCCAAGGGCCTGACCGCCGCCACCGGCATGGACGCCCTGACCCACGCCATCGAGGGCTTCATCACCAAGGCCGCCTGGGACATGACGGACATGTTCCACCTCAAGGCGATTGAGATCATCGCCAAGTCCCTGCGCGCCGCCGTGGCCGGTGAGGCCGATGGCTTCGAGGGCATGGCCCTGGGCCAGTACGTGGCCGGCATGGGCTTCTCCAACGTGGGTCTGGGCATCGTGCATTCCATGGCGCACTGCCTGGGCGCGGTGTACGACACCCCCCACGGCGTGGCCAACGCCATCCTCCTGCCCACCATCATGGAGTACAACGCCCCCGTCACCGGCGATAAATACAAGTACATCGCCGCCGCCATGGGCGTTGAGGGCGTGGAGAGCATGACCGTGGAAGAGTACCGCAAGGCCGCCGTGGACGCCGTGAAGCAGCTCTCTGCGGACGTGGGCATCCCCGCCGACCTCAAGGCCATCGTCAACCCCGCCGACCTGGACTTCCTGGCCGAGTCCGCCTATGCAGACGCCTGCCGCCCCGGCAATCCCCGCGAGACCTCCGTGGAGGACATGAAGGCGCTGTACCTGAAGCTGCTGTAAGATGAATTCGGAATTATGAATTAGGAATTGAGAGTACTCACCGTTTGTTGCTTTTCATGATTCCGCACACAAAACCGCCGGACGGCCCTCCCCTTTTTCACAAAGGGAGCAGCCGCCCGGCTTTCCTCATCCAATTAAGAATTACGAATTAAGAATTCCACTCACCCGTTGCCGCGGCATACCCAGACGGATTCGCAGTCCTCGATGGTCTCCTCCAGCACGATATCGCGGAACCAGAGGTTCTGCGGGGTGCCGTAGTCGTAGGAGGCGCCGGGGCTGCCCGCACCCGCCGCATCCTGATGCAGCCGGTAGAGCTTGCCGCTCATGCAGTTCACCTCCGCGTACCAGAAGCTGCCGGACGTGTGGCGCATGCAGACCTTCCATACGGGCGTGCCGTGGGCAGCGCTGTCCTCCGGTGTGCCGATGAGCACCGCGCCGCACAGCTCCCACATTTCCGGGCCGCCCAGGCCGATCCCCGCCGCCGCGCTGGTCATGGCCTCCTCGCGGCTGATGGCATTGGCCGGAATGTCCGGGTACACGGTGTTGCGCAGACAGATCACGCCCAGGTCGTAGTCGTAGTCGCTGCTCAGCACCGCCATCTGCTGGAAAGCCCGCAGCTGCTCCTGCGTCCACTGCAGCATGTCCGGGCCGTATACCGCCTTGAAGCGGATATAGAGGTGATCCACGCGCATGCCATCTGCCGTGTCATGGGAGACGCCAGCGGAGTACGCCGGCGCAGCATCCTCCGGGATGGCGACACCCGCAGCCTCCAGGTCCGCCGTCAGCACAAAGGGCAGGTACCAGCTCTGATACAGGCCCTCCACCTGCAGGATGTTCAGCACCTCGTTGGTCACGCTGTCCACCTCGACCAGGTACTCGCCCCGGTCGCTTTCGAAGGCCAGCTTCCATACCGGGTGGGGCTCGGCGTCGATCATCACACCCCGCAGGCCGGTCGCAGCGCGGACGCCCAGGGCGTCATACACCGCCTGACACGCGTTGCTGTACAGGCCACCGCTGCGCTCATCCACCCAGGCGGTGCGCAGGAACACCTGCATCGCCGGGTCGAAAAGGTCGCCGGATGCAGCCGCCCTGAGCTGACATTCCAGCAGCCAGTCATACGTCCAGTCCAGCTCCGGGGCCGTGGGCGTGAAGGGCTCCCTGCCCGCCGGGGTGATGCTGCGGTTCGCCGCCTGCACCACGCCGTAATCGTCTATCCACAGCACATACTGGGTCACGTCGCCCTCGCCTACGCTGGTGTAGGTCAGCCCCAGCTGCACCTGCATGCCCGCAGGGTTGCCGGGCCCCTCCTCCAGGGTGAACAGGGCCGGATCGCTGATGTCGCGGGTCTCGCCCCAGCGCTGGGCAACATAGGCCGCAGCGATGGCATTGCGCTCCTCGTCCGTCAGCCCCGGGTGACCGTCGCCGCTGGTGGTGGTGGCCGTCAGCGCGTCCACCGTGGCGCGGGTGAAGCCCTCGTACCAGGCCGCACAGGACGCGTCCACCGCCTCCACATGCCCGACAACGCCGGTCACGCTGTCCACCTCGATCAGCACCGTGCGAACCGTTTCATAGCCGTCCTGGTTCACCACGCGCTGATCCGCCGCCACCTGCCACACGGGATTGGGATAGGCGCTGATGTAGCGGGCCCGCAGGCCGCCGATGCGCTCCGCGTCCGTCCAGCGGGGCATGGCGGAAAACTGCCTGTCGTATTCGTACAGGAGGATGTCCAGGTCATCCTCCACCGCAGCGATGACCTCCTCGCGGGTCATGGCGTTCTCCGCCACATCCGGATAGCTGCTGAGCAGGTACAGGTAGTCCTCCCAGCGCAGGGAACCGGTGGCTGCCTTTTTCAGCATCGCGCAGTAGTCCCGCAGCTGCGCATTTGTCCAGCCGCGGCGGTCCGACCCGCAAATGCGGGCAAATCCCCGGTAAATTTCCCAGGCCGTGTGGCCGGGCTGTGCGCCGCGCGTCACCTCGCAGGCCAGGATTGCCCCGTCCTCCGCCGATACGCTGACGACATAATCCGTTCCCTCCAGGGTCAGGCACCGGAAATGCACGCGGTAAAGATTCCGCAGCCCGCCGTCCTCCGCGCGGTATTCGCACTGAATGTCATAGTCCGCGCCGTCCCGCAGGTCAACGGTGTCATCGTGCTGCTGGTGGACATACTCCTCCGCCAGGCGGATCGCCTGCATCTCGTCCACCAGGATGACAGGCTCGCGCTCCACGGGCACAAATCCGGCAGGCACCTCGGTGGAGGCTGCATCCGGCTGGGTCAGCGGGTGCAAATCCGGCACGCCCGAGCCCTCCGGCGGGAGCACGCCCGTCAGCCGCAGCGTCACCGCTGCCACCAGCGCCAGCATCACCACCGCCAGGGCCAGCGCCGGACGCCAGGCCATCCTCCGCCGGACCGCCCCGCGCGCCGTTTCCGCGCCGCGCACCCTGCGCAGGATGACCGCCACGTCGCCCTCGGTCACATACAGACCGCCCAGGCCCGTATCAATGGCATTCTTCACCTGTTCAGACATAGCAGTCACCTCCCTTCAGCGCCAGCCTGAGCATCCCTTCAGCCTTGCGCAGGCGGCTGTGCACGGTGGACTTGCTGATGCACAGCACCTCCGCCGTTTCCTCGATGGTCATGTCCTGGTAGTAGTACAGCATGATGGGCTGCTTGTACTTATCCGGCAGGGACATGATGTCCATCAGCAGCGACCTGTCCTCCGGCAGCACGGACGCTACTCCCTGGGGAATGTCCTCCAGGGCACGCCGCATGTCAATATGGCGGAACCAGCGCGTGCGCTGCATGTCCCGGCACACATTCATGGCAATGTGCATCAGCCAGGTTTTCTCCCCCGCGCCATTGCGGCCCTGGAAGCTGTCCATGGCCTTCCAGGCCTTCAGGAACGTTTCCTGCATGGCGTCCTCCGCCGCCTGCCTGTCCGACAGGCAGACAAAGCATGTGCGCAGGATGGCCGTGCCGTATGCCCGCACCCAGCCCTCCAGCCTTTTCTCGCAAACCTCACGGTTCTCCCGATTGTCCCGCGTTTCCGTTCCGCCGCGGGATCGCTCTGCATTCATGTTGGTTCCTCCTGGTTTTGTGTGCGTATGACGTGGATTCACCGGTGTTTCGTCCATATAGACGCAGGAAAGGGGGGATTTTTTCCAGGGGAAGTAGAAAATTTGTCTCTTCACGGAAAACCCGGGGATATGAATGAGTAGAGGGAGTTGTTCTCTTCCCAGCTTTGCGGCTGCATCGAAGCCATGAAGGGGAAGATGCGGCGTCTTTGCGGAGGGGTGCGCCCTCGTTCTGATTCATTCAAGCAACCCTCCGCACCGTCGCCGCCCCGATATGCAGCCGCCTTTCCGACATCTCAGGGGTAAGAGGGGGACGGGGGGGAAAGCTCTGTTAGCTTTTCCAAATAGGAAAAAGCGCCTTTGCGCCGCTTTCGGCGGGCGAAAGCGGCTTTCAACTTACATGGTTTGCTCATTCCCAAATAAAACATGAAGAACCAAAAACGGGCGGCCCGCTTTCCTTGGAAAGCGGGGCCGCACAGCACAACCAATTGTATGTTACCTTGAATAAACCCCCGTCAGCACCTCGGTGATATACGATTCCCGGTGGGGGAGTCTGACGTCCTGACGGGCAATCTCCGCCGCCGCCTCGTTGTCGTAGGGGACGGAAAGGATGGAGATCGCCAGGGGAGCTGCTTCCTGCCCGTCCATCTCGCCCTCCACAATCGCGCAGTGGGCCCGGTTGACGCCCAGGCTGTTGCCCACGCTGCCGGTGTTGACGGCATAGCCGTCATGCAGGGTGCGCACAAAGGGACGGTGGCTGTCGGCAAAGATGATGCCGGTGTAGTCCCGGCCATCCGGGTGGAAGGCCTGGGAAAAGACGTCCTTGTCCGTCTGGGCGGACATGAGGGGCGTCACAGGGCGGCCGTGGAACAGCCGGAAGCGCACGCCGGAGATCCACCGCTCCGCCTCCCGGGGCAGGCTGTTCAGCCAGTGCAAACGTTCCTCACCCAGCTGTGCCCAGAAGTAGCCGTCCTCGGCGAATTCCTTTCCGCCAATGCCGTAGTCCCAGTTGCCGCCCACGCACAGGGTGCAGTGCCGCCGCACCCAGTCGCAGGTCTCCACATTCTGCGGGCCCTTGCCCACCGCGTCGCCCAGGAACCAGATCTCGTCCGGCTGAACCTTGTCAAGGGCCTTCTCCAGCGCCTGCGTGGCCACAAAATTGCCGTGCAGGTCGCCGATCATCGCAATCTTCATGTCTTCTCCTTGTCATTACGCGGGGTAGGTCATCTTGTCCACGGTGCAGTTCTCCAGCACGCGGGCATAGGCCGCGGCCTCCGCCTTCGCGCCGGGCAGGTCATGCTCCAGGTAGTTGCCGCACTCGATCTGCTTCGCGCCGGGAATCTCGCCTTCAAAGGCCGCCGCAAAGGTAAAGGCCGCCTTCACAAGGTCAAGGGTCTGCTGATGGGTGACCGCGTCGCGCATGATGAGGTAGAAGCCCGTGCGGCATCCCATGGGGCCGAAGTAGACCACCTGATCGGACATATCAGAGGAGCGCACGAAGGTCGCCACCAGATGCTCGATGGTGTGCAGAGCCGCCTGGGGCAGGAAGTCGCCCCGGTTCGGCCACTTGCAGCGCAGGTCGTAGGTCACGCAGTCCCCGTCCACGCGGGAGATGTACAGGCCGGGGGTCAGGGTGTCGTGATTGATGGTGAAGGACGCGATCTTGCGCAGCATATTCCTCGATACCTCCGTTGACAGGTTTTCCTGCCCATTATAGCACAGGAAACAGGCTTGCACAAGTGCGTCCGATGCGCTACAATAGATACAGCATCAACCAGGAGGAGGCTTTTTTCATGCAATACACGGCTGACGAACTGATCCGTCGCTTTGGTCTTGCCCCCCACGTGGAGGGCGGCGCCTTCCGCGAGCTGTTCAGGGAGGGCTTTGTTTCCGACGGCACCCGCCCCGCCCACGGGGTCATCTACTACATGCTGGACGCCGGTGAGGTCAGCGACTTCCACGTCCTGGACGCGGACGAGTACTGGCTCTGGCATGCGGGCTTCGACGTGGAGCTGTGGCACTACCCCGAAGGTCACCCCGAGGCGCTGAAGGTGGAGCGCATGGGCCTGGGCGAGGGCGCGCAGCCCTGCGTGCTGATGAAAGCCGGCACCATCTTCGGCGCGCGGCCCGTCCCCGGCAGCCAGGGCGCGATGCTCTGCAGCTGCGTGTGCGTGCCGGAGTTCATGTACGAGCATTACCGGATCCTCACGAAGGACGAGGTACTGGCGGAGTGCCCCGCAGCGGCGGATTTCTTTGCCTGACAGATGACGAGGGGAGCCCCTGCCTGCGCGGCGGAGGCTCCCCTTTTTTCATGTCAGCGCCTTGAGGTACACATCCGCTTTGTTCTTTGCCGTGATCCCTCTTTGCAGTTTGTAGCCCTGCTTCTCATAGAAGCCCGGCGCCGTGTCCGTGGTCAGGATGGCGTATGCGCAGCCCAGCTGGACAAAGTGCTTCTCTGTCAGCCGGAGCAGCGCCGCGCCATGCCCCTGTCCCCGATATGATTCCGCGACCCAGAATTCCTCAATGCAGCCCAGCCGCGTCGTGAAGAAGCCGCGGCCGGCGCTTGCCGCCTCCGTCACCGCAAAGAGCAGGAAGCCCATCACCGAGCCCGTCTCATCCCGGCGGACAAACAGGCAGTCCGGCGAGGCGCTGATCTCCGCGAACAGCCCCTCCCAGTTGGTCACCTGCACGCCCAGCTCGCCGTAGTAGGCGCGGAATGCCTCCTGCAGCGCCGCGTCCGTCATGTCCGTCATCAGCGTATCCGTATACATCATTTTCCTTTCTCCTTATCATCGCAGCAAAAAAGCATGCCCCGTGCCACGAAGCATGCTGTATTTCCGCCATGTCAAAGGGAAGGGCTGCTGCGTCAACGCACCCCCTGTGAACGGCAGATCGCTCCGTGCCGGGCTTTACAAACGAACATACCGCTCACCTCCTTCTCATCGTTACCCCGATTCTACCACAGACGCCGCCATGTGTCAAGCAAGCAAGGGGTACGCATGCTGCCGAAAAATCACTTTACCAACCCCACCACCATATGCTACAATAACACCACGCATCATCCACACCAATTCCTAATTCATAATTCCGAATTCCGAATTCACCCCCACAGGAGGATTCATCATGCTTCACCTTGCCCCCTTTTCGATGACCTGGGACGGCGACTGGACGCTCTTCTGCCGCATGGCGGAGGGCTATATCCGCGATACGGGTCTGCTGGTTTCTCCCCTTGACGCCCCCGACCTGCGCACCCGCCTGGTGCAGGCCCCGGATACGCTGCTGCTGCGCAAGCTGATGCAGGGGCGCGAATGCGTGGGCTTCCTGTGCTGCCGCATCACAGGGAAGTCTGCAGAGCTCCTGGCCCTGCGCATCCACCCGGAAAAGCGCCGTCAGGGACTGGGGCACGACGCGGTGCGCAGCCTGGAAAGTGAAATGCGCCTGCGCGGCGTTGAACAGCTTGCCCTTTCTCCCGTCGGGAACAGCCAACCCTTCTGGGGCAAGACCGGCTTTGCCGCGCAGGATGAAAAATACGTGCGCAACGTCCCCCGCTACACCGGCAGCGCCCCCTGCCAGCTGCTGGTCTACACCCGCCAGCCCCTGCACGAGGACATCTACGCTCCCAAGCTGGCCCACAGCGTCCACTTCGCCCTGATTGAGAACGGCGTGTGCACAGCGCTGAACCACAACAGCGGTATCGTCTATGCCTACGCCGCGCCCGGGCCTGACAATGTCCTCCATCCCCACAGCCTGCAAGACCCCTGGCTGACCCACCGGGAGAACGGCAGCTGGCTCCTGCTGGCCAACCGCACCGAGGCCGACAGCTCCGAGGACGCCGACGAAAACGGCTGCCTGCTGCGCTTCGCCAGCGATGACCTGCTTTTCTTTGACGAGCTGGTCACCCTGCCCTACGATGACGAGGAGGCCCAGGAGCTGCTGGAAAGCTGCCCCCATCTGCCCCTGCCCGACCTGACAGGCCTCGACCTGCCGGAGGGCTGCATTCCCTCCTGCGTCGTGGACATCACGGAGGAGGAGGCAAAGCGCCTGCGCACCCGCTTCACCACGCCTGTCAACGTGTCGAACACCGTGCCGGAAGAGATCGTCTGCGCTGCCCCTGCCGACCTGGACGCCGTGCGCGCCATCGCCGCCTATTCCGACGGCAGCATGGTGCTCAAGCGCGTGGACTGGGATACCCGAAGCGTGGACTGGACAAAGCCCGGCCGCTATCCCCTGCGCGGCCGCATCCACCAGGACCGCTACGAATTCCCCATGGCCTGGAGCAAGGCCGATCCCGCCGTCTGCCGCTGGGAGGGCAAGTATTACTTCATCTCCACCAACGACCTGGACGGGAATCACACCCTCTTCATCCGCGAGGCGGACAGCATCCCCGGACTCGTCACCGCCCAGCAGACCTGCATCCTCAACACCAGCATGTATCCCCATCTGGGAAGCCTGCTGTGGGCGCCGGAAATGCACATACTCGGTGACCGCCTGTTCATCTTCCACGCCGGCACCCCCGGCCCCTTCGGGCAGGAGCAGAGCCATGTCATGGCCCTGAAGCCCGGCGGCAGCCCCACCTGCGCCGACGACTGGGAGATGCCCCGCCGCGTGGTGAAGAAGGACGGCAGCATGCTCTTTGACAAGGGCATCACCCTGGATATGACCGTGTTCTGGTCGGCGCAGCGTCTCTACGCCGTCTGGTCGCAGCGTCAGTTCGACCCCGTGGACACCGGCGCATGGCTATACATCGCCGAAATCGACCCGGAAAAGCCCTGGCAGCTGCTCAGCGACCCGATGGTGCTGGCCATCCCCTCCTATGGCTGGGAAAACAACCATACCTTCGTGGTGGAGGGCCCCTTCGCGCTGCATCACGGCGGGCGGATTCTGCTGACCTACTCCGGCGCGCTGGTGGACAGCACCTACGCCGTGGGCCTGCTGTCCATCGAGGAAGGCGCAGACCCCCTGCACATTTCCAACTGGCGGAAGGAGAACTTCCCCCTGCTGACCTCGCGCAGCGTTCCGGGCGAGTACGGCCCCGGCCACAATGCCTATGTCACCGACGATGACGGCCTCGTCTGGAACACCTACCACGCCCGCCCCGGCATCCGCACCGAGGACGGCCGCCAGGGCTTCGGCCCCCGTTCCTCCGGGATCCGCCGCGTCCACTTTGCCGCCGACGGCTTCCCCCACCTGGACATGACCGAGGAAATGGATCTGGATCCCAAGCTGGCCCAGGTCACCGCGACGCTGGTAGTGGAATGATTTGAATTCGGAATGATGAATTCGGAATTCGGAATTTGGTTTGTGTTTCCCGTTCCCTTACAACATAACGAAACACCGGACGGTATGCCCTCATGGAGCGTGCCGCCCGGCGTTCTTCATTCTCAATTCCGAATTCCGCATTCCGAATTCCGAATTACTTCAATCGTTCTTCCGCAGCCTTCAGGATTCGCCGCATTTCCTCCCCGTCCACCTTGCAGACCTGGCGGTCGTAGGTGTACAGGCCGTTGATCTCCTCCTCCACGTCGCTGAGCTGGGTGTAGACCACGCCGCACAGGCCCTCCGGGATGGCGGGCAGCACCATTTCCCGGTACATCTGCCCGATGGCGGCAGTCAGCTGCGCCGCGGTGTCGGTCTTGCCGTAGCCGTAATCCGCGTCGGGCTTCCACAGATGCCCGGGGATGGCGCGGGCATAGCCGCCGCATTCACTCAGGAACATGGGGCGCTTACCGGGGTGCAGGCGCTTGTTGCGGAAGTAGACATGCAGGCTGTCCACATCCGTCTCCTTCGGCGCAAACCACCCGCTGCATACGTCGTAGAAGCGGGTCGGGTCATCGCCGCGAAGGGTGTGGTACATCCTCTCCGGCTCAAACTGGCCCCAGCCCTCGTTGAAGATGGTGTAGGCCACGATGCAGGGGTGATTGTGCAGGTGCGCCACCGTCTCCCGCGCCTGCTTTTCGAAGCGCGTTTTCCACAGGCGCGTTTTGGGCAGATGGGGCGTGCGTTTGAAGCCAACGGTGGGCAGGGCGGTATCCATCAGCCAGGAATAGGGGCCGCCGCTGACCATGTCCTGCATCACCAGCATGCCCAGCCGGTCGCAGGCGTGGTAGAAGCATTCCGGCTCCACTTTGATGTGCTTGCGCAGCATGTTGAAGCCCAGCGCCTTCATGCGCAGGATGTCGCACTCATACTCCTCCGGCTCCTCCGGCAGATAGATGCCGCCGGGGAAATACCCCTGATCCAGCACGGCGTTGAGGAACATCGGCTGCCCGTTGAGGCACACGCGCTGCACGCCCCCCGCATCCGGGCAGATACCGATCGTCCGCAGGGCGAAGTAGCTGCGCACCGTGTCCTCCCCGGCGCGGATGACCAGATCATACAGGCAGGGCGCATCCGGCGTCCACAGCCGGCGGTGCGCGTTGGGGATCTCCACCCGCTGCGTGTCTCCCGTCAGCGGGAAGGACACACAGGCGACCTCCGCGCCGTCCAGGAGCACCTGTACCCGGCAGGCAGGCGCATCGCTGTCCACCGTAAGGTCAATGCCAGTCAGGTCAGGCACGATCTTCACGCCCCGGATGTACACCTGCGGCACGGCTTCCAGCCACACGCTCTGCCAGATGCCGCTGACGGGCGTGTACCACATGCCGCCGGGCTTCTTTGACTGCTTGCCGTGGGGCGTGTCTCGCTCCAGGCGGTCGGTGACGTCCACCGCCAGCAGGTTCTCTCCGGAGATGAGCTCATCTGTCACATCCGCCGAAAAGGACAGATAGCCCCCCTCATGGCTGACCACATGCACGCCGTTTATGCTGACCTCCGCCTGATAATCCACCGCGCCCAGATGCATTATCAGCCGCTGCCCCGCCGCCAGAAAGCCCTCCGGCAGGGTGAAGCGCTTCTCATAATGGAGCTGCTCCCCCACCGGCGCGCCGAAGCCGCTCAGGGGGCTTTGAGGCGGGAAGGGCGCCGTGATCGGCCGCCCGTTCAGCGTCCAGCCATCATCGCACAGTGAAAGGAAGCTGTCCCGCCGCAGCTGCGGACGGGGGTAGTATGTCTGCCATGCGTTCATCTGCCGCACCTCGCCTCTGTATTTCTGCCTACCATTGTAACAGATGCAGCCGCGCCCGTCCACATCATTTTTTACAGGGTATATTTGGGGACTTCCGGCACACAATTTCCTCTCTGCATCCCCATTTTTCACAGGCTGCAAGGAAAATGCCCTCCCCTGCGCGAATGTCTCCTCAAAATCCAACGCAGGAGGCCCACCATGATCTTTCAGAACATTGATTTCCACAATGTCGCCCAGATTGAACCCCTGGCCGACGGCTACCGCCTCTGGCGCGTCCCGGAGGACGTCCGCGCCCAGGCCAACGAGGGGCTGCAGACCCGCAGCGCCGCCTACTCCACCGGCATCGAGCTGCGCTTCCTGATGCAGGGCGACGGGGTGACCATCCGCCTGCGGTCGGAGCCCATTGCCGAGGGGCAGATGGCCTATCTGTACTACGGCTCCCTCCAGGGCGGCTGGCAGCAGTCCTCCTTCATCATCCGCGACGACGTGACCACCCTGCGCCTGACCAAACCCGGAAATGCGGGGCAGATGCAGCGCATCAGCCGGGAAGCCAGGCTTCCCTTTGACCCGCAGGTGGTGCGGCTGGTGCTGCCGTATGGCAACATCATCTTCCACGGCGTCGAAGGGGATGTGACGCCCCCGCCGCAGGAAATGCTCCCGAAACACACCCTACTCTGCTACGGTTCCTCCATCACCCACGGCTCCCTGGCCCTGGCTTCTCCCTATACCTACCCCTTCCGCATTGCACAGAAGCTGGGCTTTGATTACCTCAACTGCGGCTTTGCAGGGACTGCCCACTGTGACCGCGCCATCGCCCAGTGGCTCGTCAGCCGCCGGGACTGGGATGTGGCCACGCTGGAAATGGGCATCAACATGCTGGGCATGGACGAAAAGGAGTTTGAGGCCCGTGTGGACGCCTTCACCGGCATCCTGGGGGATGACGGCCGTCCTGTCTTCGCCACCTCCATCTTCCACTTCAACGGCGACCAGAGCAAGGCCGATCGCTTCCGCGCCATCGTCCGCCGCTGCGCAGAGCGCCGCATGCACTTCATCGACGGTCTGGCGCTGCTGGACAGGCCGGAGTTCATCTCCCAGGACATGGTGCATCCCTCCCTGGAGGGCATCGCACAGATCGTTGACCGGTGGACGCCCTTCATCCGCCAGCATCTGCCGGAATCCCTCCTGTAAGCGCGCATATTCAGGGTATATTTCAGGATTTTTGCCCAGGGTACTTTTTGTGATGCCATGAATTCCCCGAAAATCTGCAAAAATACAGTCAAAGTGCGCATTTCTCCTGCACAAGGGGGTTGAGCCGCGGCCAATCATATGGTAAAATACAGGAAAAGACAATTCAGGAGCTGTCATGATCACAAAGCAAGACATTTTCCATCTGCTGGAAAGCAACGGCATCAGGCATGATGACATCGTCACCATTCACGCCGCCCTGCGCGCTGCCGGACCCATTGAGGGCGGCGCAGACGGGCTCATCGACGCATTGAAGGACTACCTCTGCGAAGGCATGCTGCTGATCCCGACCCACACCTGGGCCGTGGTCAACGCCGCCAACCCGCATTTCGACGTGCGCGCCACCGTCCCCAACATCGGCGCGCTGGCGCGGGTGGCCGCCTTCCGCCCGGATGCAGTGCGCACGCTGCACCCCACCCATTCCCTGGGCATCTTCTGCCGGGACAGGGCGCGGGCCATCGCCTATGCGCAGGGCGAGGAGAAGTCCGCCACCCCGACCCCCATGGGCGGCTGCCTCAGCCGCCTGTACGAGCTGGGCGGCAAGGTGCTGCTGCTGGGCGTCGGCCACGAGCGC
Source organism: Clostridia bacterium (assembly GCA_017516305.1). GTDB lineage: Bacteria > Bacillota > Clostridia > Christensenellales > Aristaeellaceae > UBA11524. The sequence goes on along the minus strand of JAFXDB010000039.1, from coordinate 1,106 downwards.
AACACCTACCTCCACGCCGTGGACGAGCGGATGGACATCCCCAACCGTCTGGCAAAAACGGGCTTTGCCGTCACCGTCACCGACCGGGAGGGCCGCACCTGCACCGTGCCCGATTTTCATCCCCACCACACCGAGGGGATCTCCGTGGGTCTGTCGGAGTACTACCCCAACTACAAGCGCGCATTGGAGCACTGCGGCGCCGTGACCTACGGCACGCTGGGCAACGCCACGGTTTACGTCTGCGACTGCCGCCGCATGACCGACTGCGTGATGCGCCTGTGGCAGCAGGCCAGCCACGATATCTGCCTGGGGGAATTCCGGATCCCCGAGAGCTGGTACGCCTGATTTGTACCTCAATTTGTTTTCCCATTATATACCCCGATGATACGGAGGGATACCATGTCCACCAACGCATTGCAGACCACCCTGGACGACCTCAACCGCCAGCACCGCGCCGCCGTCAGGCGTCAGCAGGATCTGGAGCAGCAGCTCAGAACCGCGCAGGAGAGCATGAGCAAGCTGGGCTTCATGCAGCTGGGCAAGAAGATGCTGCTCAAGGCCGAGATCGACAGCATCAACAGCAAGCTGAACGCCAACCGTCAGCTGCAGCAAAGCCTGACCGGACGCATCGCCGCCGCCGGCGCGCAGCTGGAAGCTGCCATGGCAGAAGCCGCGCCCGCCGTGGAAGCCGCCGCGCCTGTCATCAATGCGCCCGTGTCCGCGCCTGACGTGCCCGCCGCAGAGGCCGCTGCGCCCGTCATCGCCATGCCAGCCCCCGCCGAGGCAGCAGAGAAAGCCGTCGCACCGGTGCCCACCCTCCCCGAGGCCGAGCTCCCGCCCGCCGCGGAAAACACGCCCGCGCCTGTGCTGGAGGCCCCCGCGCCCCGTAAGCCCCGCGCCGCCGCGGCTCGCACAGCCATCCCCCGCGCGCCCCGGCTGGCCGTGGATACCTCGCTGCCCCCGGAGGAGCAGCTGACCCAGCTGCTTCACCACCTGGAGGGCTTCTACCCGGAGCATCAGTTCTTCTCCCCCGAGGTGCTGACCGCCGAGACCCGCGCCCTGCTGGCCGCCCTGGCAGAGGGCAGCGGCTGTACCCCGGCTGACCT
>JAFXDB010000038.1 GCA_017516305.1 Clostridia bacterium | reverse complement strand
TCTTCATGGCCCTCACCGGCATCATGCAGGTGCACAACTACACCCTGGGCAAGACGCTGCTGACCCTGTTGCTGACCCTGGTGGCGGTGTTCATCATCATCTTCCTGGTGATGCTGCTGACCAACTTCATCGGTCAGGTGGTGGCCTTCTTCGCCAGCATCTACACGGAACTGATCTTCAGATTTTAAGCGGGAGGGACGACGAAATGAGCAAGAAAACAAAGAACGCCTCGCCCGCTGCACCCGTGACCAACGGGTGGAAGAAATGGCTTGTCATCGCCATTGCGGCGGTGGTTGTGCTGGCGGCGGCGGTGCTGACCTGGTACCTGCTGCGCTATCAGTTCAACAACACCTACAGGCAGTATGTCGTGCAGCATGACACGGCCCCTGCCGGCAGCGCCTTCACTGCCCTGGAGGACGCCGAGCCCTCCGTGGAGGGCTACGCCCTGGTGGCGCAGAACGACATCCTCAAGCTCTACTGCGATCCCGCCACCGGCGCTGTGGCCGTGTACGACCTGCGCACCGGCGTGACGACCTGGTCCAACCCGCCTCAGGCGGACAAGGACAAGGTCGCCAACAAGGTCAACCGCGGCTACCTCAAGAGCCAGGTGATGGTGGATTACTACAACGCAGCCCTGACCACGGGCAGCTTCTCCACCTTTGCCGATGCGGTGGATCTGGGGGAGATGCGCGTGGAGTCCATCCCCGGCGGCGTCCGCTTCATCTACGACCTGGGCGAAAAGGTGACGATCTACTACATCCCCGAGTACCTGTCCGCCCAGCGGTTCGACGAGCTGTTTGCCGCCGTGCCGGAGGATCTGCAGGAGGCCATTTACGGCCGCGCCAACTCCTTCTATGAGCAGCGCGAGGACGGGAATTACTACATGTCCGAGAAGGGCTCGATGATGGCGGTGCGTACCCGCAAGAAGGTGTCCGACGCCTTCCTGGAGGCGGGCCTGACGGAGGAGGAGTACTACTACTGGCAGGAGCTGGGCGGCGTTGAGGTGGAGGAGACCCTGGGCTTCACCGTGGCGCTGGACTGGACGCTGGAGGGCGATTCCGTCCTGTGCACCGTGCCGGTGGAGCTCCTGGAGGAGCGCGGCGGCGGCATGATCTACCGCATCCAGCTCAACCCCTACTTTGCAGCCGCCGGGACGGACGAGACCGGCTATATGGTCGTGCCCAACGGCTCCGGCAGCCTCATCCGCTTCAACAACGGCAAGCAGACCAACGCGCAGTACAGCCAGTATGTCTACGATATGGACCTGGTGGATGCGGAGTACACCAAGACGCAGAACCTGCAGAGCGTGCGCCTGCCCATCTTCGCCATCTGCCGCGAGGACAGCACGGTGCTGGCTGAGATTGAGCAGGGCGAGACATTTGCCAACATCGTCGCGGACGTGTCCGGCCGCAACAACGGCTACAACAACGTCTTTGCCATCTTCACCATTCGCGGCGACGAGAAGCTGGCCATGTTCGGCGCGGGCGAAACGGCGGACCTGCCCATCGTGGAGAAGAATTTCTACGAACATCCCATGGCGGTGCGCTACACCTTCCTGCCCCCGGAGTACACAGGCTACACGGGCGTGGCGAATTACTACCGCGAGACCCTGATCGCCCGGGGCGTCCTGACCCCCAAGGCGGAGGGCGGCGACATTCCCTTCTACTATGATGTCATCGGCGGCGTGAAGGAAACGGCCCACACCATGGGCGTGCAGCACCTGCAGGTGACCCCTATGACCACCTTTGAGCAGGCGGGTGAAATGGCCGGGAAGCTGAAGGCGCTGGGCATTGCCAATCAGGTGATGAACTTCCAGGGCTGGATGAACGGCGGCTACCATCACGACGTGGCGGATCGGGTGAAGGTGCTGCGTCAGCTGGGCGGCAAGTCCGACCTGATGGCCCTGGCGGAGGCGATGCAGGCGTATGGCGAGATCTACCTGGACGTTGCCTTCCAGAACGTCACCTACATCTCCAAGCGCTACAACATCAGCGCCGAGTCCTCCCGTTACTACGGCGCGGGCTACGCCGTCCAGTTCGGCGAGACCAACCCCACCAATCTGCGCCGCACGGCCTCCCTGGGGTATGCGGAGAACATCTTCAACCTCCTCAGCCCCAAGTTCCTGCCCCACTATGTCAGCGGCTTCACCAAGGCCATCGGCAGCTATGACGAGAGCCTGGGCATCTCTCTGCGGGATCTGGGCTGGGAGCTGCATGCGGACAAGAAGCGCACCGGCATCATCAACCGCGAGGAGGCGCTGGATGTGGTCGTCTCCCAGCTGGAGGTGCTGAAGGAGACTGGCCGGAGCCTGATGATCTCCGGCGGCAACCTGTATGCTCTTTCCGGCGTGAAGCACATCCTGGGCGCGCCCCTGAATGCCACGGAGTACTTCATCGTGGACGAGACCATCCCGCTGTACCAGATGGTGGTGCATGGCTGCATCGACTATACCGGTCAGCCCATGAACACCTATACGACCGACAGCACCCGGCGTACGCTGCTGGAAATGGTGGAGTACGGCGCGTCCCTGCGCTACACCTTCACCTGGGAGGCGGCGACGGAGATGAAGTACACGGGCCTGAACAAGTACTACTCCACCACCTTTGACAGCTGGGCGGAGGACGCGGCGGAGAATTACGCCTTCGTCAACGGGGCTCTGAGCCATGTGAGCAATGCCTTCATGGTGAACCGCGAGGTCATCACCGCCACGCTGGTGCGCGTGGATTACTCCAACGGCGTGTCCATCTACATCAACTACGGCAGTGAGGCCGCCCAGGCGGACGGCTGCACCGTCGAGCCCATGAGCTACTTTGTGAAGGGAGGGGTGAACGAATGAAGAAGCTGCATCTCACCATGGCAGGCCGGCGCGCCCGCAACGGCTATCTGTTCATCCTGCCCTGGTTCATCGGCTTTGTGCTGTTTTACGTCCGCAGCCTTTACATGACGGTTCAGTTCTCCCTGAATACCCTGACCGTTCCCCCGGCCGGCGGCTATACGCTGGACTTTGTGGGGCTGCAGAACTACATCACCGCCTTCACCGGCCACGGCACTTTCAAGCAGACGCTGGTAACGTCCCTGTCCAACATGGTCATCGACGTGCCGCTGATCATCTTCTTCTCCCTGTTCGTGGCGATGCTGCTGAACCGCAAGATGAAGTGCCGCGGCCTGGTGCGCGCCATCTTCTTCCTGCCCGTGCTGCTCAACTCCGAGGCCATTTCCGGCACCCTGAGCTACGCGGCGCAGATGATGGCCGGCGGCCTGTCCAGCACCTCGGCGGAAATGGCGGAGGCGGCCTCCAGCGGCAGCGCGGTCAACATGCAGTACTTCATCGCCCTCTTCGGCGAGCTGGCGCTGCCCACCTCCGTCCTGGATTACGTGGTGGGCGCCGTGGGCCGCATCAGCGACATCATCAAGGCCTCGGGCGTGCAGATCGTGCTGTTCATCGCGGCGCTGCAGTCCATTACCCCCTCCATGTACGAGGTGGCCAAGATCGAGGGTGCTACGGGCTACGAGACCTTCTGGAAGGTCACCTTCCCCATGGTCATGCCTCACATCATCACCAACACCATTTACACCATCGTGGACGCCTTCAGCCGCAGCGATGTGGTCAACCTGGCCTACACCACCGCCTTCACCGAGGGCAACTACGGTCTGTCCTCTGCCTTCAGCGTCATCTCCTCGGTCATCACCTGTGCGCTGCTGGCCCTGGTGGTGTGGTTCATGTCCAAGCGCACGTTCTACTACAATTAAGGAAGGGGGAAAAGCAAAATGAAAATCATGGATAAGTGGCTGGAATTTCGCAATTCTCCCCGTTTTGAAGACCGCAAGGGCGCGGCGGTGAAGAAGAGCAAGAACCTGCTGCTGACGGTTCTGCAGGTGATTCTCATCGTGGGTATCTCCTACGTCATCCTCAGCCCGGTCATCGGCATCGTCAGCCAGTCCTTCTTCTCTGACTCCGATTCGGCCAACCCGATGGTCTTCACCATCCCCATGAACCCCACGGTGGAGCGCTACGTTGTGTCCTTCCAGCAGCTGAAGTACCCGGCGACCCTGGCCTCCACGCTCTTGTACACCATCGTCAACACCCTGCTGCAGGTGTTCATCTGCTCCATGGTCGGCTACGGCTTTGCCCGCTTTGATTTCCCGGGCAAGAAGTTCTTCTTCGCCTGCGTGGTGGTCATGATCGTGGTGCCCTCGCACACCATCATGCTGCCCCAGTACATGACCTTCCGATCCATGGAGCTGATGCGCTCCACCTGGCCGATGTACATCCTCAGCGCCTGCGGCGTGGGTCTGCGCTCGGGTCTGTTCATCTACATCTTCAACCAGTTCTTCCGCGGCCTGCCCAAGGAGATTGAGGAAGCGGCCTTTGTGGACGGCGCAGGCACGGCCTACACCTACCTCTGCATCATGCTGGTCAATGCCATTCCGGCGGTCATCACCGTCACGGTGTTCTCCCTGGTCTGGCAGTACAACGACATGTTCTACGCCAAGCTCTTCCAGATCCCCAACGAGGCGCTGCTGGCCCGCATGCTGTCCACGCTTCAGAACAACGTGGCCGCCAACCTGAAGATCATGAGCGTCCGCCTGCAGAAGCTCTTTGTCAACGCCGGCGTAGTGCTGGTGATGCTGCCCATCCTGCTGATCTACCTGGTGCTGCAGAAGCGCTTTGTCGAGGGCGTGGAGCGCTCCGGTATCGTCGGCTGACGCGGCTGCGGACAAACCGATGCCCAATGTCCGGGAAGCCTGCCGGGGGCTTTCCGGATGCGGGGCATAGGCGGTACGAAAACCTTTTCGATACACGAAAAGTACCGTATTTGCCTTCCCGGCAGTTGACGCGCCAGCCCCATCTGTGCTATCATTAAAAACGAAGATGGCACATCTGGCGCGTTTCATACCGATTTCGACGGGAGCGGAATCTCCCGTGGAATAGAGGCAGGGATTTTCCTCTGCGTCTGGTTACCCAATGTGCCAAAGGTCCCCTGAGAGGGACGAAAAAGGAGGTTACCGAATTGAAGAAGGTTCTTTCCTGGATCCTGTGCGTCGCCATGATGCTGGCTCCCGTGGCCGGCCTGGCGGAAGCCCCCGCCACCCTGGTGGACGTGGTCAACTTCGCTGACGGCAACTACGCCTTTGCGGGCGTGGACACCGTTGCCGGCAACGCCGACAAGAGCGAGCTGTCCGTTGTGGAGTACAACGGCGGTTACGCCCTGCGCGTGGACGTCAAGGCCAAGGTGCCCTATGTGGCGCTGAACGTCGAAGGCATGCTGGGTGAAAACTTCAGCAAGCTGGCCAAGATGACCTTTGACATCGGCGTTGAGCTGGGCGCTGACGGCAAGTTCTATGCCGCCTCCGGTAAGGTGTACACCTTCACCGGCGCTGACCTGGCCAAGAATGCCTATGACTGGTCCGTCTATCTGCGCACCAAGAACCCGAAGAACGCTGCTGTCACCTTCAGCACCGCCTTCACCGCCGGCCAGGGTGAGTACATCATGATCACCAAGGAAGCCGACGCCTACTCCGAGTCCGGCAAGTTCCCGGGTGAGGAGCCCCGCGACATCTACATCACCAACCTGACCTTCTACGATGCGGATGGCAACATCCTGCCCGTGGATACCAGCGCGGTGTATGTGTCTGCCAACACCGAGGCGGACATGTCCAACCTGTCCATCCTGACCAACACTGTTGAGCTGCCCGGCATGGCGGTTTCCGCCGGCGCCTGGACGCAGGCTGGTGTTGAGATGACCCCTGAGTTCTGGGCTGCCCTGGTGCCCGGCTCCGTGGTGGAGATCTCCTACGAGTCCGCTGACGGCGACATCTGGGTCGTCATGCCCTGGGCCACCGCTGGCTGGATCCGCGTTGCGCAGGGTGCTGCCACCAAGAACGGCTCTCTGACCACCGCGCAGATCACCTACGATCAGTTCGTGGCTGGCTGCGGCGAGGATCCCACCACCTGGGGCTCCATGTTCCAGTGCGAGGGCTCTTCCGAGTGGACCGTTTACTCCGTGAAGGTTGGTATGCCCACCGAGAAGATGACCCTGACCAACAAGGTCGAGTTCCCCGGCTTCTCCTGCACCGGCGGCGCCTGGGGCCAGAACGGCTTTGACTTCACTCCCGAAGTGCTGGACGCCCTGCAGCCCGGTACCGCGCTGGAGATCAGCTTCGAGTCCGAGTCCGGCGACATGTGGATCGTCCTGCCCGACGCCGCCGCTGGCTGGAGCCGCGTGCAGATGATGTCCGCTCCCGTTATCGGCAACAATGCCTACATCACCTATGAGCAGATCGTTGAGGTCGTGGGTGAGGACAAGGCCCTGTGGGGTGCCCGCCTGCAGTGCGAGGCCTCCGGCAACTGGGAGGTCTACTCCGTGAACGTGGGCAAGGTCAACAAGCTGGCCGGCCTGACCGAGATCGTTGAGTTCCCCGGCTTTGCCTGCACCGGTAGCGCCTGGGGCCAGACCGGCTTCGACATGACCCCCGAAATCCTGGCTGCCCTGAAGCCCGGCTGCGTGGTCACCATCTCCTACGAGTCTGAGTCCGGCGACATCTGGCTGGTCTTCCCCGACTCCGCGGCTGGTTGGATGCGCGTTGAGATGATGAACGCCGACACCGATGGCAAGACCGCCCAGATCACCTGGGACGAGATGGCCGCCGTGCTGGGCGAGGACGTTTCCACCTGGGGCGCCCGCATGCAGTGCGAGGCCTCCGGCAACTGGACCGTCTACTCTGTGAGCGTTGCCCAGGCTCAGTAAGAGCATTCCTTCCCCTGGTTTCCTGCTGCATCTCCGCTCCGGTATGAGCGGGGCGGAGATGCGGTTGAGCGATTTTTCCCATAACAAAAACAGGAGGTAAGACAAGCTATGAAAAAGTTTGCCGCTCTGGTTCTGGCCATCGCGATGCTGCTGTCCATGACATCCTTCGCGTCCGCCGAAGAGCCCCGCCACATCCTCATCGCCACCACCTGGGATCTCTACTGGGATTCCACCCATGAGTCCATCTTCGACAACCCCGACTCTGCCGGTTCCGCCATTGACGAGCTGATGTTCGCCAACGTCGCCCGCGTTGAGGAGAAGTGGGGCGTCACCTTCGAGTACATCAACATGCTGTATGCCGGCGCCCAGGAGTCCATCAACACCTCCATCATGGCCGGCACCCCCGATGTTGACATCTACATGGTCGAGCTGGCCATCGGCGCTCCCGCCGTTGCCAACGGCTATGCCGTCGATATGCGCGACGTGCTGCCCCCGGATCACCCCGTCCTGACCGGCGAGGATCCCATCATGACCTACATCGACACCGGCAACGGCGCTGTGTCCCTGCTGTGCGCTGCCAGCAAGGAGAACATGGTGGGCTCCACCTACCCCCTGTCCTTCAACCTGCAGATGATCGAAGACGCCAACCTGGAGGATCCCCGTGATCTGGCCGAGCGCGGCGAGTGGACCTGGGACAAGTTCCTGGAGTACTGCATTGCCCTGACCAAGGACGTTGACGGCGACGGCGTCATCGACGTTTATGGCTTCGGCGGCTGGCCGGGAGACTACATGCCCCAGATGTACATGTCCAACGGCACCTACGTGGCTGCCAACCCCACCGAGAACCTGACCTCCCCCGAGGTTGCCGAGGTGCTGCAGTTCGTGCAGGACATGAACCTGGTGTATGGCGTCATGTACCCCATCCCCGCCGAGAACGGCTGGGACGTCTGCCGCTTCCTGTACCGCGAGGGCAAGGTTGCCTTCTGCCCCAATGCGGCCTGGATTCTGGACTCCAACAAGGACTACAACCCCGCTCAGGATCCCTCCATCACCTCTCTGGACTTTGACATGATCTTCATCGAGTGGCCCTCCGGCCCCAACGGTGACTTCGAGACCAACCGCCAGAAGGTTGCCAACAACTCCTGCTTCATGATCCCCGTGGGCACTGAGGATCCCGAGCTGGTCTTCAACGTCCTGTACGACATCCTGAACTGGTTCGAGGGCGACACCTCCCTGCGCGACTCTGAGGAGGCTCTGGGCTGGTGGTACGCTTCCACCTCCGAGGACATCGAGATCCAGGACTGGAACTTCGAAATCATGCTGTCCATGGGCGAGAAGTCCATGTACGAGATGTCCGCCAACCTGGGCTTCGAGCTGGACTACCTCGGCCTGATCAACGGTACCTACACCGTCGCTCAGTTCCAGGAGACCTACAAGCAGCAGGTGCAGGATGCGCTGGATCGCCTGATGGGCAACTAATTCAGCCAATCCGCAGCTGACATGAATCCCGGCCCCCGGATGCAGGAGCAAACCCTGTATCCGGGGGCTTTTCAGAAGCCGGTACATCCGGATGCTGACGCGTGGAGGCGCGCTGGTGTCTCCCTGCGTCAGCACCCGGCAAGGAGGAAATCAAATGATTGTGCATTCTGGTGAGCAGCTTGTTCCCATGACCGATCCCCTGCTGCGCTATACCGGCCGCATCGGCTGGGAGCAGCCGGACAAGCCCTTCTTTATTTACCCATGCTCCAGCCTGGCCTTCCGGGTTACCGGCCGGACGCTGCGTGTCGGGCTGGAAAATCTGCATTCGTATTATGAGAATCGCCTGGGCGTGGTCGTCAACGGCGTACAGACGGCCATCCTCCTTGTCAAGGGGGAGCAGTGCATCGACCTGAGCCACCTGCTCACGGCGGATGAAAATGATGTGCTGATCTTCAAGCGCCAGGACTGCTGCCATGCCTGTCGTCTGACGGGGATGGCCGTGGCTGCCGACGCGCAGCTGCTGCCCCTGCCGCCCCGGCCCTTGCGCCGGATGGAGGTCTACGGGGACAGCGTGTCCGCCGGGGAAGTCAGCGAGGCGGAGTTTGCCTGCGGTCAGCCCGACCCCGAGGGGCATAACGGCCTGTACTCCAACAGCTACCTCAGCTACGCCTGGCAGGCGGCGCGTCTGCTGAATGCCGAGCTGCACGACATTGCCACCGGCGGCATGGCGCTGCTGGACGGTGCCGGCTACTTCTACGGTCCGGATTACATTGGCCTGGCGTCCTCCTGGGACAAGGTGAATTATTACCCGCCTTTCGGCGCGCCCACGGCCTGGGATTTCAGCCGCTACACGCCTCATGTGGTGGTGGTGGCCATCGGGCAGAACGATCACAACCCCGTCAATGTCATGGCGGAGGAATACGACGGCCCGGCAGCGGTTCACTGGCGCAGCGAATACTGCCGCTTCCTTCTGCAGCTGAGGGAAAAATACCCGCGGGCGCACATCGTCTGCACAACGACCATCCTGGGGCATCATGAGAACTGGGACAGGGCCATTGACGACGTCTGCCAGGCGCTGCGCAGGGAGGATGCCCGCATTCACCATTTCCTTTACACCAACAACGGCTGCGGCACCCCGGGGCACATCCGCGGGAGCGAGGCTGCCGTGATGGCGCAGGAGCTGGCTGCCTTCATTGATGGGCTGGAGGGCGTGTGGGAGGACTGAAGCCGGAACAGGAATGCGCCTGAGTGATGGGCGGCTGCAGATTTCCTTGTGGACAACCGTATCCAAACATGCTATAATGTAGCAATAGGGCAGCATGCTGCCCGGTGGACGGACATAGAGTGACATACATGAGGAGGAAATACCTGTGAATATCGAATGCATCAAGAGCTTCGTTGAAGCTGGCAAGGCTGTTCTGGGCATTGAGCTGGGCTCCACCCGCATCAAGGCCGTGCTGATCGGCGAGGATCACGCGCCCATCGCCTCCGGTGACCATACCTGGGAGAACCGCCTGGAAAACGGCGTGTGGACCTACCACCTGGATGACGTCTGGGCCGGTATCCAGGACGCCTATGCCAACCTGGTGACCGATGTGAAGGCGAAGTACGGCGCGGAGCTGACGAAGCTGAGCGCCTTCGGCGTGTCTGCAATGATGCATGGCTACCTGCCCTTTGACAAGGATGGCAAGCAGCTGGCGGAGTTCCGCACCTGGCGTAACACCATGACCGGCGAGGCTGCGGCCGAGCTGACCGACCTCCTGGGCTTCAACATCCCCCAGCGCTGGTCCATCGCCCACCTGTACCAGGCGATGCTCAATGGTGAAGCACACGTGAAGGATATCGACCACCTGACCACCCTGGCGGGCTATGTGCACTGGCAGCTGTGCGGCCAGAAGGTGCTGGGCGTGGGCGAGGCTTCCGGCATGTTCCCCATCGACAGCGACAAGTGCGATTATGATCAGAAGATGATCGACCTGGTGGACTCCCTGGCAGCGGTGAAGGGCTACGAGTGGAAGCTGCGCCAGATCCTGCCCACCGTGCAGGGCGCGGGCGAGGACGCCGGCGTGATGACCGCCGAGGGCGCCAAGCTCCTGGATCCCACCGGCAAGCTGGAGGCCGGCGCGCTGATGGCGCCTCCCGAGGGAGACGCGGGCACCGGCATGGTCGCCACCAATGCGGTCGCGGCCCGCACGGGCAATGTGTCCGCCGGTACCTCCGTTTTTGCGATGATCGTGCTGGAGAAGATGCTCAGCAAGGTCTACCCGGAGATCGACATGGTCACCACCCCCACCGGCAAGCCCGTGGCCATGGTGCACTGCAACAACTGCACCAGCGACATCAACGCCTGGGCCGGTATGCTCAAGGGCTTCGCGGACGCCTGCAAGCTGGATGTATCCATGAATGACATCTATGTGAACCTGTTCAACGCGGCCCTGCAGGGCGATAAGGACTGCGGCGGCGTGGTGAATGTGCCCCTGTTCTCCGGCGAGCCCGTGGTGGGCCTGGACGAGGGCCGTCCGATGATGGTCCGCATGCCCGATGCGAAGCTGACCTTCCAGAACTTTGCCCGGAGCCTGGTGGCCGGTGCGATGACCAGCCTCAAGATCGGCATGGACATCCTGGTGGAGGAGAACGTGCAGATTGATTCCCTCCTGGGCCACGGCGGCTACTTCAAGACCCCCGGCGCGGGTCAGAAGGTGCTGGCAGACGCGCTGAAGACCCCCATCTCCGTCATGGAGACCGCGGGCGAGGGCGGCCCCTGGGGCATGGCGCTGCTGGCTGCCTTCCGTGCCAACGGCAAGCGCGGCGAGACCCTGGAAACCTACCTGAACGAGAAGGTCTTCGCGGGTGCGGCGGGCTCCACCATTGCCCCCGACACGGAGGATGCTGCCGGTCTGGACGCCTACACCGCGAAGTTCCAGCAGGCGCTGGCGGCGGAAGAGGCGGCCGTGGAGGAAATGAAGTAATTGGAGAAAGCCTTTGGGCTGGAAATGCGGCTTGACTGTTGTTTGGCGAGTAGACGGAGCAGTGAGTGCCGCGTTCTCCCTCAGTCGCCTGCGGGCGACAGCTCCCTCCCGGAGGGAGCTAAAGGCTTATTGCGGCTTGATCTCCTGTTGTAGCTGGTTTTGAAGTGCAGCAGGGGAGACAAAAAGAGCTCCCTCCGGGAGGGAGCTCAGACCATCAACAAACCCTT
>JAFXDB010000037.1 GCA_017516305.1 Clostridia bacterium | reverse complement strand
GATCGGCGCGGCCATCGGCCTGCCCTTCTTCCTCTTCTGTCTCTGAGTTCAGCACCGATCTTCACCGCACGGCCACGCGCTGTGCGGCTTTTTGCATGCCGGGCCAGCTGCAGAAACCTTTCTTCCCGGGAGGAAGTTTACAAATCCCCGCTGCATCATGTATAATGGAAACACATCCACCGAAGGGAGCTGACGGCAATGGCACAGGCAAAGACGCAGGCAGAACGCATCGCAGCCAAGGTGCGGCGCAAGCAGCGGCTGGTCCGCGTGGCGCTGGGACAGGAAAAGGCGGACCTGGTGCTCCGCAACGCCGCTTACATCAACGTCTTCACCGGAGAAATCGACCATGGGGACATCGCTGTGGCCAACGGCCTGGTGGTGGGCATGGACGAGCATTACGAGGGCGAAACCGTGGTGGACGTTTCCGGCAGGATCGTCGCGCCGGGGTTCATTGACGCCCATATTCACCTGGAATCCAGCCTGGTGTCGCCCTCCTCCTTCGCCCGGGCAGTCGTGCCCCACGGCACCACCACTGTCATCACCGATCCCCACGAGATTGCCAATGTCTGCGGCGCTGGCGGCATTGACTACATGCTGGCCGCCACCCAGGGCCTGCCCGTGGACGTGCATTTCATGCTGCCCTCCTGCGTGCCTGCCACGCCCCTGGAGGAAAACGGCGCGCCCCTGTCCTGGCGGGACATCAACGCCTACTTCGATCATCCCCGCGTGCTGGGCCTGGCGGAGATGATGAACTATCCTGGCGTCCTCATGGGCGACCGGCAGACGATTGAGAAAATCGTGGTGTCCCAAGCCTACCACAAGAAGATTGACGGCCACGCGCCGGGGCTGTCCGGCAAGGCCCTCAACGCCTACATGTCCGCCGGCGTCTATTCCGACCATGAGTGCGACACCTTTGAAAATGCCCTGGAGAAGCTGCGCAAGGGCCAGTTCATCATGATCCGCGAGGGCACCGCCGCCCAGAACCTGGACGCCCTCATGCCCCTGCTGACCCCGCGCTACGCCCACCGCTGCATGTTCGCCACCGACGACAAGCACCCCGGCGATCTGCTGCACAAGGGCCACATTGACGATATTGTCCGCCAGGCCATCCGCCGCGGCGCGGACCCCATCCTGACCATCATGGTGGCCAGCCACTACGCTGCCCGCTACTTCCTGCTGAACAACAAGGGCGCCATCGCCCCGGGGTACCTGGCGGACTTCGTCATCCTGGACGACCTTCAAAACGTCCATGTGCAGATGGTCTTCAAGCGCGGCCAGTGCGTCTACAGCGGCGGAGAGGTGCTGCTGGAGGAACCCGCCATCGACCCGGACATCCTGGCCGGGGTGACGGATACGGTCCATATGCCGCCCCTGACTCTGGCGCAGCTGCAGCTGGGCAGCGCGCCCCTCATCGGCCTGGTGCCGGGGCAGATCGTGACGGAAAACCTGGGCCGCGCCGACGGCGTGGACGTCTCGCAGGACATTGTGAAGATGACCGTCTGCGAGCGCCACCACGCCACGGGCCATGTGGCCTCCTGCTATGTGAAGGGCTACGGGCTGCAAAGGGGCGCAGTCGCCACCTCTGTCGCCCATGACAGCCACAACATCATCGCCTGCGGCGTGACGGACGGAGATATCGTGACGGCGGTGAACCACCTGCGGGACATCGGCGGCGGCATGGTGGTGGCCGAGGGGGGCCGCATCATCGCAGAACTCCCCCTGCCCCTGGCCGGGCTGATCACCGACCGGCCGCTGGCGGAGGTTGACGCGACCCTGGAAGCCTGCAAGCAGGCAGCCGTGGAGCGCGGCACGGCCCCGGGCATCGATCCCTTCATGACCCTGAGCTTTGCCAGCCTGCCTGTGATCCCGACGCTGCGCCTGACTGCCCGCGGCGTCATTGACGTGAACACGCAAACCATTCTGGACTGACGCGGCCCTGCCGCTGGAGGAATCACCATGATGAAACGCATCCTGAGCCTGACCCTGGCGCTGCTGCTGACCCTGGCGATGCTGCCCGCCCGGGCAGAGAACGCTTCTGCGCTGTACCAGATCGTGCAGCGGACGGAGGAAGGCGACCGCACCCTGGGCAGCGGCGTGCTCTTCGGCACGAAGAAAGCCCTGCTAACGGCGGAGGGTTGCTGGTCCGAGGGCGACTTGTATGCCATCGGCACGGATGGCGAGCATCGCATTACCTACAAGGGACAGGTTGCCGGCACACAGCTGATTCTGCTGGGACTGGCGACAGAGAGCGCCGCCGCCCCTCTGCCCCTCTCCGCCGAGGAGAGCCAGGTGATCAACCTGCTCCTGGGCGCCACGCCGGAAGGCCAGTTGGTACAGCGGCCGGGCGGCAAGGTGCTGGCTACCATTGTCGATGGCTTTGGCGGACTGCTGATGCAGGCGGGCGAGGGGTTGTTGCCCGGCGCCATCTTCCTGGGAGCAGACGGCGGCCTGGCGGGCATCACCGTCTCCCAGCACGGCGAAGCTGAAGGGATGTATGTCGCGCTGGACAGTTACGCCCTGAACTATTGCCTGGCTGGCGACGGACTGGATGACGAAGCCATCCTGCTGGACGTGGAAGTCCGCTGGGAACAGGGAGAATATCTGGTGGACTGGAGCCGCTCCACAGGCGTCGTGCTCCCGGAAAAACCAGTCTACACCGTTTGTTTCTCCGCCCTGTGTAACCCCTACATGAGCCGCCTGACCGTCACCGACGGCAGCACCAGCGCCGCCCTCCCGGCCATTCCCGGCGCCAAGACCCTCATCTGGGTCATCTGCAGCAGCGAGCGCCTGGCGGCCCCCCTCTACCCCGAGCAAGAGGGGCAGAGCGTGCTGGCGACCCCACCGGATCCCCAGCCCATGACGGAGCACGGATTCCGCAACCTCCGTCTGAGCGTCACCCCCGGCGAACCCGGCTATGACGGCTTCACCAAGGATTTCCTGCCCCAACAGCCCATCACGCGGGATGTGCTCAACGACGAAAACACCATTTTCTATTTTCAGACAGAGGACGCATACACCGTCGATGAAACCATCGAGGATAACCCCCTGCTGATCCTCCTGCGCACGCCGGAGGGCTATGTCTTCGGTTACGATTCCTCCTATATCTTCATGCCGGAGTACGCTGAAAGCGACCTGTGGCTCTCGGATATGAGCAACGCCTTTGCCGAATACCGTCAGTTCGCTGGCGCAAACGCCTGGCCGGCGGGTGAGTATGTCGTGCAATACCTCATCAACGGTTGCGAGGCTGGTCGCTTTACCTTCACCCTTGACTGACGGAGGAACGGATGAAACACAGATTATGGACGCTTTTCTCCTCCATGCTGATGATCAGCGCCTTCACCTTCGGCGGCGGTTTCGTGATCGTATCGCTGATGAAAAAGCGCCTGGTGGATGAGCTGCAGTGGCTGACGGAGGAGGAAATGCTGGATATGACAGCCCTCGCCCAATCGGCGCCCGGACCCATCGCCGTCAACGCAGCCATCCTGGCCGGTCGACGCATCGGAGGGCTGCCAGGCATGCTGGCTGCCGTTGGCGGAACGCTGCTGCCCCCGCTGGTCATCATCGGACTGGTCTCGG
>JAFXDB010000036.1 GCA_017516305.1 Clostridia bacterium | reverse complement strand
GTGGATCGCTCCGCTGCCTATGCCGCCCGCCATGTGGCCAAGAACGTGGTCGCCGCCGGTCTGGCCAGGCAGTGTGAGATCCAGCTGGCCTACGCCATCGGCGTGGCGAAGCCCGTGTCCCTGTGCGTGGACACCAAGGGCACCGGCGTCGTCGCAGACGATGTGCTGTCCGCCGCGGTGGAGAAGGTCTTCGACCTGCGCCCCAACGCCATCATCGACCGTCTGCAGCTGCGCCGCCCCATCTACCGCGCCAACTGCAACTACGGCCACTTCGGCAAGGAGAACATGCCCTGGGAGCAGACTGATTTCGTCGATGCCCTGAAGGCTGCTGTCAACAAGTAAAAACAAACCGGGATGTTCCGCACGGAGCACCCCGGTTTTCCTTATTCCTCGGACTTCTTTTCGCCCTTCAGACGGGCCTTGGCTTCCTCTACGGTTTCGCCGTCGCGGGTCAGGTACTGGTCAACAAATTTATCCTCAACCTTCTTGTACGCGCCCACGACGGTTTCTTCTACTTTCTTATAGCCGCCGACAAACGCACCCTCGACCTTTTTGTAGCCCTCAACCGCGGCTTCGGCGATCTTCTCATTTACCTTTACAATCCTCGACTTTGCCATTTTCTCAAATCCTTTCTCATCAAAAAGCATGTTCAGCCCCATCAGGAACACCAGCAGGCACACCGCGCCGCCGGTGCAGATGTTGAGGATCAGCGTCTCCCCGGCTGTGATATCCCCCTCAAAGGAGACCAGCATGGAGCGCTGCATCGTCATCAGCGACGCCAGGGCGCTGGCCAGGGTGATGTTGCGGATGGTGCGGGTCAGGGGCGTGCCGCTTTGATGGGCCTGCACCGTATGGACGATGGCCATCGTCATCTTCCAGAAGGTGTAGATGGCGATGACCAGCATGACAACGATGCCATGGGGAACGGCATTGTCCTCCGCCAGGCTGATGCCGGTCGCCGCGCCCATCACCAGGGCAAGCGCCATCAGCATGCCGCCGCACAGACGCATCACAAACCGCTCGGAGGCATGGCGGCGCTCCGTCAACACCGCGCCGAAGCGCATCACGCCCAGCAGGATGTAGTATACCGCCATCACCAGCAGCCAGCAGGAGCTGCTCAGCAGGCCAAGGATCGCATGCCCGACGCCATAAAGCAGGTTGACGATCAGTGTTGCGGCAGCAAAGAATACGATGCGGAAGCGTCTGTCCGCATAGAGCCTTTTGCCCAGCCCAGTGCGCGGCTGCATCACTTCAGGCCCTTCACCAGGGGGATGAAGCCCAGCAGCAGCACAATGCCCGCCAGACCGATCACCGTCCCCAGGATATAGTTTTCCTGCACCAGGCACAGGGTCAGACCGATCCCCAGCGCCAGCGCTGCCGCCACGCCCAGCAGTACACGCACCAGCACCTTGCCGGAGAGCCTGATGGGCTCCTTGTGTTCCATCCTACGCCACACCAGCAGTGTGAGCAGCCCCAGGATCAAACCAATGCCGCCGACGATCACGCCCTGTCTGAGCGCTTCCCATTCCTTCACCAGCGCCATGCACATGCCCAGCGCAAACATCACACCACTCACCGTACCCATCACCAGGGCCACATAGCTGCTCTTCTTCATGTTGAATCCCTCCATGTATGGCGTCATTAAAACAACAGTTGTGTTTTTAATGCACGTGTAGTATAATACCGTCCGAATCCGGTTTTCAACCACCAAAATCACCCGAAGTGTTGGAATAAAGCACTTCTAATGAAAGGTTAATCTGATGAACACAAAGAACAACAAGCACCGCCGGGAATCCATCGAAGCCATTGAGAAGGCATTCGTTGAAATGCTGCAGACGCAGGAGCTGAAGGATGTCACCGTGTCTGAGCTCTGCAAGCGTACCGGGCTGAACCGTTCCACCTTCTACGCCAATTTCCTGGATGTGTACGACCTGGCCGATAAGGTCCGCGATCAGCTGGAGGCAGACTTCGCCGCCCAGTTCATCACCGACGCCCAGCACATTTATCCCGGCAAAGACGGCGCCCTGCGGATGTTTACCCACATCCACCAGAACCAGCTGTTCTACAAAACCTATTTCAAACTGGCCTACGACGAAGCCCATCAGGTGAAAGTCTATGATGCCTCCCGCGCAGAGGCTGATTTCCACGGCGAGTACATCGACTATCATATCGAGTTCTTCCGCGCCGGACTCAACGCCATCATCAAGCGCTGGCTCAACAGCGGCTGTCGGGAATCCCCCGCAGAGATGGCGCAGATCATCAAGGATGAATACCGCGGCAGGTCATCCACAACGCAAGTCACCCCATAAAAAACGTTTTCGCATATTGACAAAAGCTGCATTTTGTATTATTATTGTATCCAAAGTGCAAACAAAATGCACTTTGTACATACGCTGCATACGAAGGAGTCTTCCTGATGAATACCATCCCCTTTCAGCCCATGATGGAAAGCCGCCCTATCCGCGAGATCGCCTACGAGGTTCTCAAGCATGCCATCATCACCGGCGAGATCCCTGCCGGTGAGCGCATCGTCGAGACCGACTATGCCGACCGCCTGCACATCAGCCGCACGCCCCTGCGCGAGGCCCTGCGCAAGCTGGAGCGCGACGGTCTGGTGGAATATGTGCTGCGCCGCGGCGTGGTGGTGCGTGCCTTCACCATCGCGGACGTGGAGGAAATCTACACCATCCGCAATGCCCTGGAGATGCTGACCCTGCCCGCCATCGTTGAAAAGGCCACAGCGGAGGACATCGCCTCCCTCAAGGAACAGCTGCACGAGATGGACGGCCTCATGGCTTCCCGCGATTTCGACGCCCTCTCCCCCGTGACCCGCGCATTCCATCGCCAGCTGACCGCCATCTGCGGCCAGAACCGTATCCTGCGCGTCATCGAGGGCCAGGATGAGTTCATCACCCGCTTCTCCGCCATGGCCATCCGCCAGGAGGATCGTCTGCTGGAGGCTCACCGCGAGCATTACCGCCTGGTGGAGCTGGTGGAAAAGCGCGACCTGGCCGGCTTCAGCGAGCTGATGCACAGCCACATCGAGCGCAGCAAGGAAAAGTGCCTGGAGGCCCTGGCCATCCAACGCAAGAGCCAGAATTTCTGAGCGAAAGAAGCGTCACCCTTATGAAAACCAATTTCCATACCCACACGTTCCGCTGCAAGCACGCGCTTGGCACGGATGAAGCGTACGTCAAGGCCGCGCTGACCGCCGGCTTTGACGTGCTTGGTTTTGCGGACCATGCGCCCTGGCGCTACGCCACGCCCTACGTCAGCCACTGCCGTATGACGGCGGACATGTGGCCGGACTACAAGCGCTCCGTGCAGTCCCTGCGGCTGAAGTACACCGGGCAGATCGAGCTCCGCCTGGGCCTGGAGTGCGAATATACCAAGCGCTACTTCGACCAGCTTCTGCGCCTGCGGGACGACGGCTGCGAGTATTTCCTCCTTGCCAGCCACTTCCTGGACAGCGAGGAGTATGCCGGTTACACCGGAAATACCTGCAGCAGTGACGATGAGCTGCGCCGCTACGCCGACCAGACGGCCGAGGGCATCGCCACCGGTCTCTTCTGCTACGTCGCCCACCCCGATCTGTACATGATGAACCGCCCCGTCTTCGACAAGGTCAGCATGGAGGCCGCCGATGTCATCTGCCAGGCCGCGAAGGAGGCCCATATTCCCCTGGAATACAACCTCCTGGGCCTGGGTGACGAGCTGCGCGGCCACTCCCGCGGCTATCCCCACAGCGACTTCTGGCAGTACGTCCGCAAATGGGACAACGACGTCATCATCGGCGTGGACGCCCACAGCCCCGACGCCCTGACCAACGAGAAGGTGCGCGCCGAGGCCATGCGCCGTCTGGGCGCGCTGAACATCACTCCCGTCGCCGACTGGCGGTAATTGAGGCGGCGCGAGCCGCCCACCTCATAAAGGCTCCCTCCCCGAGGGAGCTGGCAGCAAGCCTGCCCGCTGACTGAGGGAATTCTCATCAAGGCGGCGCGAGCCGCCCACCTCATAAAGGCTCCCTCCCCGAGGGAGCTGGCAGCGAGCCTGCCCGCTGACTGAGGGAATTCTCATCAAGGCGGCGCGAGCCGCCCACCTCATAAAGGCTCCCTCCCCGAGGGAGCTGGCAGCGAGCTTGCTCGCTGACTGAGGGAGTCTCCATCATCATCATCATAAGGAGGACACCACCATGGAACACACCTGGGATCTTTCCTTCCTGTACAAGGGCTTTGAGGACGAGGCCTTCCAGGCCGACCTGGCCCGCCTGCCTGAGGCCATCGCCGAGCTGCAGGCCATTCTGGACAGCGAGCTGCCCACGGCGGAGAAGCTGGAGAAGCTCATGGACGCCGACGAGGCCCAGTCCCTGCTGATGGATCGGCTGTTCAGCTTCACCGGCCTGACCCTGGCCACCGACGCCAACAATGGCACCGCCCAGCAGTACGAGGACAAGCTGTCCGTCATCGCCAACGACGCATCCCTGGTGGGCAGCGCCATCACCCGCTTCGTGGGCGGCATCGACAACCTGGAGGAGCTGATCACCCGGAGCGGGAAGCTGCAGTCCGTCGCCTTCGCCCTGCGGGAGATGAAGAAGTCCGCTGTCCACACCATCCCCGCGGAGATCCAGCCCTGGATCCTACAGATGCAGCTTTCCGGCGGCAGCGCCTTCTCTCAGCTGCGGGACAAGCTGGACTCCACCCACACGGTTGAGTACCGGGGCGAAACGCTGCCCCTGCCCGCCGTGCGCGGCATGGCCTATGACGGCGACGCCTCCGTCCGCAAGGATGCCTACGAGGCAGAAATCGCTTCCTACCGGAAGATGGAACTGCCCATGAGCTACTGCCTCAACGCCATCAAAATGGAGGCCCGTACCATCGCCAAGGCCAAGGGCTACAACACCGTGCTGGATATGACCCTGGATCAGAACCGCATGGATCGTGAAACCCTGGACGCCATGATCGGCGCGATCAGGGAGTACCTGCCCCACTTCCGCCGTTACCTGAAGGCCAAGGCGGCATATCTGGGCCACAAGGACGGTCTGCCCTTCTACGACCTGTTTGCTCCCGTGGGCAAGGCCAGCAAGGCCTACACCATTGAGGAGGCCCGCGAGGTGCTGCTGCGCGAAATGGGCAAGTTCACCCCCGCGATGGCGGAGTTCATGGACAATGCCTTCCAGCAGCGCTGGATCGACGTGTATCCCAGGGAGGGCAAGGGCGGCGGCGCGTTCTGCGCGGGCGCCCATGAATACGACCGCAGCCTGATCCTGACCAACTTCCAGGGCTCCTTCTCCGATATTTCCACCCTGGCCCATGAGCTGGGCCACGCCTGGCACAACCGCTGCATGGCGGGCCTGCCCTATTGCCTGACCGGCACGCCCATGCCCCTGGCTGAGACCGCCTCCATCTTCAACGAGACCATGCTGGCTCACCAGGTGCTGAAGAACGCCACCGAGGAAGAGAAGTTCACCCTGATGGAAGCCAGCCTCATGGAGGTCACCCAGACCTGCGTGGACATTCTCAGCCGCTACCTCTTTGAGACCGAGGTGATCGACACCCGCGCCGACCACGCCATGACCGTGGACGAGCTGAAGGACTGTATGCTCCGCGCCCAGGAGGCCACCTACGGCGACGGCCTTGCCAAGGATGTGCGCCACCCCTACATGTGGGCCTGCAAGAGCCACTACTACTCCAGCGGCTACAACTTCTACAACTTCCCCTATGCCTTTGGCGAGCTGTTCGGCAAGGGCGTGTTTGCCCAGTACCTCAAGGAGGGCGACGCATTCGTGCCCAAGTACAACCAGCTGCTGCGCTCCTGCGGCTCCGGCTCCATCGCGGAGGTGGCCGCCAGCGTGGGCATCGACGTGCGCTCCGCGGACTTCTGGCGCGCCAGCCTGGAGGTCGTGAAGGGGGAGATCGACGCCTTCTGCGCCCTGGTTGACAAGCAGTAAGCGCCTGTCCCCATACAGCAAACCTGCACCGGCTCCGGCTGGTGCAGGTTATTTGTGTCCACCGCTAACTTTTTCCGCCCCTCGCGCGTTATACAGGTGAGTACTCAAACCGGAGGCACATCCATGGATGAATCGACCTACATCGCCTTGTGTGAAGAACACCTGGCGGCCTTTCACCGCATGGCCTGCAGCATCCTGCATCACCAGGCGGACGCGGAGGATGCAGTGCAGCAGGCGCTGATGAAAGCGTGGCGCCTGCGCGGCAAAGCCCGCCCCGGCCTTGAAAAGGCCTGGGTGATGCGCATCGTCATCAACGAGAGCATCAGCCTGCTGCGTCGGCGCCGCCGCGCTCTGCCCACGGAGGAAATCCGCATCCCAGCCGCCCAGGTCAGCGGAGAGGAAACCGCGCTGCACACTGCCATCCGCACCCTGCCCGAGTCCCTGCGGACGCCGCTGCTGCTCAAATACATGGAGGGCATGACGGAGAAGGAGGTGGCGGCAGCCTTGCAGCTTTCCCTCACGGCAGTGAAAAACCGCCTGTTCCGCGCCCGCAGGGCATTGCAGAAGCAACTCAACGAGGAGGTGAGCCCGTGATCGACCTGAATCCGTCCATGCTGCAGTGTGCCTATCCCGCCCCGTCCGACGCCTTCGTCGCCCGCATGGGCAGGCTCCTTCACGCGCTCCCCGCAGAAAAGGAGAAACCCATGAAGCGCCATCTGTTCCGTGCGGCCCTCATCGCCGCGCTGATCCTTGCCACCCTGTGTACGGCGGCCTTCGCCCTGACCCGCCCCGCTGTCCTCGACTGGCTCCTGGCAGACGCCCCCGCCAGCCCGCAGCTGACCTCGGCTGCACAGTATGTCCACAGTGAATCCTCAGCCGACGGCGTCACCGTCCGCCTGACCAGCCTGGTTTACGACGGCACACAGCTCGCCTTCGCCTACGAAGTCGAAAACGCTGACCCAACTCATCCCGCGCTGGTACTGCTGAGCAGCGACCTGATCGTAGCCGGGCAGCCCACCAGCGTGCCACACTATGTCACCAACACCGGCGACGCCCGCCTGGTGCCCAGCCCGCACCTGGACGTGCTGCCCGTGCAGCGCAATCCGCTGACTGGCGGCGGCTGGAGCAACACGATCGACACATCCCTGACGGGCACAGTCAGCGGCGTGGCATATTTCGACGTTTACCGCCCGGAGAAGGCCTTCGCCGTGCTGATTCCGGCGGACAGCGATTTCTACAACGAAAGCATTGACGGTGAGTACCGCGCCGAGCTGGATGACGCCCTTGCCACACTGCGCCGCTTTACGGACGTGCTGCTTGTTGACGGCAGCGAGGCGGACGCAGATGCCTGGGCCGCCCAGGGCTACACCGTACTCGGTCAGAGTGGCCGCCCCGTCTTCCCCGTGGATGACCCCCGCAGCCATGTGGTGCAGACTGCTCGCATCGCCGTACCCTTCACCTTCGATGCAGACAACGCCTTCTCCTGTGATTTTTCCGGCACGGCCTTCCCCACGGAGGACTGCACCGTGCAGGTGAAGCAGTTCCTGATGACGCCGCTGGTGACCCGCATCCACATTCAGCTGCTCCCCGTTGAAAACACAGAAGCCGCCGCCCGCGCCCTGGCCGGGAGCCTCGGGCCCTTCACCCTGACGGACGGAACCGGCCAGCCCGTTGTGTACAGCAAGATGGACACCATGTACAGCATGCATCCCACCATTGCCTGCAGGGACGGCCGATGGCTCGTCCGCTACGTAGAGGAGCTGCCCGGCCTGCAAGCATTCCCCGCCAGCATCGGCTTCACCGTCTCCACCGGCGACCTTTTCCGCTTCGACATTCCCCGGCCCGAATAATCAGAACCACCGGCTAAGCCGGTGGTTTGCACTGTGCCTATAAGGCACCAATACCGGCCGCGCTGAAAGCGCCGGAAAGTCTGCCTTCCGCACCGGGTTCACAGGCTGCCCCTAAAGGGGCTTCTCTTTACTTGCCCTT
>JAFXDB010000035.1 GCA_017516305.1 Clostridia bacterium | reverse complement strand
GCCTCCAGCATTTCATTCGGCAGGAAGAAGGCGGAGATGCTCACCGCGCCCCGGTCGGCATACCACCACAGCACAATGGGCGTACCGCCGTCATAGAGCATGACCAGCAAGCCCGCGCCGTCCTGATAGGAGCCGTCCGTGGGGGCGTAGACCTTGTAGCGGCCCATCATCTTGATGCAGTTGACGACCTCCTTATCCATGCCGATGAACATCATCTCCGGCAGGGTGGACACCATGTCGCGCCGCAGCTCCACACGGCTGAGTTCGAACCACGGGGCCGATTCCGGATTCCCGTTCGTCAGGCCCATCAGCAGCGTTTCGCAGTCCAGGGCGAAGATTCGGTCAGGCATGGTATGGTCGCCGCGGGAGATATCGTCCCACATCTCCCGCGTCGCACCGGAGCGGTTGCAGTAGGTAAAGAACGGCTCGCTCTCCGCCAGCATGCCCAGGCGGCGAGCGATTTCCACCGCATTGCCCAGGAAGGTATCCTCCGGCAGGGGCGCATCCGCCGGGCGGGGCGTCGCGGTCGCAATGGGCTGCCGGGTCGCCTCCGGCTGGGCGATCATCTCCGGTACGGGGGTGGGGGTGACTTCCTCCTCCGCCGCCACTACGCCGCAGAGCAGTCCTGCCAGCAGCAACGCCATCAGGATTGTCAGCTTTCTCATGTGCATCCTCCTTTACTCGACATTCACTTCGGTACAGACGGCCGGGACGGTTCTGCGCGCCAGCCACAGGGAAACGTCCGTTGCGGACTGGCACCCGGACAGTCCATCCAGCGGCGTCAGCATCGCATTCATGCAGACCACGCCGTCTCGGGCCAGGAAGTTGACCACAGCAGCCCCGCCGCCTTCATAGAAGAACAGATACGCGCCCGTCCCGTCCGCACGTTCTGGGTCGGCATACAGCGTTTCCACCATGCTGGTGCTCATGGTCAGGATCTCCACGACGCCGCCATAGTTGCTGACCAGATGCAGCATATAGGTGTTTGGAAGGTTCAGGGATAGTCTCCGCTCAACAGGGCCGTCATCACTGGCCAAAGCCACGGGAACGCTGCCGCCAAAGCAGACCATGCCCTGAGTGTGCAGATCCAGCTCCATGTACACGGCCAGACGCAGGCTGTCATATAGGTCTGCATCCACCGGGTTCACACCTGCATCAGCCGCGCCCCGTGCCTGCAGCCAGGCAGCGTCCGACATCTGCCCGGCGCAGATCCGTGCCAGGGATGCCGCACGGGCAGGCTCTGCGTCCCCCGCCGTGTCAACCGCCGAAACAGGCAGCATCACCGGCGTCTCGCTGGCAAGGATGTACGCCATCCCGCGGGCGTCCAGCCACGCCTGCACATCGGAAGCTGTCCTGCACAGTGACAGGTCATCCGCACCGGAAACCACTCCTACGGAAACGCTGACCGCACCGTTGTTCGCCGCTGCCACACCGATCAGGGGCGGCCCGTCTTCATAGAAGCGCAGGAACACAATGGCGCCATCCGGCATATCCGCGTCCACAAAAAAGTCGCTGTTCTGTCCGATTCTGTTCAGGAGCATGGCGTCGTAGGACGCGTCATCACGCACCAGGGTCACAATCGCCGTGACAAGATAGGGGCGCATCGCTTCGACTGCCGACTCAGGCGCCCCAAGCTCCGTCAGAAGCCGCAGATCATCGCAGCCCAGATACACCGTATGCGACGGATGCTGCCAGGCATTCTGCGCCAGGGCCTCGATTGCCGCATCGAAATCCATTGTCCATGCGCCGGTGAAGATATCCGCATAGGCCTCGTTGCCAAGCAACTGCGGCAGCTCACCGGCCAGCCGGTCGATCACATCCAGCGGCAGCGTCTCCGCACCGGCCGTAAAAGCCAACGTCATCAGCAGCAACGCCGTTACCACGCATATCCAACGCTTCATATTCCCACTCCCTTTCCATCAGCATACCACAGAATGATGGTCTTCACAAGTATATACGCTTCAAAACCGCGGTACGTTTCATTATTTTCATGAAAATGACAATATTTCCACGCAAAAAACAGGAGAACCGCGAAGGCTCTCCTGCTTTTCTATATTTGTGCGTAAATCAGCCGCGCTTGCGGAAGTACAGCGGCACGCCATTGGGATCAGCGGCGGGCTGCACGGGCTGGACAGGCTGCTGGGGCGCCATGGGGCCGGTGCCGGTGGGCACACCCATCATGGGCTGGGCAGGCTGCGCATTCTGCTGGAAGGCCGGCTGGAAGGGCTGCTGGGGCTGGTTGCCGAAGAGCTGACCGGGCTGATAGGGCGCGGTGGGCTGCTGGGGCTGCACCGGCTGCACAGGGCCGGTGCCGGTGGGCACGCCCATCATGGGCTGCTGGGGCTGCTGATACGCAGGCTGCACGGGCTGCACAGGGCCGGTGGTGGTGGGCACGCCCATGGAGGGACGGGAGAAGTCCATACCGGCGTAGGTAGCGGGCGCGGCGTAATCAGCAGGCGCATACTCATTGCGGGCGCCATAGGAGCCGAAGGAGCCGTTGTAGCTGCTGCCGTAGAGGCGGTCGCGCTCCAGATCACGGGCGCGCTTCACGGGCTCACGGGGCGGAAAAGGGGTCTTCTCGAAGCCCGTGGCAATGACGGTGATGCGAACCTTGTCGCCCATGGAGTCGTCCACGCCGGCGCCGAAGATGATGTTGGCGTCGGGGTCAGCGGCCTGGCTGATGAGCTCGGCAGCCTCGTTGCACTCAATGAGGGACATGCTGGCGCTGCCGGTGATGTTGATGATGACCGCGCGGGCGCCGTCGATGGAGGTCTCCAGCAGCGGGCTGGAAATGGCGTTCTTGGCCGCCTGCACCATCTTGTTCTCGCCCTCGCCGAAGCCGATGCCCATATGGGCCATGCCGCCGGACTCCATGATGGTCTTCACGTCCGCAAAGTCCAGGTTGATCAGCGCGGGCAGCGCGATCAGGTCGCTGATGCCCTGAATGCCCTGATGCAGCACCTCGTCGGCGATGCCAAAGGCCTCCATCATGCTGGTGTTCTTGCTGACCACCTGCAGCAGACGGTCATTGGGGATGACCACCAGGGTATCCACACGCTGCTTGAGGTCGTTGATGCCGGCCTCAGCATTGCGCATGCGCTGCTTGCCCTCGAAGGAGAAGGGCTTGGTAACGACCGCGATGGTCAGGGAGCCCTGATCACGGGCGATCTCCGCCACAACGGGGGCACAGCCGGTGCCGGTGCCGCCGCCCATACCGGCGGTGATGAACACCAGGTCAGCACCCTTGAGGGCAGCGGCGATCTCCTCGCGGCTCTCCTCGGCGCTGCGGCGGCCCACCTCGGGCACCGCACCGGCGCCCAGGCCCTTGGTGACCTTGTCGCCGATCTGGATCTTCACATGGGCATTGCTCATCTGCAGCGCCTG
>JAFXDB010000034.1 GCA_017516305.1 Clostridia bacterium | reverse complement strand
GGTGCTGGCGCTCTACCTCTCCCTCCACCAGATCACAGAGCGCATGAGCGCCATGCTCAAGTGCACCCTGCCCTTCACAATTTACAACCCCTTCGTTCACGACGGCGGCCGCACAGCGGATGAAATGTTCTTCGGCCGCACCCGGGAACTGCGCTCCATCCTGGATCCCAATGGCGCCTGCGTCGTCTACGGCGGCCGTCAGCTGGGCAAGACAGCGCTGCTCGCCCGCGCCGAGAGCCTCTTTTCCAAGCCGCAGGAAGGCCGCTACGCCGCCCATATCACCACCTTCCGCTGCCGGG
Organism: Clostridia bacterium; assembly: GCA_017516305.1. Lineage (GTDB taxonomy): Bacteria > Bacillota > Clostridia > Christensenellales > Aristaeellaceae > UBA11524. The sequence goes on along the minus strand of JAFXDB010000034.1, from coordinate 2,507 downwards.
ACGAGGAACAGTTCGTCAGCAAGATCACCGCAGCCCTCAAGGAGCGCACCAGCGGGAAAATCAACCTCACCCGCTGCACGACCATTGCGGATTTTGCCGCTCAGCTGGAGGCTCTTTTCCACAAGGGCGTCTTCCGCGAGCTCCTGCTGCTGATTGACGAGGCGGACGATTTCCTCGACGCCATCGCGTCCCAGAATTACGCCCATCTCTGGCCCCTGGTGGACCTGCGCAACCACACCAAGCGCTGCTTCAAGATCGTGCTGGCAGGCCTGCACAACGTGTACCGCGCCCAGAGCGCCGTCGCCCATAACAGCGTCTTCGGCCAGCTGGGCACAAGCCTGTGCGTGGAGCCCCTTTCCCCCGCCGACGCCCTGCAGCTGCTGACCCGCCCGCTGAACTACCTGGGCTTCCGCATCAATCAGCTGCAACACATCGAAACCATCCTCACCAACACCAATTACTACCCCGGCATCCTGCAGTTCTTCGGCTACAAGCTGGTGGAAGCCATGACCACCCAGTACAGCCGCTACTATCGCGCCGTCGGTGGCAATCCCCCCTTTGCCCTCACGGATGAGCAGCTGGGCGCCGTCATGTCCAGCGCGGACCTCAACCACAGCATCCATCACAAGTTCCGCCTGTCCCTGGAGCTGGATCCCCGCTATTACATGATCGCCCGCTGCGTCACCATGCTCCACCACCTCTACGAGGAGGATCGCTCGGCGCTGAACTGGATGGGCTACTCCGTGCAGGAAATCCAGCAGATTTCCCAGGAGTACGACATTCACTGCCTGGCTTCTGCGGATCGCCGCATGTACATCCTCCTGATGGACGAGATGGTGCGCATGGGCATTCTCTCCAGCCCCTGCGAGGGCCGTTACCGCCTGCGCCGCAGCTCTTTCATCGACGTCATCGGCCGCGACCTGGAAACCCTGGACGCCGAAATCAACGCTGAGAACGGAGGCGACGACGCATGACCGACCACAGCTGGGCCGGATTTTGGTGGACCAGCATCACCGGCGCCAAGACCGTGATCTCCGAAGTTGCCAGCGCGCTGCTGGACCATCGCATGGTGGTCCTGCAGATTCCCGCTGACCTTCCCTGGCGGCAACAGATGCGCAGCTGCGTTTTCGACGCCTACTATCAGCAGAGCGCCAACATCTCCAGCACCACCATCTACATCGACGCTGCCGATGATAACCCCGAAGGCCTCGAACCGGGCAAGCTGATCCTGGAGCGGCTCTGCACCTCCGCTGCCGACCGCAGCGGCTACCGCGAACGCTCCAAGACCACTATCCAGGAATACCTCGTCCAGAAGGGCCTGCTGAGCAACGCCATCGTTTGGGTCAAGGGCCTGACGGGCGCTGCCATCGACCAGTGGCTGAAGTTCCTCCGGGGCTTCTCCAAGGGCAGCGCCCTGTTCGTGCTGGAATGCCAGGGCGGCGGCCGTATCGCTGATTCGAAGGCCATCCACCTGGTTCGCTACGAGGACTGCATCACCAGCTATGATCTGCAGCTCTTCAACAGCTTCTGCCTGGACAACCTGACCGCCACCTACTCCGGTGTGTGGAAACAGTACATTGCCACCGCCGCCGCACTGGTGTGCGAGTCCGACGCGGAAGTGTCCGAGCTGCTCCTGCGGATCATCAACTTCCAGGAGCAGGAGATCCCCGAAGGGCTGGCGATCATCGCCAACCTGCCCGAATACAGCCGGCGCGGCGCAGCGCCCGATTCCGCCCACGTGCTGGGCCTGTACCGCCAGCAGCAGTCGGACGCCATCCGCCACCGCATCTGGTCGGCACAGGTGCAGGTGCTCTTCCCCATCATTGAGCTGGAGCGCGTGAACATCATCCGCCGCTATGAGGAGGACCTGCAGCTGGCCCTGATGCGCAACGAGATCACCCAGTACGGCGCCCGCGTCACCGACCCGATGGAGATCGAACTGGGTACCCTGAGCTACCTCATCTCCGCCCGCGAAAAGGGCAGCGACAACTACATCCTCTACATTCCCGACGAGGAACTGCGCAACCGCATCCGCTTCCTCCGGGAATGCCGCAACCGCCTCGCCCACGTCAACTGCTGCACACCGCAGCAGATTGCCGTACTCCTGGGCTGAATGAAAATCCCCCGGTATGCTTTCCTAGACTGGACAGTTCCCAAGATAGCGGACAATAGAAAAAAGACGCCTCCTGTTGTAGAATAGAAACTACGACAGGAGGCGTTAACAATGGCAAGAAAGTACACAAAGGTAGAAGAGTTGGCAGAGATCATAGTGCAGAGACAAGAAGCAGGAGAAACATATAGAGAGATCGGAGCAAGTCTGGGGCTGAGTCGAAACGAAGCACGAGGAGCAGCAAAGCGCTGGCGGAGAAAAGAACGGAAGATTGCAGCAGGGTATATTCCGCTTCCCAAGGGACGCCCGCGCAAAGATGCCGATAATGAAGAAGCAAGGCGCCATAACGAGGTTGTGCAATTACGGATGACGGTGGAGCTGCTGCGAAATTTTCTGT
>JAFXDB010000033.1 GCA_017516305.1 Clostridia bacterium | reverse complement strand
TGATCTGCAACGGCGACAAGCCCGTCGCCATCGCGGGCATCATGGGCGGCTTTGACAGCGAGATCGTCGAGGACACCACCAGCCTGACGCTGGAGTCCGCGACCTTCAACGCTGCCTCCATCCGCAAGTCCTCCGTCCGCCTGACCCACCGTACCGACGCCTCTGCGCGCTACGAGAAGTCCCTCGACCCCGAGATGACCGTGCCTGCCATCGCCCGCTTCGTCAAGCTGCTGCAGGACGCCGACGCCGGCATGCGCGTCACCTCCTGCCTGACCGACGAGCGCGCCTTTGAGTATCCGCAGATCACCCTGGACTTCGACAAGAAGTTCGTCGATCGCTACACCGGTATCGAGATCAGCGACGAGCACATCGTCAGCACCCTCACGGCTCTCGGCTTTGTTGTCAGAAAGGAAGGCGAAGCCTTCTCCGTGGATGTGCCCTCCTGGCGCGCTACCAAGGACGTGACCATCAAGGCTGACATCATCGAGGAGATCACCCGCATCTACGGCTACGACAACTTTGATATCCATACCGCCGAGGCGCCCCTGTACCCCGTGCGCGAGCATGTGGAAAAGACCACCGAGAACAAGGTGAAGGACATCCTCGTCAAGCGCTACGGCCTGCATGAGGTGCACTCCTACATCTGGCAGTACTCCGATGAGTACAAGAAGCTGGGCATCGAGGTGGAGGACAACATCCGCCTGCTGGGCGCGGCCAACCCCAACATTGAGGTCATCCGTCGCTCCATCGTGCCCACTCAGCTGGTGCAGGTGAAGGGCAACACCGGCTATGCACCCTCCTTCGGCATCTTCGAGGTGGGCCGTGTGGCCGAGGGCTGCTGTGAAAAAGGCCTGGCGAAGGAGTACAAGAAGCTCTGCATCACCCTGTTCAGCAAGGTGGAGGACGTGCAGACGCTGTACTTCCGTCTCCGCGACATGCTGGCCGTCACCGTGGACGACCTGAAGCACAAGCCCCTTACCTGGGTGAAGGCGGAAGCGACCCACTCCTGGGAGCATCCCAAGAACCTGAACGCCATCGTTTGCGACGGCGTGATCCTGGGTAACATCGGCGTGGCGCACCCCGTGGTGAGCAAGAAGATCGACAAGAAGGCCGCCATTGTCTTTGCTGAGATCGACATCGACGCCCTTGCGCAGGTCGGCACTGAGCGCATCAAGTATGTCGAGCCCAGCCGCTTCCCCGGCATGGAGCAGGATCTGACCTTCATGGCCGAGACCTACGCGCCCATCAAGGCGGCCATCGAGGCGGCCAACAGCCCCCTGGTGAACAAGGTGGCCGTGGTGGGCACCTACACGGATGATGCGGGCAAGTCCATCACCGTGCGCATCTTCTTCTCCCATGCCGAGCGCACCCTCACCCGCGAGGAGGTGCAGGCGGTTGTGGACGGCATCGTGGCTGACCTGGAGAGCAAGGGCATTGTGATCAAGAAGTAAATCCGGATACGGAAAGCGTCCCCTGCGGCTCCATGGCTGCAGGGGATTTCTGCTTCTGCGGGATGTCTTTTGATCCCTTTGCCCCCGAGGCTGTGCGAAGCCCGGTGAAAACGGAAGAAAAAGTGGGCGGGCGGGAAGAAAATTCCAGCCTCAGACGTTGTATAGATATCAGGAGGTGAACCGAAATGAAGAGAAACTGGAAAACCGTGATGATTGTGCTGGCCCTGCTGGCGGCCCTGGCGATGCTGCCCGTGCTTTCGCAGGCGGAGAGCCGGGGAAGCGTGAGTGTGCGAACCCCGGTGTATACCGGCCCGGGAGAGCAATATGTCCAGGTGCCGGGAATGACGCTGCGGGAGGGAGATCAGGTGACGGTCCGCACGCAGTATCGCAGCGGCGGTCAGACCTGGTTGCAGGTGGCTTTTATCCGCAACGGTCAGGAGGTGCGCGGCTATATCCCCGAGGAAGCGGCGAACGTTTCTCTGCGGAATGTGCCGGTGGAGGCGCCCCTGTGCGCCGGTGAATTGGCGGAGGCTGCCATTCCCTATGCAGGCCCGGACGGCCCCGTCTTGGAGGACGATATCCGCCAGGGCGTCAGCGCCGTGATCTACGAGGTCGAGGATGGCTGGGTACACATTGAGTATTACTGCTCCCGGAAGGTGATGAAGGCCCGCGCATGGGTTCCGCTGTCGGCGATGATGGCAGATATCCCCCTGGGCTTCACCGGTTACTATGGCGTGGCGGAGGAAACGAGCCTCCTGGTGCCTACGCCCACCCGGGCCCCCAGCACCTACTACGGCGAGACCCAGGGGTATCCCGTGGGGAAGATGTGCACGGTGGTTGCCGGCGCCTGCCACATCAAGGAGGAAGCCGGGGAGGACTGGCCGACGGTGGCCTATGGTTACGTCGGCGAGCGCTACAAGGTGCTGGACTGCTGCACCGGTTCCACCGGCAAGGACTGGTACCTGGTGAAGAAGGACGGCGTGTACGGCTGGATCTCCTCCGGCCTGGTATCGCTGGATCGATAAATAAAAAGGCTCTTCACGGAAAGTTAGGGAATGGTTTGTTTGACATGGCGCAGACACCTTCACCGCCATTGCGGCTGCATCGAAGCCATGAAGGGGAAGATGCGGCGTCTTTGCGGAGGGTTGCGCCCTCGTTCTTATTCATTCAAGC
>JAFXDB010000005.1 GCA_017516305.1 Clostridia bacterium | reverse complement strand
GGTGGACACAAGGTTCAGGATGTTCGTGTACAGGCTGCGGCCCATCAGGAACTCCACGGACAGGTAGTACAGGCGCTTGTTGTTATGGGTCTTGCGCTCCTCGCGGGAGATCATCCACTTCTGCATGATCTGGTCGCGGACGGTGGAAGCCAGCGCACGGTAGATCTGCGCGTTGGAGGCTTCCTCCAGCGTGCGGCCGTTGTAACGCTGGAGCTTGCCGATAATGGACGCCTTGATGGAGTCCTTGTCAAAGCGGGTGGTGGGCATGGGGGTCATCCTCCTCTGTATCTTAGGCAAATGCGCGCAGGATATGTAACCGGCGGCGCAGCGGTATGCCGAATAAGCGTTGTTCTCAACAGTACAATATTATACATGTAACATGGAAAAATATCAAGTTTTTTTGTGGTTTCTGTTGGCGAAAAACGTTTTCGTTACCTCCGGCGCAGGTTTCAGTTACATCGCGCCGGCAACATTCATTCTCACTCGTCATGGCGGACGACGGTGCCGGGCTGGATGACGGACTTGCCGAAGCGGCGGCGGACTGCGTCCACGGCCTGCTCAAATTTCGCCTGACGGGGATCGTCCGGGGCGACGGCGTCCAGGAAGGACAGCTGGGCAGCCTCTGCTTCGTCCTCCGGGACAAGGGTGGAGGCCGTGACGCTCAGGAGGCGGATGGGCTTTTCCTGCGGCCAGGCGGCGGAGAGAATGTTCAGCGCCTCCCGGAAGATGTGCTTGGTGAGGTTGGTGGCCAGGGGGAGCGTGTGCTGGCGGGAAATGACGCGGAGGCTCGTGTCCTTCACCTGTACGGTGATGGTGCGGCACTTGAGCCTCTGGGCGCGCAAACGGGCCCCCACGCTGTCACACAGGGGCATGAGGCCGGCGTGCCATGCTTCGGGGCCTATAAGGTCAGCGGCGTAGGTCATGCTGTTGCCCACGGACTTGACAGCCTCCGCCTCGCCCCAGCGGCGTACGGGCGCGTCATCCACGCCATGTACCATGCGATGAAGCCCGGCCCCCTGCTTGCCCAGCCATTTCTCCAATAGCGCCGGGGTGACCTCCGCCAGCTGACCGATGGTGGTCACGCCGTGGCGGGTCAGCACCTCCGCCGCCGCGCCGCCCACAAAGAGCATTTCCCGCACGGGCAGGGGATACAGCAGCCGGGCCACGTTTTCACGGTTGATGACGGTAGTGGCGTCAGGCTTTTTGTAGTCGCTGCCGAGCTTGGCCCACCAGCGGTTGTCAGAAACGCCCACGGAGATGGTCACGCCCAGCTCCTCCCGGATGCGTCGGCGCAGCGTGTCGGCAATCTCCGTGCCGCTGCCGAAAAGCCGCCGGGAGCCGGTCACGTCCAGCCAGCTTTCGTCCACCGAAAATGGCTCCACCTGGTCGGTGTATTCCAGGTAGATGGCGTTGATGCGGCGGGACATGTCCTCGTATTCCTCGTGGTGGGGCGCAAGAAGGATGAGGTCGGGGCATTTCTTCCTGGCTTGCCAGATGGTCTCGGCGGTCTGTACCCCCAGCCTCTTGGCGGCCATGTTCTTCGCCAGGATGATGCCGTGTCGTCCTTCGGGGTCGCCCGCGACGGCCACGGGCTTGTCCCGCAGCTCCGGATACTTCAGCAACTCCACGGAAGCGTAGAAGTTATTGCAGTCACAGTGGAGGATGGCCCTCTCCGGGTCAGTACGCATCGTCATCCTCGGGCTGCTTTTCGAAATTTGCAGCCAGGTTCTCCGGGCGGAAACGGGGGTCGAAGGCCAGGGCCTTCAGGCTTTCGCGGCTGACGACGGTGTTGGTGCCCAGGCAGTCGTTGCAGCGGTAGAAGCACTCTGGGCAAACGCAGCCGACATGGGGCGCCTCGGCCTGCACCATGTAGATGCCGCATTCTTTGCAGGAACAGCGCATAAACGAACATCCTTTCGTGATGGGTTTCTTCTATATTATAGCATGGTTTGCGGGGATTGCAAGGGGAACGGGCGGGAAAGGCAGGAAAAACGGCGAACCGGTCACAACCGATCCGCCGTCACTGCGTGTCAAAAAAGTGGCTCTTCACGGAAAGTTAGGGAATATGAAAGGGGACAGGGAGACGTACTCTTCCCAGCTTTGCGGCTGCACCGAAGCCATGAAGGGGAAGATGCGGCGTCTTTGCGGAGGGTTGCGTCCTCGTTCTTATTCATTCAAGCAACCCTCTGCAACGTCGCCGCCCCGATATGCAGCCGCATTTCCAACGCCTTGGGGGCAGGGGGGGACGGGGGGAAAACTTTTTAGTTTTCCGAATAGGCAAAAGCGCCTTTGCGCCGTTTTCGGCGAGCGAAAGCGGCTATCAACTTACACTGTTGGTCATTCCCTAAGAAAACGTGAAGGACCAAATAAATGCACAGAAGCGCTTCCGTGGCATAGGTTGAAGCAGCGGACGGATGGTTGATGAAACCGTCCGCTGCCGGATGACTGCGGTCATCACCTGTGACGAAAAGGAAGTGCTTTTTGCATGCAGAATAAATGGTATTCCTCTGACGAGGCGGGCTATGTGGCCCTGAACGGCGGATGGGTATGCCGCCGGTGCGGCTGTGCCAACGAGGGCTGTGACGTCTGCACCCGCTGCGGCTGGAATGCGGCGCAGGGCTGCGGCTGCCAGGGCGGCGTGGTGGCGGCGGAGACCACGCCCACCCGCCGGAGCAGCACCGGATGGAGCTGCGTCCGCTGCGGCTGCGCAAATGAGAACGGCGCCGTCTGCACCCGCTGCGGCTGGCGGTATGAAAGGAATTGCGGATGTGACGCCTGCGAAAGCCGTCAGCAGCGCTGTGCGGCCTGTCCGGCGGAGGGCGGCATGGGCCATACGGTGCAGTGCTGCCCGGCGAATACGGCGCTGAGATCTGCAACGGTCAGCCCCTGCGGCTGTGCGGCGGCCAACGTGGTCAGCACCGCCAATCCCTGCGGCTGCACGATGTCTAATCAGGTCAGCACCGCTGACACCTGCGGCTGTGCGGCGGCCAACGTGGTCAGCACCGCTGATGCCTGCGGCTGCGCGGCGGCCAATGCGGTCAGCACCGCTGATGCCTGCGGCTGTACGTCGGCCAACGTGGTCAGCACCGCCAATTCCTGCGGCTGCACGGCGGCCAACGTGGTCAGTACCGCCAGCACCTGCGGCTGCGCGTGTGAAGCGTCCGCCGTGCGGCAGAGCGAGTGCCCCGTGGCTGCCGGGGTCGGCATGGTGTACGCCGTGAAGCAGGAGCTGGGCGACGTCTACCAGTCCGAAAGCGCCCTGCGCACGGGCACCCTCTTCCCGGAGCTGCACAAGCCCATGAACGGCCGCTGCCCCGGCAGCTGCAACGCGTCCACCCAGGGCCAGCAGCGCGGCTTTGCCGCCTGGGATCTGCGCCTGTACCTGGACACCCATCCCGACGATGCCCAGGCCCGCGCGCTCTTCTGCCAGCTGGCGCAGGAGGCGGAGGAACCCTGCTATGCCACCACGTTCCTCAACGGCGGCCCCGGCTGGGGCTGGACCGACGAGCCCTGGCCCTGGGAGTGCCGGGACAACAACGCATAAAACGGAGGTGGGTCAAGCATGTTTGTTTATGAAAAGAAGCTGCAGTATCCCGTGCGCATCACCCGCCCCGACCCGGCCATGGCGGCTCGCATCGTCAGCCAGTACGGCGGCCCCGACGGCGAGCTGGGCGCGTCCCTGCGGTATCTGAGCCAGCGCTACGCCATGCCCTGCGGCAAGCTTAAGGGCCTCCTGACCGACATTGGCGTGGAGGAGCTGGGCCACCTTGAGATCGTGGGCGCGATGATCCACCAGCTGACCCGCGGGCTTTCCTGCGAGGATATCCGCAAGGGGGGCTTTGACGCCTACTTTGTGGATCACGGCGCGGGCATCTATCCCACGGCGGCCTCCGGCGTGCCCTACACGGCGGCGTTCATGCAGTCCAAGGGCGACGCCATCACCGACCTGCACGAGGATCTGGCAGCAGATGCTGCAATCACACAGGAACAACAAGCCCCCAAAACAGGCCTGAAAAACGGCCGAAATACGAATGTTGGGACAAGCTTTCTCACGCATTGTTCGCAAATGAAGGAGCCGCCCTCTGCACAGGCAGTACGGCGGCTCTTTTGCGTTTCGCGGGTGAAAATGGCAGAAGAGGGATGGCTTGCTCATAAAGGCCTCAAAAGGCGCGTCTGAGGGCGGCTGGAGGTAGAGTAGGAGTTCTGCCGGGAATGAGCCGGAGCGCCTCCCGGAGCCCATCCAAACGCAAATACGTGATCTTACGTCTGCGACTGCCAGGAAGTCAGAAGTCTTATCAAAGATCATATGTACCGGTGTTGCCTTTGCCAGCATTGTATCCGCAGCCGGGCAGAGGAAATCATCCTCCACGAAATGATTTATGGGGAGGATGCGATATGAGAATTCTTGAAGAGCTGTGGTATGGCAATATTGAGCCGACGGAGTATGGCAGTTCGCTGAGCCAGAGTATCGGGAACTGCGCCGACTGGTTGACCGCAACGAAACAGATCTCCGCGCCACCATGACGGATGCACAGAAGGAGTTGTTCACCCGGTATCTGGAGAGTGTGCTGGAATATCAGACGCTGTCGGAACTGATGTTGTTTCAGAACAGCTTCAAGCTGGGAGCAAGGCTGATGGTTGAGGTCATGGAAGAATAACTGGCTAAAGAATGCAGCCTGCTGGGCAGATGATCAGTAGCGTTCAGAATAAGACACACATCTGAAAGGGCAACTGGATAGGTTCTGCCTGACAGGATGGAGAGAGGCGGACAGCAAGTGAACCAAAAGCTTGCTATCTGCCTTTTGTGTTGGTGCATGATTGATACTGCTTTTCAAAAGAAACAAGTCCGGTCACACCGACTGTCTCTCAACAATGAAACAATGAATAATATCTCTCACCGGCGGCGTGGATGGGTTATTGATCTTCTCCATGATGTGCAGCGCGGCGCTGGTGCCGATCTCGGTCGTTGGCAGCTGTACGGTGGTCAGCGGCGGCTGAAGGTAGCTGGCGATCTCGCGGTTGTCGAAGCCGACAACGGC
>JAFXDB010000004.1 GCA_017516305.1 Clostridia bacterium | reverse complement strand
GATCCTAAGCCGGAGCCCGATCCTAAGCCGGAGCCCGATCCCGACCCTGTCCGCGAGACGTTACAGGTGGGCTTCCTCAAGGGCCCCACGGGCATTGGCCTGGTGAAGGTGATGAACGATAACGACGGCACGTATGCCTTCACCCTGGCGGGGGCGCCGGACGAAGTGGTGGCGGCGGTGGCCAGCGGCAATGCGGATATTGCAGCCGTGCCCACCAACCTGGCAGCAACCCTCTACAATAAGACGGCTGGCAAGGTTCAGCTGGCGGCGCTGAACACCCTGGGCGTGCTGCACATCCTCTCCAGCGACGAAAGCCTGCAGAACGTTGCCGACCTGGCGGGCCGTACCCTGCACGCTACCGGCCAGGGTTCTACGCCGGAATATGTCATCAATTACATCCTGGAGGCCAATGGCCTGAAGGACCAGGTGAACGTGGTCTATTACGCTGAGCATGCCGAGCTGGCGACCCTGGCTGCTGCCGGCAAGGTGGACGTGGCGCTGCTGCCCGAACCCCACGTGACCAGCGTGCTGAACCAGAATGCGAACTTCGGCCTGGCGCTGGACGTGACGGCGCTGTTCAACGAAGCGGCTGCCGCCAGGGGCGAGAATGCTGTGCTGAGCATGGGCTGCGTCATCGTCCGCAAGGAGTGGGCGGAGCAGAATCCCCAGAAGCTGGCGGATTTCATGGCCGCTTATGCCGCCAGCGTGGAATTTGTCAACGCGGACCCCGAGGCTGCCAGCGTGATGGTGGAGGCTCAGGGCATCATTCCCAAGGCTGCTGTCGCCCGCAAGGCTATCCCCAACTGCCACATCGTGTTCATCCAGGGCGAGGAGATGAAGACGCAGATCGCGCCCTTCTTCACCGTGCTGTACAACGCCAATCCCAAGTCCGTGGGCGGCACGCTGCCGGGCGAGGACTTCTACTTCATCGCTGAGTAAGGGGCTTATGCAAAGGAAAATCCAAGGGGCGCTGCGCAAGGCGTTCCCGATCGTGTTCTGGCTGCTGGTATGGGCAGTCTGCTACCGCGCGGTGGGCCAGGATCTGCTCCTGGCCTCGCCTGCGCAGGTGCTGCGCCGCTTCTCCTTTGTGGGGGAAGCGGCCTTCTGGCAGAGCGTGGGCATGTCCCTGTGGCGCACCGCGGCGGCATATGGGCTGGGCGTTGTGATCGCCTGCGTGCTGGCGGTGGGGTGCCACCTTTCCCGACTGCTGGATGAGGTCATCAGCCCGGCGCTGCTGGTGATCCGGGCGACGCCCGTGGCCAGCTTCATCATTCTGGCGCTGGTGTGGCTGTCTTCGGCCAATGTACCGGTGCTGGCGGGCGTGCTGATGGTGACGCCGGTGGTGTTTGCCAACGTGCGGGAGGGCATCCGTTCCACGGATCCGCAGCTGCTGGAGATGGCGCGGATGTTTGGCTGGAGCGCTGTGAAAACCTGGCGTCGGGTCATCATCCCCACCGTGCTGCCCACCTTTGTGGCAGCCTGCGAGGCCTGCGTGGGCTTGTGCTTCAAGGCGACGATTGCGGCGGAGGTCATCGGCGTGCCGAAGAATGCCATCGGCACCCAGCTGTACAACGCCAAAATCTACCTGGAAACCGACGCCCTGCTGGCCTGGACGCTGGTGGTCATCCTCCTCAGCTTGGTCATGGAGCGCCTGCTGAAGGCCGCGTTTGAAAGGGGGCTGCGCCGTGTCCATCATACTTGACAAGGTGAGCCGCTCCTTTGACGGCCGCCAGGTGCTGCAGGACGTCAGCCTGACGCTGCCGGAAAGGGGTGCGGTGTGCTTCTTCGGGCCCTCGGGCTGCGGCAAGACCACGCTCCTGCGGCTGATCTGCGGCCTGGACAAGCCCGATGCCGGGCGGGTGATGACGCCGGAAGGAACGCGCTTTGCCTGCCACTTCCAGGAGGACCGGCTGCTGCCCTGGTACACGGCTGCGGAGAACCTCCGCCTGGCCGCGCCCGGCGTGGACGCTCAGGAATGGCTGTCGAGGGTGCATCTGCCGGATGCGGCGCATCTGTACCCGTCAGAACTCTCCGGCGGCATGCGGCGCAGGGTTTCCCTGGCGCGGGCGCTGGCGTATCCCGCTGATGTGCTGGTGCTGGACGAGCCCGTCCGCGAGCTGGACGAAGCCACGGCCGAAGCCATGCTGAATCTGATTGCCCACAGCGTGGGCGACCGGCTGCTGATCCTGGTGACCCATGACCGGAAGCAGGCAGAGCGCCTGGGCTGCCGAATCATTCCTATTCCGCTGACCTGATGAACGGAAGACACAAAAATCCTCCCGCTGCAGCAACGGCTGTGACGGGAGGATTTTTCATGCGAGGATTACTTGACGGTGACGACCCAGCCTTCGGGGGCTTCGATCTCGCCCATCTGGATGCCCCGCAGGGTTTTGTAGAGCTTGGTCAGCACGGGACCCATCTCTTCCTTGCCGGAGGGGAAGACGATCTCGCGGCCATGGTCGTTGATGGAGCCGACGGGGCTGATGACGGCGGCGGTGCCGCACAGACCGCATTCAGCGAAGGTTTCCACCTCGGCGAAGGGCACTTCGCGGTGCTCCACTTCCATGCCCAGGTACTTTTCCGCCACCACCATGATGCTGCGGCGGGTGATGGAGGGCAGGATGGAGTCGGACTTGGGGGTGACGAGCTTGCCGTCCTTGGTGATGAAGATGAAGTTGGCGCCGCCGGTCTCCTCGACCTTGGTGCGGGTGGCCGCGTCCAGGTACATGTTTTCCGCGTAGCCCGCGCGGTGGGCTTCCATTACCGGGTGCAGGGACATGGCGTAGTTCAGGCCCGCCTTGATGCTGCCGGTGCCGTGGGGGGCAGCGCGATCAAAGTCGGAGACGGTGAGGGTGATGGGCTTCACGCCGCCCTTGAAGTAGGGGCCCACGGGGGTGACAAAGATGCGGAACTCGAACTCCGTTGCCGGCTTCACGCCAATGACCGGGTTGGTGCCGATCATGAAGGGACGCAGGTACAGGCTCGCGCCGGTGCCATAGGGGGGCACATAATCCGCGTTGGCGTCCACGACCATCTTCACGGCCTCGATGAACTTCTCCACCGGGAAGGCGGGCATCTCCAGGCGCTTGCAGGTGTCGGCCATGCGCTGGGCGTTGAGGTCGGGGCGGAAGGTCACGATGCGGCCGTCCTTGGTGTAGTAGGCCTTCAGGCCCTCAAAGCAGGCCTGGCAGTACTGGAACACGCAGGCGCACTCGTTCAGGGTGATGTTCGCCTCGGTCTCAAGGCCGCCCTCGTCCCACTGGCCGTCCTTGTAGCGGCACACATAACGGTATTCGGTCTGGATATAGCCAAAGCCAAGGTTGGCCCAGTCGATCTGCTTTGCCATCAATCAACATCTCCTTATGATGAATTCGTATTTATTATAGGCCGTTTCGGCGGAGTTTGCAAGGGCGGGGCTGTTTTCGTTTTGTTTTTCGGCGCCGGAGCGATGAAGAATGGAATATCGCCTGTTATTCTGGAAAAGACCTTGCATGGGCCGCGCGGGTGGTATAAAATGCAGGTGGAGGATGCGCCTCTGCCCTGGCATACGGCTCCTGCTTCATCCTGATTTCATATGGATGTGGGATAGTGATGATTGTGGGGGACTGGCGCTCTGCCGACAGGGCGGGCCTGCGCGTTGAACACGTCTTCCTGATGGTACAGAAAGGAAATGCCTATGCTTGAACTGAAAAATATCCATAAGGAGTACCCTGCCGGGGACAGCAAGGTGCAGGCGCTGCGGGGCGTGAGCCTGCAGTTCCGCCCGTCGGAGTTCGTGGCCATCCTTGGCCCCTCCGGCTGCGGCAAGACCACCATGCTCAACATCATCGGCGGCCTGGACAAGTACACCAGCGGCGACCTGGTCATCAACGGCCGCTCTACCCGCGATTACAAGGATCGGGACTGGGATGCCTACCGCAACCACTCCATCGGCTTCGTGTTCCAGAGCTACAACCTGATCCCGCACCAGAGCGTGCTGCAGAACGTGGAGCTGGCGCTGACGCTTTCGGGCGTGAAGAAGGCCGAGCGCCGCCGCCGCGCCGTCGAGGCCCTCAAGGCTGTGGGCCTGGGCGATCAGCTGCGCAAGAAGCCCGCGCAGATGTCCGGCGGCCAGATGCAGCGCGTGGCCATCGCCCGTGCGCTGGTCAACAACCCGGACATCATCCTGGCGGACGAGCCCACCGGCGCCCTGGACACCGAGACCAGCGTGCAGGTGATGGAGATCCTCAAGGAGGTCGCCCGCGACCGCCTGGTCATCATGGTCACCCACAACCCCGATCTGGCGGACCGCTATGCCACCCGTACCATCCGCATGCTGGACGGCGGGATCACCGGCGACAGTGCGCCCCTGGGCGAGGAGGAGCTGGAGCAGAACCGTGCCGCAGACCGGGAGAAGCAGGCCGTGCGCCGCAAGGAGCGCATGCCCTCCATGTCCCTGTGGACGGCCTTCGGCCTGAGCCTGAAGAACCTGATCTCCAAGGAGGGCCGCACGCTGCTGACCGCCTTTGCCGGCTCCATCGGCATCATCGGTATCGCGCTGATCTACGCCGTGTCTCAGGGCATGACCACCTACATCAACACCCTGCAGGAGGATACGCTGTCCTCCTACCCGCTGACCATCCAGGCGACGGAAATGAACATGGGGTCCCTGCTGGCCACCTTTATCGGCAACGCCATGAGCGGCGAGCCCCATGAGAACGACGCCGTCTACGAAAAGACGATGGTCTACGACCTGGTCAACGCCCTGGGCGCCATGGAGGAGACCACCAATGACCTGCGCCCCTTCAAGGCGCACCTGGATGCAGCGATTGCCGATCCGCAGAGCCAGCTGTACGGCGCCATCAACGGCGTACAGTACACCTACTCCGTGCCGCTGACGGTGTATACGCAGAGCGTGGACGGCGACATCCTGCAGGCGGATTCCCAGATCCTGACCCAGGAGCTGATGATGGAATTCATGGGCATGGATCTGAGCGCCATGATGGACATCTCCTCCACTTATGGCATGGATCCGGCCAGCATGTCCTCCATGATGCCCGGAAGCAG
Source organism: Clostridia bacterium (assembly GCA_017516305.1). GTDB lineage: Bacteria > Bacillota > Clostridia > Christensenellales > Aristaeellaceae > UBA11524. Next base: position 3,537 of record JAFXDB010000004.1, on the reverse strand, counting down.
CATGGGCGCCTCTGTGGTGCTGTGGCAGGAGATGCTCACCGGCAAGGACGGGGAGATGATCAACCCCCTGCTGATGAAGCAGTACGACCTGATCCACGGCTCCTGGCCCAACGACTACAACGAGGTGGTCGTGGTGGTGGATGAGAACAACGAGATCGCGGACATGACGCTCTACGCCATGGGCCTGAAGTCCAAGAGCGAGATCGAGGCCCTGGCCAATGCTGCCTTCAATCAGAGCGGCGTGGAGGTCTCCGACGAGCGCTGGACCTACCAGGAAATCTGCGGCCTGACCTTCCGCGTGGTGCTGCCCGCCAGCTGCTACGCCTATGACGAGGCGAGCGGTGTCTATACCGACCTGCGCGACACCCAGGCCGGCCTGCGCTACCTGTACGACAACGGCCTGGAGCTGGAGATCGTGGGCATCATCCGGCCCAACGAGGACGCGGTGTCCGGCATGCTCAGCGGCACCATCTGCTACACCGCCGCGCTGACCGAGCACATCATCCATGCGGCGGAGACGTCCCCCGCGGTGATGGCCCAGATGGCCGATCCGGCCACGGATATCTTCACCGGCCTGCCCTTCCGAGAGACCACCGGCGACATGAGCGACGAGGAAAAGGCGGCGGAGTTCATCGCCTATGTGGACGGCCTGACCGCCGAGGAGAAGGCCGCGGCCTATGTGGCCATCATGTCCGTCCCGACCCAGGAGCAGATCGACCAGATCGTGCAGCAGCAGCTGTCCGCCATGACCCGTGGAGACATGGAGGGCCTGATGCTCCAGGCGCTGTCCACCCAGATGAGCGTGGATACGGACATGGTGATGGATTATGTGGCGGGCATGACGGATGACCAGCTGCGCGAGCTCTTTGCCCAGATGATGGCCGAGCAGGTGGCGACCCAGTACGCCGCGCAGGTCGCCGAGCAGATGAGTGCGATGGACGCCCAGTCCCTGGCGATGGCGCTGACGATCTCCATTCCCGCCGCCACGCCGGAGCAGATCGCCGCCAAGGCCGCCATCTACGACGCCCAGGCCGGAAATCTCACCGATGAGCAGGTGGACGCCCTTGTGCAGCAGACCCTGGCTGCCATGACCCGCGAGGAGCTGGAGGCAATGATCCTCCCGGCGATGGCCGCGCAGATGGGCGTTCCTGCCGAAATGGCCGCGCCCATGCTGGCCCGCCTGAGCGATGACGAGCTGCGCGCACAGATGGCCCCCGCCATGGCCGAGCAGATCCGTGCCCAGGCGGCTGCCCGGACCGCTGCCATGACCGCGGCGGACAAGGTGGCGGCCCTGGAGGCCAATGTCCCCGGCGCGCCCTTCACCGTGCAGCAGATGGCTGCCTTCCACGGGATCGTGCTGCAGTTCTCCGAATCCACCTATGAGGAGAACCTGATCACCCTGGGCTGCGTCGATCTGGACAGCCCCGCCAGCATCAACATCTACGCCTCCTCCTTCGAGGACAAGGACGCCATCGAGGTGGCCATCGCCGATTACAACGCCGGCCGCGACGAGCTGCAGCAGATCCAGTACACCGATTATGTGGGCCTGATGATGTCCTCCGTGACCAGCATCATCAACGCCATCACCTATGTGCTGATCGCCTTCGTGGCCATCTCCCTGATCGTGTCTTCCATCATGATCGGCGTCATCACCCTCATCTCCGTTCAGGAGCGCACCAAGGAGATCGGTATCCTGCGCGCCATCGGCGCCTCCAAGCGGAACGTGTCCAGCATGTTCACCGCCGAGACGGTCATCATCGGCTTTGCGGCGGGTCTCCTGGGCGTGATGGTGACGGTGCTGCTGTGCATCCCCATCAACGCGATCATCCATCACCTGACGGGCATCCCGAACCTCTCCGCTTACCTCCCCTGGCAGGTGGGCGCGGTGCTGGTCGCCGTCAGCGTGGTGCTGACCCTTGGTGCGGGCGTGATCCCCTCCCGCAGCGCTGCCCGCAAGGATCCCGTGGTGGCCCTGCGCACCGAGTAAACCGAATGAATGAACCCCGTCGCCGGTCTTCTGTGTGTGGCCGGTGACGGTTTTTTTAGGAAAATGCGGAACAAAATGGCGCGGCGATGCGTCTTTATTGGTGAAAATGCAGACGGGAGCGAAACGGATATGAAACGGATGACGGCGCTGCATGCTCAGGGGGTCAAGGCGGAAGGAGAGACATGATGAGAGCAATGAAGAAGCTGATGATGTGTGCCTGCATCATCTGCCTGCTGCTTACTGCTGCAGCCCAGGCCATCGCCAACCCCTGGAGGAACCTGACGCAGGAGGAGCTGGCGGCGCAGACGGGGGTGGTCGTGCGCCTTCCGGAGGGGACGGGGGACCCGGTGTACCGCCTGCTGCCGGAAATGGGCCTGAGCGAGGTGCAGTTCACCTGGCAGGACTGGATATGCGTATTCCGTGCGGCTCCGGCGGAAGAGCTGACGGACAACACCGGCCTGTACTATGTCTGGGATATCCGGATGGACTGCACCGTGGCGGTCAACGCAGGCTATGTGTGGAGGGCAGAGGGCGTGAGCGTGTGCCTGTGGTACGACGGGGCGCGCAGCTGCAGCCTCGCCCTGCTGGGCCCGGGAGCCGAAGCGGCGGACGTGCGGACGGCGGCAGAGGCTGTGTCGGCCCCGCTGCGCCTGGCGGACGTCCTGCGGGGCTGCACGGGCTTTGCCGGTTCTGCCGGGGCCACGCTGAAGGCCGCCCAGGCCGCCTGCGCCCTGCTGCAGCTGACCGGCTCGTCCGCTGATGATGTGCCGCTGGCGCTCACGGCGCTGACTGCCGAAGAAAAGGCCGAGCTGGCGCTGAACCTGTCCACGCTGGACTGGCTCATCACCGGCGCTCTGTCCGGGGACGAGGCTGCCCTGGCGACCTTTGCTGACGCCGGTATCGGGGATATCGCGCGGGATGTGATGCCTGCCCTCACGGCGGAGGCGTGGGCGGCGCTGCATGCGGGCCTGGTGATGGCGGTGGAATAAGCGGCGAATTTCTCCACACAAAACGGAACCCCTGACCGATGGCCGGGGGTTCCGTTTTGTATGGGAAATGCGGTTTACATGATCCCCTGCTGCACAAAGTACTGCTTCAGGCTCATGCCGAAGCGCTTGGGGGCCTGATTCTGCAGGGTTTTAAGGACGGCGGCGTATTCGGGGTGGTCGGCGGCGATCCGGGCGATGGTGCGGGGCTTGTCCTTGCCGTCGTAGGCGGTGCGCAGGGCATCTACGATGCCGGAGGCGTCCATGGGCGGACGGCCGCTGGTGCGCACGTCGTAGCGGTAGCCGTAGGCGGTCAGCATCGCGCCGGGGGTGGGGTAGCCCAGGTGGGCGCTCAGGGCGGAGACATCCTGGGCCAGGGCCTTGTGGTCATGCTGGATGCTGCGGCCGATGATGTGGTCGGTGTAGTGGCGGTCCAGGCGGGCCAGCACGGCGGTCAGCTTGGGCTGCAGGGCGGCGGGCTCGGCGCCGGGGGCGGGGGTGCCCGCTGCGCGCAGGGCGCGGCCCTGGGCGGGGGTGATGACCTGCCAGCCCCGGGCGGTCAGG
>JAFXDB010000032.1 GCA_017516305.1 Clostridia bacterium | reverse complement strand
CAGCCCGGCAAGGAGCATTGATCCCGCGCCCGAAGCCGGCTGCAGCATGGTGAAATACAGCGTCCCTCCCTGTTGTGGAGGGGCGTTTTTGCATACCGGAATTCCGGCAGCAAAAATACCGGGAAAAGGGGTTCTGAGAACCGTGAGATGAAGACTCGCGGACATCAGGGGGCAGAAAATGCGGAAAATCCTTACAGATGCGGCGTTAAAGTGGACTGTTTCATAACAAAAAATAGAGTCCATATAAATATGAAAGATATTGATTTTTGGCAGACAATAGACTATAATTACCATGTAATCATGGGCGAGTTTCGCAATTTGAGGGAATTCCCGCCGACGGAGGATGGAACGTGGAGCGAAGATTTGGCGCGATGGCGCCTAAGAAAGTGCTGGTGATCGCCGGGAGCATTCTTCTCTGGGCGGTGGCGCTTCTCGTGCTGCTGATCCTCTTCGGCATGGGGGAAGAACCCGAGCCGGAGCCGATCTTCGGTTCCCTGGAGGGGCGGTTTGAATCCGACATTACCATGACCCTGGACGGCAAGGTTCTTCACTACCGGGAGAACGAGATCACCAACTACCTCATCATCGGCGTGGACAAGACCGACGTTACCCAGGTCACCGGCCATCAAAATGGCGGCCAGGCGGACTTCCTGGTGGTGCTGTCCATTGACCGCATCAACCGCAGCGTCACCCCCGTGATGCTTGATCGCGACACCATGGTGGAGATGCAGACCTACGGCGTGTTTGGCCATCCGGCGGGCACCCGCGTGATGCAGCTGTGTCTGGCGCAGGCCTACTCGGGCGTCAACATCCCCGGCAGCGTCAACACGGTGGAAACGGTGGAAAAGCTGCTCTGCGGCATTGACATCCATCATTACGTGGTGCTGGACATGAGCGCCATCCCCCTGGTGAACGATGCACTGGGCGGCGTGGAGGTCACGCTGCAGGATGACTTCACCGTCTATGATCCCGCCATGACCAAGGGCGCTACCATCCGCCTGATGGGCCAGCAGGCCGAGTTCTTCGTCCGCGGCCGTATGACGGTGGCGGACGGTACCAATGCCTCCCGTATGGGGCGGCAGCAGCAGTACCTGTCCGGGCTGCTGACCCAGTTCCGCATGACGGTCAAGGGCAATCAGCCCAAGCTCAATGAAGTGCTGGGTGTGCTGAAGGGCCACATGGCAACCGATGCGGGGGACAACACGCTCCTGCATGACGTGAACGCTTATGACGATTATACCTGGCGTCCCCTGGTGGTTCTCCAGGGCACACACGCCATTGATGAATATGGATTTGCCGAATTCTGGGCGGACGAGGACGCATTGATGCGCCTGGTCGCCGATATCTGGTTCAAGTGAAGGGGAGGAGCTCGATGAAAAGAATGCTGGCCTTGCTGCTCGCGGCGGTGCTGCTGATGAGCATTGCTGCGGCAGAGACGCTCCGGGATGATGCGTATACCGATGTGCCCACTGCCATGACGCAGGACAGTGTGGCGGAGCTCTTTGCCACGGCAGACTGCCGGGCAGAGACGCTCCAGCCGGATGAGCGCTCCATTGCGCTGCTGGACAGCGTGTACAAGTTTGTGTGGGAGGAGGGCAACCGTCCCGCCCGCTATTATGACGTGCCCACCCAGGAAAAGATCGCTGCGCTGATCGGCGGAGATATCGACGCCCTGCATATGACCGAGGCGATGCGCCTGCAGCTGAGCGGCGCGCCGGAGGATACCGTGACGGTCACGATGCGGCTGAATGTGGAATATACCCCGGGTCAGCTGATCGTCGTGGTGCTGGGTATCCCCCAGGAGGACGGCGCTTATGTGTGGTACCCCTACCGCGGCCGCGTGGAGACCCTGGGCGAGATCAAGTGGGAGATCCCGGCGGCGGACTGGCAGGTGTTGTGCCTGCAGCCCATCAGCTTCCATGTGCTGACCGACCGCATCGGCCCCCGCGGCGGCAAGCTCTGGGGGTATGAGGAGTATTACGAGCAGACGCCTCCGGTGTTTTCCAAGGACGCCGGCGATGTGAAACGGATGCGCTACTGGTACTCCGAGTGGGGCGAGAAGATCGAGGACAACTTCCGCGTATGGCTGGTGGATCTGAACGATCCCATGCAGGCGGAGGTACAGCGCATCGGCGCCCATGTGGCGGACGGTAAGCCGATCCTGGATTATTTCCCCGAGGACCGAAAGGCCGAGGCGCTGCTGATGCTTCCTGCGGATGTGGCGCCCGCGACCCTGGTGGCCTACGATGTGATCGCTCTGATGGCGGAGGAATACAAGGATACCTACGGCGACGTGAATGTGGAGATCGTCTTCGGTACGGCGTATGATCCCCTCAAGGCGATGGTCGTGCTGGCAGGCTTTGTCAACCAGGATGATCCCCGGGCTCCCTTTGTGGAATGGTATGTCCTGCGCGCGGAGGCGCTGAAGCCCCAGGAAGGACAGGATAAGTCCGACTCCGTGGAGATCGGCCTGAAGCAGCTCTTCCTCCCCGATATGGAGGAACGGCCCGTCATGCTGGTGGTCATCAGCCAGGAGCTGGACGTACAGTAACATATTTTTGACGAGTGGAGATACATGAAGATGGATGAACTCCAGAAGCAGCCAGAGGGTGTGCAGACGGATCCGCAGCTGGTCGCAACGGTGACAAGTGCGGTGCTGCAGACCCTGCAGGCCACGGGGAATCTGCCCGCCCCGGAGAACCAGCAGCGGCCCAGCCAGCCGGAGGTGAAGACCATTGACCTGATCGGCCTGTTCTTCGCCATCCTGGAGAAGTTCTGGCTGGTGGTCATCTGTGCGCTAGTGGGCGCGCTGCTCATGGGCTGGATGGCGGGCCGCAGCGGAACCACCTATACCGCCACGGCCAAGCTGTTCATTGTGGACACCAGCTCCGGCAGCATCAACATATCCAACCTGCAGCTGGGCACGGTGCTGACGCTGGACTACCAGGAGGTCTTCAAAACCTGGGAGGTCCATGAGATGGTCATCGAGGAGCTGGATCTGCCCTATTCCTATGCGCAGATGCAGTCCATGCTGACGGTCACCAATCCGCAGGATACCCGCATCCTGTACATCACCGTCCGCTACCCGGATGCGAAGATGGCCGCAGATATCGCCAATGCCTACGCCAAGTCGGCCAAGACATTTATCATCAACACCATGCGCGGCGAGGAGCCCAGCGACTTCTCCATCGCCCTTGAACCCAGTATCGGATATTCGGTTTCCACCTCCAGCCGTATGGTGATGGGCTTCATGCTGGGCAGCGT
>JAFXDB010000031.1 GCA_017516305.1 Clostridia bacterium | reverse complement strand
CCAGAGCGGACACGGGCAGCTTGTCGCCTTCCTGAGAGAGCACGGGCTTGACGAACTCGTCGAAGTACTTGGTGGTGCCTTCAACCTTGGCTGCCACAGCGCCGGTGGTGGCAGTCGCCCAGTCAGCGGGCACTTCAACCTTCACCAGGCCGGAGATGGCGATATCGATGGCGTCCCAGTTCTTCTGAACGATGGCGTCGCCCTTCTTGCCGTAGGTCTTCTTGGCATAGGCCTTCATGTACTCGTCGGCCTGCTCGTAGGGGATCACGTCCGCCAGCTTGAAGAAGGCAGCCTGCATGATGGTGTTGATGCGGTTGCCCATGCCGACCTTGGCAGCCAGCTCGATGGCGTTGATGATGTACAGCTTGGCGTTCTTCTTGGCCAGCAGCTGCTTCATGGCAGCGGGCAGATGCTCGCCCAGCTCGTCGGCGCCCCACTGGCAGTTGAGCAGGAACACGCCGCCGTCCTTCAGGGAGGACACCATGTCGTACGCGGTGACGTACGCGGGGTTGTGGCAGGCGATGAAGTCAGCCGCATCGATCAGATAGGGGGACTGGATGGGGGTCTTGCCGAAGCGCAGGTGGGACACGGTCAGGCCGCCGGACTTCTTGGAGTCGTAGGAGAAGTAGGCCTGAGCATACATGTCGGTGTGGTCGCCGATGATCTTGATGGAGTTCTTGTTGGCGCCGACGGTGCCGTCAGAGCCCAGACCATAGAACTTGCAGCAGATGCTGCCTTCGGGCGCGGCGTTGAACAGCTCGCCCACGGGCAGGGAGGTGCCAGTCACGTCGTCGATGATGCCCACGGTGAAGTGGTTCTTCATCTCGCCGTCCAGGTTGGCGAACACAGCCTTGACATGGGTGGGGGTGAACTCCTTGGAGCCCAGGCCGTAACGGCCGCCCACGACCTCGATGTCCTTGCGGCCGGCTTCAGCCAGCGCAGCGCACACGTCCAGATACAGAGGCTCGCCCAGAGAGCCGGATTCCTTGGTGCGGTCCAGCACGGCGATCTTCTTGCAGGTGGCAGGGATAGCGGCGATGAAGTGCTTGATGGAGAAGGGACGGTACAGGTGGCACTTGATCAGGCCGACCTTTTCGCCCATGGCGACCATCTTGTTCACAGCTTCGTGAGCCACGTCGCAGCCGGAGCCCATGGCCATGATGACCTTGTCGGCATCGGGAGCGCCCACATAATCGAACAGGTGGTACTCGCGGCCGGTCAGTTCCTTGACCTGAGCCATGGTCTCTTCGACGATGGCGGGCACGGCCAGGTAGAACTTGTTGCCGGCTTCACGGCCCTGGAAGTAGATATCGGGGTTCTGGGCGGTGCCAGCCTGATGGGGATGCTCGGGGTTCAGACCACGGGCACGGAACTCTTCGACCTTGTCCCAGGGCATGACGGTGGCAAGCTCGTCATAGGTGGGGGCGTCGATCTTCTGGATCTCGTGAGAGGTACGGAAGCCGTCGAAGAAGTGGAGGAAGGGCACGGAGCTCTTCAGGGTCGCCAGGTGGGCAACCAGCGCCATGTCGCAGGCTTCCTGCACGGAGTTGGACGCCAGCATGGCAAAGCCGGTCTGACGGCAGGCCATCACGTCGGAGTGGTCACCGAAGATGGACAGCGCATGGTAGGCCAGCGCACGGGCAGACACATGGAACACGGAGGGGGTCAGCTCGCCGGCGATCTTGTACATGTTGGGGATCATCAGCAGCAGGCCCTGGGACGCGGTGAAGGTGGTGGTCAGCGCGCCGGCGGCGAGGGAGCCGTGCACAGCACCGGCAGCGCCCGCTTCGGACTGCATCTCAGCGATCTTCACGGTCTGACCGAACAGGTTCTCGCGCTTCTGCGCAGACCACTCATCGGCCACTTCCGCCATGGGGGAGGAAGGCGTGATGGGGTAGATGGCTGCCACATCGCTGAACGCGTACGCGATATGGCTGACAGCAGTATTGCCGTCTACGGTCATTTTGATAGCCATAGGTATTACCTCCTTGACTTTTTCTCGACCGGTGCGGGATTGCTCCGGTCCCGGAACAACCGCGCCGCCGCGAGCGCTGACAGCCGGCGGCTGCCAGCTCATTTTGCGCATGCGAAAAACGCGGGATTTCCTCATACGAAACCATTATAAAACGTATCGCACCGATTGTCAATCGAAATACAAACTTCCCCAACTGTTTCTTCATATTACACGCCGCCAATCAGCCGCCTGTTCGCGCTGATCGGCGCAGAAAAGCCGGTCTTTTCCACAAAGGACACATTTTCTGTGGAAAAGACCGGCGTCTTTGTTTGTTTCGGATTTACTTCTGCACTTCCTCGATCAGCTCCAGCACGCGCATGGTGCCGTCGGCGGGCGGCGCGGCCTTGACGGCGGCGGTCAGGGCGTCGCGGTCGGCCCAGGTTTTCTCCAGCGCCGCAGCGAGGGTCTCGGCGGTCATGTTTTCCTGCAGGAGCACACGGCACAGCCCGCGCTTTTCGTAGCTCTGGGCGTTGAGGATCTGGTCGCCGCGGCTGGCTCCCTTGGGATAGGGCACCAGCAGCAGGGGCTTGGCCAGCGCCTGGAACTCGCACAGGGCGTTGGCGCCGGCGCGGGACAGCACCAGATCGCAGGCCGCCAGTGCGTCGGGCAGATCCGCGTCCAGGAACTCCACCTGCGTGTAGCCAGGGGTGGCGTTCAGGGATTCGTCCAGGTTGCCCTTGCCGCAGATATGTGCCACGTCAAATTTGTCCGTCAGCAGCGGCAGCGCCTCGCGCAGCGCCTTGTTCACCGACTGCGCGCCGGAGGAGCCGCCCATCATCATCAGGATGGGCTTCGCGCCGTCGAAGCCGAACAGGGACAAACCCTTGGCGCGGCTGCCGGAGAACAGCTCCGGACGCAGGGGTGTGCCGGTCATTTCCGCCTTGGCGCCCAGAGATGCGGCGCACTCGGGGAAGGTGGTAGCGATCTTCCGGGCAAAGGGCTTGCACAGCTTGTTCGCCAGACCGGGGGTCAGGTCGGATTCATGGCACACCACGGGAATGCGATTCAGCCACGCGCCGAACACCACCGGCACCGCCACAAAGCCGCCCTTGGAAAACACCACGTCGGGCTTGATTTTGCCCATCAGCGCCGCGGACTGCACCGCACCTGCCAGCACCTTGAAGGGGTCGGTGAAGTTCTGCCAGGAGAAATACCGGCGCAGCTTGCCGCTCTTGACCGCATGATAGGTCACGCCGGGCACGGATTTGATCTTCTCCGCCTCCATGCCCTTCTCGGTGCCCACATAATGAATCTCGTAGCCCGCTTCCTTCAGATGCGGGATCAGCGCCAGATGCGGGGTCACGTGACCCAGCGTTCCGCCGCCGGTGAGAACGATCTTCTTCATGGATAAAACTCCTTTCGCCAGAGGGCTCCGCCCTCCGAACTCCCGGCCAAGGGCTCTGCCCTTGGATCCCGGCAGGGGGCTTCTCGTTCCGCAACCTCAATCGTCGCGAGCAAGCTCGCTCGTTTCGGTTGACTCGCTCGCCGACGCATCATGCGCCACTG
>JAFXDB010000030.1 GCA_017516305.1 Clostridia bacterium | reverse complement strand
GCGGCTGCATCGAAGCCATGAAGGGGAAGATGCGGCGTCTTTGCGGAGGGTTGCGACCTCGTTCTTATTCATTCAAGCAACCCTCCGCAACGTCGCCGCCCCGATATGCAGCCGCCTTTCCGACATCTCAGGGGCAGGAGGAGGACGGGGGGAAAACTCTTTTAGTTTTCCGAATAGGAAAAAGCGCCTTTGCGCCGCTTTCGGCGGGCGAAAGCGGCTTCCCGCTTATGCTGTTCGGTCAGTTGTGAGAAAACGCGATAACATACACAAATGTGCAGTCCCTAAGAAACCGTGAAGAACCCATTTTTCATCGGTGCGGAAGCTCAGTTGAAGCCGAAAATGCGCTGGCTGATGGTGTAGCCCCAGAGCATGACGCGGCGGCCCAGCTTGCCGGGCAGGTGAAGGGCAATGCCCAGGGGGCGGTAGCGCAGCTGCTTGTACACCTCGGGGTACTCGGCTTTGATCTCCTGCCAGAGCTGCTCCTTGCGGGCCAGCTGCTCGGGGCTGCCGCCCTTCACCAGCAGGATGGAGGACACGGTGATGACGATTTCCAGGAAGCCCAGCATGTACTTGCGCTGCTTCTTACTTTCGATCTTTGCATGGGCGTAGACGTCCAGCATCAGCTTGTTGACGCGGATGTTCTGCTCAATGCGGGAGATCATGACGGTCTCGTTGACGGACTGGTCGCTGCGGCCGATGAAGTAGCGGTACAGATCCACGTTCAGGTAGCAGATGGTCTTCACCATCGTCAGGGGATGGTAGGCGTAGAGGTTGTCCACGTAGAAGGTCTTCTTCGGCAGCTCCAGGCCGGAATCCAGCAGCAGCTGGCGGCGGTAGATCAGCGAGTGCATCAGCATGTACTGGCCCACGCGGAAGCGGCCCACCTCGTCCCAGGTGAGGATTTTGCCCTCGGGCAGGGCGTTGCCGTAGCGCACGACGTGCTTGTGGGCGGCGCCCTCTTTTTCGTAGACGTAGTTGGCCACGAAGAGATCCACCTGCCCCTGCTTCTCGCGGATGGCGGTCAGCATCTTCTGCAGGGCGGCCTCGTCCACCCAGTCGTCGCTGTCCACGACCTTGAAGTACAGGCCGGTGGCGGCGCGCAGGCCGTACATGCAGGCGTCGCCGTGGCCGCCGTTCTCCTTGTGGACGGCCACGCAGGTGCCGGGGTACTTCGCTTGGTATTCGTCGGCGATGGCGGCGGTGTCATCCTTGAAGGAGCCGTCGTTGACGATGAGGATCTCGACCTCGTCGCCGCCGGTGAGCAGGGTGTCGATGCAGTGCCGCATGTAGGCGGCGGAGTTGTAGCAGGGGACGGCGATGGAAAGAAGCTTCATGTTTCATGCCTCCTGTGTGCTCAGTTGAGGGACGCCTTCTCGCGGGCGACGGCGTCCAGCGCGGCGCGGACGGTCTGGTCCATGTCGAAGTACCTGTAGCCGCCCAGGCGGCCGCCGAAGATGACGTCGGGCCGGGTCTTTGCCAGGTCTGCGTAGGCGGCGTAAAGGGCAGAGTTCTTCTCGTCGTTGACGGGGTAGTAGGGCTCCATCCCCTCCTGCCACTCGCAGGGGTACTCGCGGCTGATGACGGTCTTGTCGGGGTTCTGGCCGACGCCGAAGGTGAAGTGCTTGTGCTCGATGATGCGGGTGAAGGGCTCCTGCGCGCCGGTGTAGTTGACCACAGCCACGCCCTGCCAGTTGTCGGTTTCGATCACCTCGTCCTCAAAGCGGACGGTGCGGTATTGCAGCTTGCCCAGCTGGTAATCGAAGAAGGCGTCGATGGCGCCGGTGAAGACAGTTTTCGCTGCAATGCCGGGGTTTTCGGCGATGAAGGCCTTGTACTCCGTGTCCAGACGGACGTCGCTGCCCTCCAGAAGCCTGTCGATCAGCGTGTTGTAGCCCTCCACCGGGATGCCCTGGTGGGGGTGGGTGAAGTAGTTGTTGTCATAGGTGAAGCGCAGGGGCAGGCGGCGGATGATGAACGCGGGGAGCTCGGTGCAGGGGCGGCCCCACTGCTTCATGGTGTAGTCGCGCACAAGGGCCTCGTAGATGTCCTTGCCCACCAGCTTCAGGGCCTGCTCCTCCAGGTTGGCAGGCTCAATGTCAGCGTAGGGAGCCGTCTGCTCGGCGATCTTTGCCCTGGCCTCTGCGGGGGTCTTCACGCCCCACAGGCGGCTGAAGGTGTTCATGTTGAAGGGCATGTTCAGCACCAGGTCGCCGTTGACGGCCACGGGGCTGTTGACATAGTTGTTGAAGGTGACGAAGCGGTTCACATACTGCCAGACCTCCTCGTCCGCGGTGTGGAAGATGTGCGCGCCATAGCGGTGGACGCACACGCCCTCGATGTCCTGGCAGTAGATGTTGCCGCCGATGTGGCTGCGGCTGTCGATGACCAGGCACTTCCTGCCTGCGTCGGTCATTTCCCGGGCAAAGACGCTGCCGTACAGGCCCGCGCCGACGATGAGATAATCATATTGCATGGAGTTTTCCTCCTTTGTGTCGCTTTGGAGAACGGAATCGGCATTGTATACCAAAATACAGTATAACACATGTTACGCCGGGAGGCAACATATTTCGCTGTGTTTTCGCGGTTTTGCGCCCTTGCGGGTGGTCTGTCCCCTTTGACAGGTGGGGAAGCATCGTGTACAATGGAAAAACAGCAAATAAGGGGGAGGTCTTATCGATGCGTATTGTTTTCATCCGGCACGGACACCCGGATTATACCCGCGACTGCCTGACAGAGCTGGGCCGGAAGCAGGCTGCTGCGGCTGCGCAGCGCGTCAGCGGCGAAGGGATCAGCCGCATCTTTTCCTCCACCAACGGACGGGCGCTGGAGACGGCGGGCTTCACCGCTGACCTGCTGGGGCTGGAGGTGGAGGGCTGCGATTTCATGCGGGAAATCAGCTGGGGAAGCCTGCCCAGCCCGTGGGAGCTGGTGGATGCGTGGGTGGCGTCGGGCGAACCGCTGATGGACGCCGGATGGGAGGAAGCGCCGGGCTTTGCGGCCAATCCGCGGCTGCTGACGTGTGTACGGCAGAAGGCGGAGGCAGCTGACGCCTGGCTGGCAGAGCTGGGCTATGTCCGGGAGGGCGCGTATTACCGCGTCCGGGAGGAGGTGCGCACGGAGGTGACGGTGGCGGCCTTTGGCCACGGGGGAGAAACCTCGGCATTCCTCAGCCGCATCTTCAACCTGCCGTTTCCCTTTGTGTGCGCAGCCTGCGGGGCGGACTTTACCGGCGTCACCATTGTGCAGCTGCCCTGCAGGCCGGGAGAGCTGGTCACGCCCCGGTTCGAAATCATGAACGACGCGCGGCACATTGCCGGAGGGAAAATTGCCTACGGGCAGTGAATGACTGGCCCGGGAGGAAATATCAAGAATTCTTGAGCTTCGTTTCACAATGACTTCATCATTGCGCCGGAGAATGGAATATCAATGGAAACGGAGGCGCGGTGCATTGCAGATTGTCAGGAAACGAAGGGAACGGCATGGCTTTCAGGGCTGGCAGAACCGGGCGCTGGCCTGGGTGCTGAGCCCGTTTTTCCGCTGCCGCTGCCGCATTCCGGAGCATCTGGCAACGCTGGAGGAGCCGGTGGTTTTTGTCAGCAACCATTATGAAATCTTCGGCCCGCTGGCGATGGTGGTGTCCCTGCCGCTGAAATTCCGGTTCTGGTCCAACAGCATCATCCTGGAACCGACGAAGCATATTGAGAAAATGGCCCCGGACGCCAGGCGGGCCATGCCCCTGCTGCCCCTGGGCGTGATCAGGTGGATGCTGACGTGGCTCACGCCGGTGTGGGAGAGGGCCATCCGCTGCCTGGAGCCCATCCCGGTCTACAAGCAGGATGTGGGGCTGCAGCGGGCGTCCATCCGCCGCTCGGTGGACTGCATGCTCCGGGGTGACCACATCGTGCTGTTCCCGGAGACGGCTGTTCCGCACTATTCCAACGGCTCGGTGACGGCGTTTTATCGCTCCTTCGTCCTCATCGGCGAATATTACCGCCGGGCGACGGGGAAGCAGGCGGCCTTTGTGCCGGTATATGTGGACAGATGGCGGCGGAGGATCACCTTCGGCGAGGTGGTGCGCTACGGGGACGGCGATCCGGTGACGGTCTGCGGACAGGTCTGCGATGAGGTGCGCGGACGCATCCTGGCCATGGCCGAGGCCGCCCATCCCGGCATCACCCGGACGGAGGACGGAGCATGTGAATGACAGGAGGTATCCCGTGAGGGGGTGCCGCCTGCTTTTTTCATGGGTGACAAAAGCATGTCGCCTGTGGTATCATGGGGACATACCAACGCGGAGGTGTTCCTATGCGACATGTTTTCAGCCGTCAGACCCTGCCGGACCTGGCCCGGGCGCAGGAGGGCTGTTTTCTGCTGACCAACGGGCTGGGGGGCTATGCGTCGCTGTCCACGGCCTTTTCAATGACCCGCGCAGACCAGGGTCTGCTGGTATCCGCCGTGACGCCGCCCAATGTGCGCCGGACGCTCCTGGCCCGCATGGAGGAGCGGCTGACCTGCGGAATGCAGTCCTGCTGCCTCTCCACGCAGGACTTTGCCGACGATACCCCTGCCGAGGAGGGCTGGCAGCGCCTGTCCTCCTTTGTGGCGGAGGACGTGCCGGTGTGGACGTATGACTGGCGGGGCGTGCGGGTGGAACGGGAGGTCGCCATGGCGCAGGGCATCAATGCCGTGGCGCTGCGCTACACCATCGTCAACCGCAGCGGCGCAAATTGCACATTGACGCTGCGGCCTTGGGTGCTGGGCTTTGAAAAGGGCCATGCGCCGGAAAAGCCCTGGCCGGTGAAGGCGGCGGGCAGCCGCATCCTGACCGGCGAGGGCGAGGTGTACCTGCAGGGCAGCGACGGGTTTGTCCCGGAGGCCGTGCGCTATCAGCTGCAGGCCTATCGTCATGACGCTCCCGACGGCCGCCCGGAAAAGGGGCTGGTGGCCAGCACCGGCTGCATCTTTCGGGAGGTGGCGGCGGGGGAAACCGCTGTGGTGTGGGTGGTGGCGTCCGACGCGCCGTGCGCGCTGACGGCGGAGGAGATCATCTCTGCCCAGGCGGCGCGGCGGGAGGCGCTGCGCAGTACCTCCGGGCTGCGGGATGAGGTCGCCTGCGAACTGGTCTGCGCGGCGGATGCGTTCATTGTTGACCGTGCGTCCACTGGCGGCAAGTCCATCATTGCGGGCTACCCCTTCTTTGCCGACTGGGGCCGGGATACCATGATCGCGCTCCCAGGCTGCTGCCTGTCCACCCGGCGGTACGAGGAGGCGAAGAGCATCCTGCGCACCTTCCTGGCCTGCGAGCAGGACGGCCTGATGCCCAACCTCTTCCCCGAGGGCGGCAATGAACCGATGTACAACACCGTGGATGCGGCGCTGCTGCTGATCAACACGGTCTGGCTGTATGTGCAGGACACGGGCGACCTGTCCTTTGCCCGCGAGGCCTGGCCGGTGATGGTGCGCATTGTGGAGAAGTACCGCAGCGGCACCCGCCATGGCATCCGCATGGATTCGGACGGCCTCATCGCTGCGGGCGGCGGGTTCGACCAGGTGACCTGGATGGATGTGCGCATCGGCGATATCCTGCCTACGCCCCGCCACGGAAAGCCCGTGGAGATCAATGCCTACTGGTACAGCGCGCTGCGGGTGATGGACGCCCTGGCGGACAAGCTGGGCGAAAGCGCGGCGGATTATGCCCCTCTGGCCGAGCAGGTAAAAGACAGCTTCCACAGGGCCTTTGTCCGGGAGGACGGCTGCGGTCTGCGCGACCTGGTCAGCGGCACCCCTGCGGATGAACAGATCCGCTGCAACCAGATCTGGGCCGTGACCCAGCCCTTCACCATGCTGACCCCCGAGGAGGAGCGCAGCGTGGTGGACACGGTCTACGCCCACCTGTACACGCCCTGCGGTCTGCGCACCCTGTCCCCGGACGATCTCCAGTACCATCCCGTTTACGCCGGGGAGCAGAAGGAGCGCGACATGGCCTATCATCAGGGAACGGTGTGGCCCTTCCCGCTGGGGGCGTACTACCTGGCCTGCCTGAAGGTGGGCGGCGGTACACCGGAGGCGGCGGCAGAGGTGCGCCGGGCGCTCCGGCCCATGGAGGCCATTTTGCAGGAGGGCTGCGTGGGTCAGCTCCCGGAGATCTACGACGGCGAAACGCCCGCCCTCAGCCGCGGCTGCTTTGCCCAGGCGTGGAGCGTGGGCGAGCTGCTGCGGGTCTATGCGGCGCTGGAAGAAGTCGGAACGGCCTGAGTCCTGTTTTCGTACATAAACGCCCCCGGAGAGCCATTGTGTATGCTCTCCGGGGGCTTGCTGATGCTCACCGGGCGGGGAAATAGCGGGCGAGCTCCTGCGCTGCCAGCTCGTGACCGGCGCGGTTGGGGTGGTTCCAGTGGGACAGGAGTGCATTCAGATCCTCCGGGGTTTGTACAGTGCGCTCAAAGGCGGCGAAGAAGTCCGCCAGGCCCACGTCGTGCTTGTCGGCCATGTCCCGCACGAATTCGGCGTGGCGCTTCAGGGCGTACCAGTACTCGCTCTGCTCCTTCCAGGTCGCGTCCCAGGTGGGGGTGCAGAGGATGACCTTCACCCCGGCGGCCTTCGCCTGCAGGATCATGTCCTCCCAGGCCCTGACGATGCCCGGCATGCCGCGGTCATTGAGGGCATAGTCGATGATGACCACGTCCGGGCGGTGGGGGAGGACGTCCGCGGTAAAGCGCACCGCGCCGGAAACGGCGTTCTCCCCGCCGATGGCCGTGACGATCATGTTTACGACCGCATGGGGATAGCGCTCCTTGATGGTGCGGTGCAGCAGGTGGGGGTAGGCGTTGAAGGTGTCCACAACAGGCGTATCAAAGTAGCCGCTGGGGACACTGTGGCCGTGGCAGACGATGTTGACCGTGCGGTTGGCGGGCCAGCGCTTGCCGAGCTCGTCCAGGACGGGGGAGAGGTAGTTGGCGTCCTGAATCATGGTTCATCCTCCTTACATTTATACGCCGCCGGTGGTCTCCACAAAGACGATGACCGCCGCCGTTCCGCAGACAAAGGCCAGCATTGCATCTGCCGCCGCCCGGAGCATCACGCCCGACGCCGGCCACCGGCCTTCCTTCACCCGGTGCCGGATGCAGCCGGCAAGGCTCATCACGGCCCCGGTCAGACCCAGCGGGTTCACCACATTCATCAGCAGCATCAGTATACTGATGAGAAGGCACACATCGCTGACCTTCGACGGCCAGGTATGCGTGAACAGCAGCATCGCCAGCAGGGTGATCACACTGCAGACGGTGTAGCTGCGCGACAGCATCGCCGCAAGCTTCATGGTTCTGTTCATGGCTGCACTCCTCTGTCAGACGATGCGGGTCGTCCACCGGGAGCAGTCCCAGACCTCGGTGACCACGTCGCGGTAGAACTCCGGCTCGTGGCAGATCAGCAGGATGGCCCCCTTGTAGGCGATGAGCGCGCGCTTCAATTCGTCCTTGGCGTCCTGGTCGAGATGGTTGGTGGGCTCGTCCAGCAGGAGGATGTTCGATTCCCGGTTGATCAGCTTGCACAGGCGCACCTTGGCCTGCTCGCCGCCGGAGAGGACGCGCACCTGGCTTTCGATGTGCTTGGTGGTCAGGCCGCATTTGGCCAGGGCTGCGCGAATTGATGCCTGGCCCATGGACGGGAATTCGTTCCAGACCTCCTCGATGCAGGTGGTGCTGTTGTGGTAGTCGCCCTCCTGCTCGAAGTAGCCGATTTGCAGGTAATCTCCCAGGGATACGGAGCCGGACAGGGCGGGAGTCAGCCCCAGGATGCTTTTCAGCAGCGTAGTCTTGCCGATGCCGTTGGCGCCCACCAGGGCCACCTTCTGCCCACGCTCCAGGCGCAGGTTCAGCGGGGTGGTCAGGGGCGCGTCGTAGCCGATGATCAGGTCGGTTGTCTCGAAGATAAAGCGGCCCGGGGTGCGGCCGGGAAGGAAATTGAACTCCGGCTTGGGCTTTTCGGCGGCCAGCTCGATGCGCTCCATCTTGTCCAGCTTCTTCTGACGGGACATGGCCATGTTGCGGGTGGCGACGCGGGCCTTGTTGCGGTTGACGAAGTCCTCCAGGTCGCTGATCTCCTGCTGCTGGCGGCGATAGGCGGCCTCCAGCTGGGCTTTTTGCACCTCGTAGACCTCCAGGAACTTGTCGTAGTTGCCCACATAGCGGGTCAGCTTGCGGTTTTCCATGTGGTAGATGAGGTTGACCACATCGTTGAGGAAGGGGATGTCGTGGCTGATGAGGACGAAGGCGTTCTCATATTCCTGCAGGTAGCGCTTCAGCCATGCGATGTGCTCCTCGTCCAGGTAGTTGGTGGGCTCGTCCAGCAGGAGAATGTCCGGCTTCTCCAGCAGCAGACGGGCCAGCAGCACCTTCGTGCGCTGACCGCCGGAGAGGTCGCTGACGTCATGCTCCAGGCCCAGGTGCATCAGGCCCAGGGCCCGGGCCACCTCCTCCACCTTTGCGTCGATGAGGTAAAAATCGTGGGCGTCTAGCAGCTCCTGGATCTCCGCCAGCTCGGCCATGTAAGCGTCCATCTGCGCGTCGCCCGCCGTGCCCAGCAGGTCGCAGATCTCGTTCATGCGCGCTTCCAGCTCAAACAGCCAGGAGAAGGCGGCCCGCAGCGCGTCCATGATGGACATGCCGGGGGTCAGCACGGCGTGCTGATCCAGGTATCCCACGCGGACGCGGGGGCTCCACTCCACCTTGCCGTCATCGGGCTGGAGTTTCCCGGTAACGATGGACATGAAGGTGGACTTGCCCTCGCCGTTGGCGCCGATGAGGCCGATGTGCTCGCCCTTGAGGAGGCGGAAGGATACGTCCTCAAAGATGGCGCGGTCGCCAAAGCCGTGGGAGAGATGCTCGACGGAAAGAATGCTCATGGGTTGACTCCTTCGTGTGGTGTGTGTCCTGTGAAGTATAGCATAATCCTCCCGACTTGACAACAGGGGCCGGAGGCACTAAAATAGAGGGCAGTACAAAAGGAGGAGCTCTCCCATGCCCCTGTACCTCACCAGCAGCCCCTGCGACGATGATGTTCCGGTGGGCTGCGGCTTGCCCTGCATCTTTTTTCATCGCAACGGCTTTGTGGAGAACCTGCGCCGCCATGTTTCCCCCGGCGGACGCTTCCTGGCCATTGCCGCCTGGAAGGATGACCATGCCCGCAATGACGAGATGGCGCTGACCTTCGCCGGGTGCTTCAGCTATCATGGCATGGGCTTTACCCGGGTGGATGTGCTGGACAGCCGCAATGCGCAGGACGCGGCGGCGCTGGTGAAGGCGGCCGACGTGATCCTGCTGGCCGGCGGCCATGTGCCGACCCAGAACGCCTTTTTCCGGGAGCTTGGCCTGAACGGGCTCCTCAAGGCGCATCCGGGCGTTATCATGGGCGTCAGCGCGGGCAGCATGAATGCAGCCGGAACGGTCTACGCCCAGCCGGAGGAAGCGGGCGAGGCGACGGACCCCGGGTACCGGCGGTTCATTCCCGGCCTCGGCCTGACGGAGGTGAACATCCTGCCCCATTACCATATGGTGCGGGACAATATCATCGACGGCCTGCGCCTGTTTGAGGACGTGACCTTTCCCGACAGCCGGGGACGCGCCTTTATCGCCCTGGCGGACGGCAGCTACATCCTGCAGGAGGGCGGTGTGCGCACCCTGTACGGCGAGTGCTGGGTCATCCGGGACGGCGTGATGGAGGAGCTGTGCAGGGACGGGGAATCCCGGCGCGTGTGAGCGAGGGGCTTCATGGAAGCGTCACGGAAGCTGTATCCCATGCAAAAATGGAACGGAGGAACTGAACAATGAGCAAGAACAGTCGTATGCGCGACACCCAGCGCGCCGCAGAGCAGGCCAAGGCAGCGCAGCAGCGCCGCAACCGCTGGATCGCCCTGGCGGCGGCAGCGGTGATCATCATTGCGGCCATCGTGGTGCTGACCATCGGCGGCACGAAGGACGAGCCCGTCGTGAATGCCACCGCCGCGCCCACCCAGGTGCCGGATGTCACCCCTGTGGCCAGCCATGTGGTGGAGATCGACATCGCCGATTACGGCGTCATCACCGCCGAGCTGTACAGCAACATTGCGCCCATCACCGTGGAGAACTTCGTCTCCCTGGCCAACGAGGGCTTCTATGACGGCCTGACCTTCCACCGCATCATCGACGGCTTCATGATGCAGGGCGGCTGCCCCGAGGGCAACGGCACCGGCGGCTCCGGCAGGAACATCCGGGGCGAATTCACCTCCAACGGCGTGTACAACCCCCTGAAGCACGAGCGCGGCGTGCTGTCGATGGCCCGCTCCGCCGTGGCGGACAGCGCCAGCAGCCAGTTCTTCATC
>JAFXDB010000029.1 GCA_017516305.1 Clostridia bacterium | reverse complement strand
GTCGCCGGGGCCGGGGTTGCCGTCGGAATGGGCGTCGCCGGGGCCGGGGTTGCCGTCGGAATGGGCGTCGCCGGGGCCGGGGTTGCCGTCGGGACGGGCGTGGCCGGGGCCGGAGTGGCCGTCGGAATGGGCGTCGCCGGCGCCGGGCTCGCCGTCGGAATGGGTGTCGCCGGGGCCGGGGTTGCCGTCGGAATGGGCGTCGCCGGGGCCGGGGTTGCCGTCGGAATGGGCGTCGCCGGGGCCGGGGTTGCCGTCGGGACGGGCGTGGCCGGGGCCGGAGTTGCCGTCGGAATGGGCGTTGCCGGAGCCGGGGTCGCCGTCGGAACGGGCGTCGCCGGGTTCTCCGAGGCTGACGTGCCCATTACCGGCGACAGCGTGGCCGTGGGGACAGCATCCGCCGCCTGTACCGTCTGTGCCGGAGCGTCCGTTCCGGGGGTCGGTGGAGCTGTGTGAGCCGTCCGGGACGGCGGAACGGCGATGTTCACCAGGTCGGCATAATAGTCATACCCGGCCCGGCGATCCTGCAGCTCACGGATGCCCAGGAAGATAAGGAGCGCCGCCGCCAGCAGGCACAGAACCAGCACGGCGGCGGCGAGCTTCTTGCGGCTACTCATCATCGTCCCTCCGGAAGGGGTTGCCTCCGTCCGCCGCATTGGCTTCCTCCGGCCGGAGCAGGATGCGCAGCATGAAGGCCGCCAGCAGCAGGCAGGCCGCCGCGCCGCCCAGGTAGAACATCCAGTAATCCTCCACGCCGGTGGCCGGGAGATCGCTCGGGGGACGCGTCGGCACGGGCGTAGGCGTCACCACCGGGTAGGCATTCAGGAAGACGATGCCGTCCAGCTTGATGGAGCTGCCGAATTCCTGCACCACAATAACCGGATAAATGCCGTCATCGCCGGGGGCGATGCACACCTCCACGGCGTAGCAGATGGCGTCATAGACGCAGTCCCCGGTGCTGCCAGGCTCCTGCCGCACGGTATAGAAGTAATTGCCGGGCTCCGTATAGGCGATGTCCGGGAAGGCAGACTGACTGCCCACCTGCATGCTCATGGTATACACGCCGTTATCCGCACCCACAGGCATGGGAGCAGATTCATCCTCTGCCGTGAGGACGATGGCGACCATCTCCGGGACGTCGGGCTGGTCGCCGCTGGCACGGACGGTCACCGGCAGAGAGACATACACGACATTGGCCGCCCACGCGGGCAGCATGCAGACGGTCGCGACCAGCGCCGCCAGCAGCAGGGTCAGACATTTCTTCACTGCGCCGCACCTCCTTCCGCGCGGGTCATCATGCACAGCACGATGGTACGGTTGGAGCCATCGGCACAGGTCGCCAGGCACAGCAGGGGCGCACCGCTCGTCCGGGCCAGGGCAAGGGTATCCGCATGCAGATAGGTGGCGTTGCGCTCGGTATAGTCCAGCACCGCTTCTGCATCCTCCAGCCAGCGCTGGGGCGCAAAGATCACGTCATCCGTGGAATTCACGTTCAGGCAGGCAATGACGTCCAGCTGATAGGCCGTCTCCGGGGTGATAAGGCTGCCGGTGGCATTCTCCCGGAAGAATTCCTCCCGTTTGTACAGATCCAGGTCGCCGAACATGCGGCCCTGATTCATATGGTGGCCGTGGATGAGGTTGTACGCATCGCTGACGGTAAAGGCATTGCGGGAATCCAGGAACAGGCTGCCCGCCAGGGAGAACTTGCGGTACACATCGTAGCTGAGATAATAGGTGTTGTTGTTGGCGCGCAGGATGGGGTAATCAATGCGCGTCCCGTCCATGGTGAGCCAGGCGCACACATCGGGATTGATGGCCTGCAGCTCCTCGAAGGAGGGGCCCGTCTCCTCATCGTTTTCCGTTGCCGTTGGCTTGAAGGCCAGCAGCTCATTCTGCAGGGAGCTGACGGAGGTATAGATCTGCTGGTTATCCCAGAGGGAATATCCGGCGTAGAGCAGACAAACGATCAGCAGCAGCGCTTCCACGGCGCTCAGCAAGCCATTCAGAATGCGCAGTACATCACGGTACATCGGTCAGCCTCCTTTCTGCAGAATTTTCCGGGGGGGGGAGAGAAAAAATGACCCATCGGGGGCAGCGTCAGCGGCCCGGAGCGCATCCCGGCCGCTGAGGCTGCCCTGCGCCGCACCCGTCTTTTCATCGGGCGCGGCGCAGGGGGAGTTTTCAAGGGTTGCCGATTAGTCCTCGTCGGCAGCAGCCATGCGGCGCTTCACAACGAAGGCCACAGCGCCCAGCGCGGCAACAGCCAGCAGGACGATGTAGGGGATGGAGTCCAGCTCAACACCGGTGGGGATTTCGGTTTCCTTGGTGTTGGTGATGGCAACTTCGCAGGCATCGGTGCCAATCGTGAACTCAGCGCCATTCTCGGGGTTCGTCACAACCTCATTGCCGTCGGCATCATAGGCGGTCTGCTCGTAGGTAGCAACATAGTAGTTCAGATCCTCGTAGTCAACCTGGTTGGTTTCCACGACGGTCACAACAACACCCTGGGGGATGCCATCGAAGTGCAGGGTCTCGCCATCGCCAATCTCGAAGGTCTTCTCGATGGGGGTATTAGCCGTCATTTCGGTGATGATGACCTCATCGCCATTCTCCTGGAAGGTGACATTCACCATGTCCAGGTCAACGGAAGAAGTGAAGGTGACCTTGATAACGAACTTGTCAGTGGCAGTGGACGCGTTACCGGTGATGCTCTTGCTGACCTGGAAGGAACCAATATCATACTGGTTCTGGAACTGGTCATTCTTGTTGTCGGTGTCAATGTCGGTATCCACGGCCTTGTCGGTGACTTCCAGGCCAGCGGTATCGGTGTTGTCCTCAGAGGGATCATTGATCAGGGTAACAACCAGACCATCCTCATTGGTGTACATGACAGCGACGAAGATCGCGCCGCTATCCGGGGTCGTATTCTCAATCTGGGGATCCGTCTCGGTGATCTTGTAGATGTAAACACCGTACTCCTTGGGGAGATTCACGGTAAAGGGCACGGTGTACACGCCGTTCGCGTGGCCATCAGCGGTCAGCTCCAGCGTCAGAGAGGTGGGCATGACAGCCTCGCCTTCAACAGCAGGCTCAGGCAGGCTATCGTCGCCGGTGATGGAGTTGCTGATGAACTCCACAGGGAAGGTCAGCTTCTCGCCCACAGGAATGGCGTTGGTCCACAGCTTGGTGAAGGACACCGGCACCGGGTCAAGGTTGGGAGTCACGGTCGTTTCGCCATCGCCATCCGCCGCGAAGGCCGCCGTCATGGTCAGCAGCATCAGCACGGAAAGCAGCAGAGCCAGGAACTTCTTCATGGTTATTTCCTCCTATGTTTTGTATCTCGTTGTACCCCTTGCGGGGATTGATACCGTTGTTACAGCCCTCTGCGGCGCAGAAGGGTGATGACCTTGCCCTCCGCCTCGGAGAGCGGGATGCAGCCAAAGTCGCGGCTATCCTGGGTCTGGGTGCGGTAATCGCCCAGCACAAAGACGTAGCCCTGGGGAACCTTGCAGACAAACGACTGGCCGTCTGCACTGTTGGTCGGGAAGAGGATCTCGCCGCTTTCCAGCCGTCCGTTGACCAGCAGCGTTCCCGTATCGCTGATGGTCACCTCGTCGCCGCCCTGGGCGACGATGCGGCCGAAGTAGCGTTCGCCATCATGCTGATAGGCGATGACGTCGCCCCGGGAGAACTTGCTCTGCAGGCGGTAGACCATCACCAGGTCGCCGTCCTTGAGCGCCGGGAACATGCCCGTTCCCTCCACGCGGGTGACGAGGAATACCTGCGTCAGCACGATCAGCAGCACCGCCGCCAGCAGCAGCACCCGGCGCACCAGCGCCCAGGTGTCCTGCCGGTTGGCGACCTCCTGCCGTCTGCGGGCGATGACCTTTGCAATGTCCGCCGTTTTGCGCGGCTGACCTGTCAAGGTGTATCACCTCCCTGTTCCGGCAGCGGGGGCTGCTCCGGGGGCTGGGGGGCTTCCTCGGGGTAGGGCGTGTGCGGGTCAAAGGCAATGCCCGCTTGGTGCAGCAGCACCTCGTAGCGCGCCCGCTCGATGGCCAGCATCTGCTGGTACATCTCGTTCAGCTCGCTGAAGCGCTTCCACACCTGCTTCTCGCTCACGCCGCCGAAGGTCACCTGACGCAGCTTCAGCTTGCCGAGCCAGTCGGCAATCTTCTTCTGGTACGGGTTTTCCGGCAGCATCGGGGCACTGGGTGCATCCACTGTCCGCTGCACACGGCGGCGGCGCGGACGCTTGTCCTGTTGCTCCATCAATCAGCCCTCCTCTTCCTGGGTTTCACGAAACCTGCAAGCCCCAGGAGCGCAAGCCCCATCAGCAGCAGGTAGGGTGCGGTATCCAGCGTCACGCCGGTGAGGATCACCACGGAACGCTCGTTGGTGACGGTGATGGTCATGTCTTCGGTAATTTCGAAGCGCATGCCGTCCACCGTCTGTGTTCCCTCCGGGCTGAAGGAGGCGGTGTAGGTGCCGCTTTCCTCCGCCAGCACCAGCGTGCTGCCCAGGGGCAGCTGCGCCAGCTCCACGGACTGCCCGTGGCTGAGGGTAAAGGTGATGGTGCCGTCCGCAGCGAGGGTGTAGCCCTCCCCTGCGGTGAAGTTGGTCAGCACCTGGCCGTCCTCGCCCAGGAGATGCGCGGTGAAGGCGAAGGTCGCGTTACTGTCCGCCGCATTGCCGGTGACCTGCTTGGTGATGGTCACGCCGGTTGTCGCGCGGGTGTTGGTCACGGTGTAGATGGCGCCGCCGTAGCCGTCGCTGACGCTGGTGACGCTGGCGTCATAGCCGGGCGTGGGCTCCTCCGTCAGGGTGTACTGCAGGCGTTCGCCCTGGTAGTACTGCGGCATGTCGTCAAAGACGTATTCGTAGGGCGCCGCCACCGCGCCGCTGGTGCTGTTGATGATGACCGCGCCGTCCGGCGTGGCGCCGGTGAGACGGTAAACCAGGGTTTCCGGACGCTGGCTGACGGCGTTGTTGTCCTGCCACACCTTGACCACGCGGAAATCCGCCAGCTGCGGCGGGAAGGTATTGATGATGACCAGGCCGGAGTTCATGTCGCCGGTGTAGGACGTGCCGTAGCGGGGCACGGTATCCTCAACGACGTAGTACTCGTACACCAGGCCGGTACTGGAATCCTTGATGGGGAGGTTCTCCCACGTCCACGTCCAGCCGTTGACAGCATTCAGGGTGGCTGTACCGGCAGGGATGCTCTCGCCGCGGCGGTACAGGGTCACATCCACGCTGCCGGGGCGCAGACCATCCTGGTTCTCGCCGTCGTCCCAGACCTTGGATACCGTGACGTTACGCACATCTGTACGGTTGTAGAATTTGAAGACGACATTGTCCACATTGTTGCCGGACACCACAACGGGCTTGTTGTCCCGGGTAAAGCTGTAACCGGCAATGCCCAGACCGTAATCGCTCTGGACGATGTTGATGGTGAGGCGGTAGACGGCGGCGTCATACTGCACAGCCTGGCTGCCGATGACCTCGCGGACCTCGAAGACGTACATGCCCTCCACCTGCACATCAATGCGCGGGAAGGTGAAGGAGCCGTCGCTGTTGCTGGTCGCCGTGCGCTTCTCGTAGGGCAGAGCGCCCTCAGGCAGCTCAATGGCCTCGATGGTGAACTGGTAACGGTTGCCGGTGACAGGTTTGGTAGGATCGCCGTCGTTGGTCTGCTCGTACTTCTGGCCGCGGAAGTCGTCATCCATGGGGATGGTGATCTTCACCGGCTGCCAGATGGCGTAGAGATCCTTGTCCTTGTCCATGTAGATCTCCGTCAGGCCACCGTTCACCGGGTAATCGGGCACCTTCGCCGACGGGTCCTCATCCCAGCCGAGGAAGATGAAGTTATCACGCTGGGGTTTGTTGGTCTTGTTGACCGTAGCCCAGGTTTCCTTGGTCTTGAGCTCGCTGGCCGGCGGATTCGTGCCACCGTTGGGGTGGTAGTTCAGCTCCACCTGCGTGGCAAAACGCACGCGGCCGTCGATGTGGTAGTGCTTGCCGCAGGCGTACTTGCAGCCATACCATTCGATCCACCACTTTGTGCCGTAGTCCTCCGCCGTCATGTTGACGATATCCGGGAAATTCTTTTTGAATGTGTCACTCTCCTGGAGAACGGGCAGAATGGTCTCCGGCTCAGGACGGGTCAGGATGTTGGCCTCCACCTGTGCGATGTTGTTGGAAATGTTCATTTCCTTCTTGATCGTACCCTTCCAGCCGACAGTATCATTACAACCGCCGGGAAGATAGCCGCCGGAGCCATACTGGGAAGGCTCGAAGGGCTGCTTACCATCGTTGGTGACAAAGAAGAAGGTATCGATGCCTTCCGTCTCCGGCTCCTTATCGACCCAAATGGCATAGAAGGTCGTGTCCGAGGTCAGCGCATATTTGTACTCGCTTCCCACGCTGTAGGAGCCATATGTCTGGGTATGGGTTCCGTCTGAACTCGTCAGCTTGCCATCCTGGTCACGCGACCAGCCGCCCAGCTCATAGCGCAGGGTCGTACCATCCGCGCAGAGATCGGACGGATTCTGGATGCCCGTGGTATCCAGAGTGGGCATGGTGGGCTTGTATCCCGACTTGATATAGACGACGTAGTCGCGCTCCGGAAGCGGGTTCCCCTCCGCATCCACCGCACCATCAATGCTGCTGTAGTTGGACTTGAAGGTGATGGCGATGGTGTTTTCCTGTTGTGCCCAGACGGGGTAGAGGTGCACCGTTTCGCCCTCGGCAACCAGGTCATCGAGGCTGTCGCCGGAATAGGTGGCGTTGGCATCGAACTCCACATCGCCGTCCGGCGTGGTGCTCCAGCCATCCAGGGCCAGACCGATGGGGCTGACCACGTTGACAATGTCCAGCGGGCCCAGCAGAACGATCTCATCCTCCACGCGAATGGTGTAGGTATCCGAGCTCTCCGCGCCGTAGATGATGAACTGCGCACCCTCGCCGGTGTGATAGATCACCGTACGCAGAGGCTTCCACACAGGCGTGGCCTGAATGGTGAAACGGCCGTCAACGGGCGCAGGCAGCGGAATGTTGCTGGCCGTGAGGTACTCGCGGGTGATCTCCGTGCCATTGGGGATGACATGGACCGTGCCGTCGGCGCGCATGACCTCCAGGCCCTCGTAATACATGCCGGCCTTATCGTCGGCGTCGTAGTTCAGGGGCGTACCCTCATACTGCGCAGTCAGCACGCTGCCGTTCTCATCCACGAAGGAGAAAATGGCGCGCTCAAAGACGGGATAGAGATCCAGGTTGTGCAGCACCTTATCCGTGCCGGGGGTAAAGACCTCGCCGCAGGTCAGATCGTACCAGTAGCGGAAGCGCATGCCCTCCATGGGGGCAACCGCCATGATGGCGTCTGTATCCGGCACGCGGCCCTCATACACCTCGCCCACATGCTGGTTCTCCAGGCCCGAATTGACAAACTGCTCAGACCTGGTGCGATCCTTCCAGAAGCGGACATATGCCTCCTGCGTGTAGGTAGCCCACACCTCGGTATCCTTGACGATGGGCGTGTTGGCGCCCATCACCAGGTAGCCTGTATCGCCCGCATACTGCCACTGGTAGAAGATCCAGTTCTCCTGCAGGGTGATGTTCTGCTGCATCAGGGTCATGAAATCCTGCGGGACGGTATCGCCCTCCAGCACCTGCACGGTGGTGTATGCCGCGCTGGTATCAATGAAGCTGCCGCCCTCGGGCGTGCCGTTCGGGTCATTCCCCAGGAAGGTGACCGTGTAAAGGGGCTTTGCCGCACCGGTAAGGGCAACATCCTGCCGGAAGACCTTTCCGGTAATGGGGGTGTTGTCCGGCAGCATCCACTTGTATTCGTGCACCGTGCTGCCATCCGACAGGGCAAGGGCGTCGTTCGCCTGCACCCAGGTCTCAACGGACGTGCCATAGGGCACATTCTCCACCGTTGCCAGGGTGTTGCCTGCGCTGTCCACAAGCGTCACGGTGATGAATTCCGGCACACGCTCGGCAGCCGTCAGGGTCAGGGGCGCAGTGACGTCGGTAAAGGTGAAGACCGTACCGGCGTCCGTTTCGGTTCTGGTCACGCTGCCGTAGCCAGCCTCATCGGAGTACGTCCAGTCATAGTCCGCACCGGCCGGGACGGTGATGGTCGCGTCATTGCCGTTGAAGACCAGCCTGCCGTAATCCGTGTTATATGCGTCGCCATAGCTGACCGCCGCCGCATCCCCTGCCTCCAGGCCGGTGACCGTGATGGTGTAGAAGGAGTTATATCCTGCCAACACATCAACCGCAACCATGCTTATGTCACTCGCCCAGTTCGGCGTATAGTACAGCGCGTAGGTATTGCTGTCATCCCAAGAATCTTTACGCTGAGCTCCGCTCAGTGGGACATAATCACGATTGCTGTTCCAGTCAGAATTCTGGTACTGAACGTTGGGATAGGTATCGTTAAGGGAATACGCAAGGCTTTTGTCCGCAGGGGAATACTCGGCGCTGGAAAAACCAAAAGACACAAGTGTATCACTCACGTCCGACAATTGCGCTGTACGGAAATAACGTTCTTTATTGTCATAAGTCAGTTCGTGCGAACCTGAGGTGACGCTGCCTGCGACCTCCCAGGTGCCATTGATGCAGACATACACGGTCGTATCGCCGTTCGCCGCGCGCACATCCGCCACGGAGAGGCCGCCGGAGTACTCCACATAGGTCTCTGCGCGCACGCTGAACACACCCGTCAGCACAATGGCCAGCAGGAGCGCAAGGATTCGGCGGGCAGAAAGCTTCATGGCAGTTTACTCCTTTTCCATGTAGTCCATATTGACGCCAACGCGCCACAGCCAGCGGGCGTTTTCGTCATCAATGAGGAAGGACAGGCTCATCATGCCGTCCACACCGGCGTTGACAAAGCCGTTGCCGTCCTGCTTGTCAACCTCCCAGACCACGGTGTAATCCAGGCCGTCATAGCCGCTGACATTGGCAAAGAGGGTCAGGCGGCTGCCGTTGGCATAGTCCGGGTCGGTGCAGGTCACCCACAGGGTCACCTGGCGGTCGGGGTGCGTCACGTCCAGCAGGGAACGCATTTCCTCTGCATTCATCAGCTCCGGCACAGCGGGCAGTTCCTCCGCCCCGGGCGTTGTCGTGGGTTCGGGGGCAGGGGTGACCAGGTCGGTTCCCGTGGCAATGTCCGGCGCAGGCGTGGCCGTGGGGACAGGTACGGGCGTCGTCAGATCGGTTCCCGTGGCAATATCCGGCACGGGCGTGGCCGTGGGGGCCGGCGTAGGCGTCGCGGTGGGTTCTGCGGTAGGCGTCGCCGTGGGTTCAGGCGTGGCCGTGGGCGCATCATTCGCCGTGGGCTTCGGGCTGGGCGTGATGATGGGCACGGACGTCGGGCGGGTATCCGCCGCAGCGGGCGTTGTCACCACGGGCGCAGGCGTGGCCGTAGGGGCCGCCGTGGGCGTCGCGGTGGGTTCTGCGGTGGGTGTCGCCGTGGGTTCAGGCGTGGCCGTGGGCGCATCATTCGCCGTGGGCTTCGGGCTGGGCGTGATGATGGGCACGGACGTCGGGCGGGTATCCGCCGCAGCGGGCGT
>JAFXDB010000028.1 GCA_017516305.1 Clostridia bacterium | reverse complement strand
GATCAAGGACGAGCAGCTCGCGCTCCTGGGCGTCGTGAGGGAGCTTGCAGTAGTACTCCACGGGCTCCAGGGTCTCCGGGTCGCGGTAGAGGCCGATGTGGCCGATGCGGCAGGCCGGTATCATGTTGCTGATACCGTCCACCATGCCCAGACCGGCGCGCAGAATGGGCACAATGCCCAGCTTCTTGCCAGCCAGCATCTTCACCTTGGTCTTGCAGATGGGGGTCTCGATCTCCACCTCCTCGGTGGGCAGGTCGCGGGTGACCTCATAAACCATCAGCATGGAGATCTCCTCCAGCAGCTCGCGGAACTCCTTGGGGCCGGTCTCGGTCTTGCGCATGATGGAAAGCTTATGCTGAATGAGGGGATGGTCGAAAACATGTACCTTGCTCATATGTATATGTGCCTCCTTCGGTTCTCAACGGGTCAGATGATCCAGAAGATATTATAACCCCATTTGCCGTACTTTGCAACGCTTTTTTTCGCATCCTTGACAGTCAGAACGGAAATACATATAATGATACCAATCTTTCCAGGAGGTTCCGCCATGTTCCCTGCCGTTCCCCCCAGCCGCTATATCTTCGGCCATCTGCCGTGGTACAGCGTACTGATCGTTACCGGCATCCTGATCGCCATGACCCTTTGCGGACGCGAGGAAAAACGTCTCCGGCTGCCGGAGGACACCGTCCTCGACCTGGCGCTGCTGGCCCTGCCCCTGGGCGTCATCGGCGCTCGCGTTTATTACGTCGCCTTTGCCTGGGATACCTTCGCCGCCGATCCCCTGGCCATCCTGCGCATCTGGGAGGGCGGGCTGGCCATCTACGGCGGCATCCTCGGCGGCGCCCTGGCCATCGTTATCATCGCCCACATCAAAGGGCGCAGCCCGCTCCTGCTGACGGATATGGTGCTGCCCACCGTGGCACTGGCCCAGGCCATCGGCCGCTGGGGCAATTACTTCAACATGGAAGCCTACGGCGCGCCCATCACCAACCCCGCCTGGCAGTTCTTCCCCGTCGGCGTGCTGATTCCCGCTGGAGAAGGCTATGTCTGGCATATGGCGACCTTCTTCTACGAATCCATGTGGAACCTGGGTGTGTTTGCGGTGCTGTGGTTCATCATCCGCAAACGGAAGAAGCATCACGGCGTCGTGACCCTCTGGTACGCGCTGCTCTACGGTGCAGGCCGCGCCATCATCGAGGGCTTCCGCACGGACAGCCTGATGCTGGGCAGCCTGCGCGTCAGTCAGCTGCTGAGCCTGCTGCTCGCCGGAGCCGCCGCCATCATCCTGCTTTGCCTTGGAATCCGCAACCGAAGAAACACGGAGGCCTGAGCATGCCCACCACCGAGATGAAGAACCTGCTGTACCGCGCTGCCCTGCCGCTTCTTTCCCCCAGCCCCCGCGGGCAGATGACCCATGTATCCGCCGGTCAGCCGCTGACCCAGCTGCATGATTACGAAAAGCTGCTCTGCCGCCATCACGTCCTGGGGGCAACGCTCCTTCTGGAGGATGGCGACCGGCGCGCATCCCTGCATACCAGCGTCAGCAGACCGGCCCACCACGCAGCGGAAAACACGATCTACCGCGTCGCCTCCATCACCAAGATGGCCACGGCCCTGGTGACGCTCTCCTGCATTGCGGACGGGCTTTTTACGCTGGACACACCGGTGCGTCCCCTGCTGCCGGATACGGCCCACGCCTCCGTCCTGGACGGGGTGACCGTTCGGCACCTGCTGAGCCACACCAGCGGCCTGACGGATACCGCAGCCATGGACGCCGCCCTGCGCGAGGGCCGCAGCTACGACGATGTCCTGGCCGACCCCGACATCCGCGCCTGCAAGCCCGGCGAGCAGCTGATCTACACCAATTTCGGCTTCGGTCTGCTGGGGTGCCTGCTGGAAAACGCAACGGGCATGTGCCTCCCGGAGCTGTTCCGGGCGAGGCTCTTTGCCCCGCTGGGTATGCGCGCCACGCTGGACGCTTCTTCCCTGGACGAGGGGAAGATCATGCCCATCAGCCGTGTCCTGCCCTACAAAAGGGGCCACGACGTGACCATCACGCGCCTGGCCCGCAAGCCCCTGATTGAGGCCGATCCCCTGCGCCACTTCGGCCACACCGCCGGGGCCATGTATACCGACGCCCCGTCCCTGACAAAGCTGCTGAAGCTGATCCACAGCCGTGGGCTGCACGATGGACGCCCCCTCATCCCCGCAGCTCTGATGGACGAGATGACCCGCCAGCAGTCCGCCACGCCCACCCGGCGCTACGGCCTGGGCCTGGTGCTGCTAGAAAGACCGAAGCTGTGGCCCCGCCGCCTGCTGGGGCATCAGGGCTTTGCCTATGGCTGCGTGGACGGTGCATTCATCGAGGAGGAGACAGGCCGCCTGGTCGTGTTCCTCAACGGCGGCGCCAGCGAAGCACGGGAGGGCCGCCTGGGCCTGGTCAACCGGGATGTGCTGCACTGGGCGCTGGCAAAGGAGATGCCGTCATGGACGTGATTACCGATATCCGCCGGGAGCGCGGGCGCTACCGCGTCACCGTCAGCGAATCGGACGAATTCCTCGTGCCCGTCAGCCTGATGCGGGAGCGGCCCCTGAAGGTCGGCGATGCATTGAGCGTGGAGGAATACGACAACTGGCTGATGGTGCGGCAGTACCGGCATGCGCTGGACAGGGCGGTGGCCTTCCTTGCCGCCCGCGCCCGCAGCCGCCGTGAGGTGGAGCAGAAGCTGCTGCAGGCCGGATATCGCCCCTGCACGGTGGAGATGGTGCTGTACAAGCTGGAGCGCGAGAAGCTCCTGGATGACGCCGACTTCGCCCGGCAGTGGGTGGAGGCCCGCTCCGGCAGGAAGCTTGGCCGCAGCCGCATTGCGCAGGAGCTGCGCCGCAAAGGCATTGCCGCAGACGAAGCAGAGGTCGCCCTGGAGCAGATCAGCGACGATGACCAGCTCTCCGGCGCCATCGCCCTGGCGGAGAAGGCCGCAGCCCGGATCAAGCCCGGCGAGGATCCCCGCAAGGCCGCCGGGCGAATCCAGGCCATGCTCGCCCGCAGGGGCTACAGCTGGGACGTGGCCTGGAAGGCCGTTCAGCAGGTCATGGCGCAGGATGATATATGATAAGACATGAAAACCATATGCCAAATGTAAATTTTGCAGCCATGGGCCCACAAACCTTGCATTCAATGGCGGTTTCTGCTAATATGTTGGAGTAAAACCAATACCTTGCAAAGGAGAAAGCACATGGATATGCAGACTTCCAACTACGATTACTATGCTGAGCCCGAAAAGAAGGGCAGCGTTGTCACCGGCTTCATCGGCGCCATTCTGGGCGCGCTCATCGGCGCAGCCGTCTGGACGGCGGTGGCCGTGCTGCTGGACCTCATCACCGCCCTGATCGGCCTGCTGATCGGCTTCCTGGCCGCCAAGGGCTATGACCTCCTCAAGGGCCGCCAGGGCAAGATCAAGGTCGTGTGCGTGGTGCTGGCCGTCATCATCGGCGTTGTGGTCGGCGTCGGCGGTACCTACGCCTGGGATATCCACTCTATCTACATGGATACCTATGGCAGCCTGCTGGGCAGCAACAGCATCTTTGTCCGCTCTGAGGCCGAGTTCTTCCGCAACATTCTGGCGGACAGCGAGGTGCTGGGCGAGATCCTCAAGAACCTGGCGCTGGGCCTGGTGTTCGCTTTCCTGGGCTGCTTCAGCTTCCTGCGCGACATGGGCGCCGACAAGAAGGCGGCCGCTGCGCCCATGGCTGATGTGTCCGCCGCCAGCGTTCCCGCCACGGACGCCAGCGAGGATGCTTCCGCCTCCACCGACGACGCCGCCAATTGACGCCCGCTTCCCCGCCCTGCGCCCTGTGCGTGGGGCTTTTATTGACACGGACGCCGCCCCTGTGATATGATGACGGCAGTACCCCGAAGGGAGGAATTGATAATGCTCGGCCCCCTGTTTCGTGACGTCGCGGCCCAAAGCAACCTGACCGTATCCGGTGGTATCGCTTACGGCCTGCTGGCAAACTGCTTCGTGACCCTGTCCGAGGATGCGTTCCTGCGCCGGATCAGCATCTACGTCGGCCCGCAGCTGCAGCCCACTGCCCCCGATTATACCGACAGCATGACCATCCGCTGCGCCAATCAGATCTGCGCGGCCATTTCCGCCGCATCCGGGGCGGACAACCTCTACTGCCTCCACACCGGCGACGGCAGCATCCCCGCCCTTATCCTCAACCATGCCGGAAGTGTCGTGACCGTCAACTTCCCTGCCGACGCCACGGCCGACGAGGGAATCCGCCGCTTCCTTGCTGATCTGCTGCCCAATCTTGCGCCGCTGACCTGTCCGCATCACTGCATCCTCTGCTGCGGAGAATGCACCGGTCAGGCCGTTCCCGTCCGGCTTTCGGCTGACACCGTCGTGCCCATGCATCTGCCCTGCTGCAAGCAGGTATCGGGCGCTGCTCCGCTGCCCCCGAAGGAGCGCGCCGCGCAGAACCGCGCCATCCTGGGGGCCGCCGGAGGCGCGCTGGTCGCCGCCCTGATCTGGGCATTCGTCTGCCGGCTGCATCCCCTTACCTGGATCCTCGGCGTCCTGTTGGGTTTGCTTCCCACCGTGGCCTATGATCTGCTCCATGGCCGCAAGGGCCGCCCCCGCATGATGACCATTCTGATCAGCGCTGCCTGCGCGGTTGTCCTCGGCAGCCTCTCCGGCGCCCTGATGGAGGCGTTTGTCGCCTGGAAGCACGAAACAACGCTGATGACCGCCAACCACATCGGTTACTGTGCCTATGCCTTCGCTGCCCTGCGCCTGCCGGTCTCCAGCGCCTTCTCCGTGCTTTTGAAGGGGCTTCTGGCGGGCCTGGTGACCGGCGCCGTCGGCTGCATCGGCTGCTTCCGCAGATCCCCGGAGGAAGCATCCGCCACGGCCATGGCCGAGCAGCCCCGGCGGATGAAGGGCAATTTCTGATCCCCTGATACCTCAAAGACCCGACGCTTGCATGCGCCGGGTCTTTTCGTATTCACTTGCATTCGCACCAGATATAGTGGTGATCCCCGCTGATGCGCTCAATCACGCCGCCGCATTTGAGCGCCACACGAATGGACGCCGGGTTGCTGTTGTTGACGGTGATCAGCGCACGGTCGATGCCCTTGGCCGCAGCCTCCTTCAGCACCAGGCGCAGAAGCTCCGTTGCATGGCCCCTGCCCCGTTCATCGGGCGTAATCGCGTACCCGATGTGTCCGCCCGATTGCCGCAGCGCATCGGTCAGGAAATACCGCAGCTTGGCCATGCCCACCGGCCTGCCGTCCACATACAGCCAGTACACCGCCTGCGGCACCCGCCAGCCGTCCTCGATTTCCGTATTCTCGGCGCTGGCGGCACTTTTACCGAGCCACACACGGAACTCCTCCCGGCTGCGCCCGGCCATGCCGTTCATGAAACCATTCTCATTGGCAGGCAGCGTCTGCAGCATATTGTAAACGTCATCGCCGTCATGAATGGACAGCTTCCGGAGCACAACGGACATGCACATCTCCCCTTTTCGTTTTGCACATGATACACCCGGGAGGCCAAATTGTCAAGTAAAAAGGCGACCCCTGCCTTAAACAAGACAGGAGCCGCCGGGGATTCATGTGATAGGCAGATTAACCCTTGATAGCAGCCTGCGCCGCTACAATCCTCGCTTGGGGAAATTTCCCCAGCAATCATCACCTTTGCAGACTT
>JAFXDB010000027.1 GCA_017516305.1 Clostridia bacterium | reverse complement strand
TCAGGGCGCGCCACAGGCGCTCCGGCCAGCGACCGAGCCAGGACAAGGGGAGGGACGCATCGGCCAGCAGGTACATGACGATGACGGACAGGCCCGCCCCGGCGACGCCCGCCATGCCGTATTGCCCGAAGAAGCTTGCAATCTCCCGGCCGGACGCCAACCCCGCCCCTACTGCAGCCCCCAGCAGCTCCCAGGAGAGCCTGTGTCTGTTCATGCGCATCACCCCGGTTGAGGGTATGGCGGCGCGGTCCGGGGCAGAACAGAAAAGTCAAAAAGCGGCCGGGACGCACTGCCCTGGCCGCTGATGCTATGTGGTTTACTTTCCCTGCTTCTCCAGCTCGTGGCGGTGGATCTGCTCGTTGAGCATGTTCACGTCGCCGCAGCCCATGGTGATGGCGAGGTCGCCGGGCTTCAAGTGGGCGCGCAGGTACGCCTCCGTGTCGTCGAAGGAGGGGGTCCAGACGGCGTTGACGCCGTGGGCCTTCATGCCGTCCACCAGCATGCCGCTGTTCAGGTCGCCGGGATCCTTCTCCCGGGCAGCGCAGATATCCATCACCACGGTGACGTCCGCCTGCTCGGTGCAGGTGAGGTAATCGTTGAAGAGGGTGCGAACACGGCTGAAGGTGTGGGGCTGCATGACCGCATAGAGGGTGCCCTTGCAACGCTTGCGGGCGATGGTCACTGCATTGCGCATCTCGGCGGGATTGTGGCCGTAATCGTGGAAGATTTCTGCGCCGTCGATGACGTCCGTCAATTCGAACCGGCGGTGGGCGCCGATGAAGCGGCCCAGGCTTTCGGCGGCCTGCTGCATGTCCGCGCCCAGCACATAGGCGGTGCACAGCGCTGCCAGGCCGTTCTCGACGTTGAAGTCGCCGGGGACGGCCATCTGCACATGGGCCAGCTGCTTTCCTTCGCCGATGAGGTCGTAGGAGGCATAGCCGCGGTCGTCTTCGGTGAGGTTGGCGGGGTGGAAGTCGCAGTCCGCCGTCATGCCGAAGGTCAGCGTGCGGCAGGAGAGGCGCTTCAGCTGGCGCAGCACGCGCTCGTCCGTGCCCTTGCCGATGGCCACGCCGTCTTCCGGCAGCAGGTGCAGGAACTGGCCGAAGGTCTCTTCGATTTCCTCGATGTCCTTGTAGCAGTCCAGGTGGTCTGCATCAATGTTCAGCACCACGGCGATGGTGGGCTTCATCTCCAGGAAGGAGCGGCGGAACTCGCAGGCTTCCGCCAGGAACGCGCTGCCCTGACCGATGCGGGTAGAGCCGCCGATGGCGTCCAGCTTGCCGCCGATGTGCACGGAGGGATCCAATCCGCACTCCACCAGCATCTGGGAGAGCATGGATGTGGTGCTGGTCTTGCCATGGGCGCCGCAAATGCCCACAGCCTGCGGATACCCCTCCATCAGCTGGCCCAGCAGGACGCTGCGCTCAATGCTGGGGATGCCCAGACGGTCCGCCTCAACGCGCTCGGGATTGTCGCTGGCGGCGGCGCCTGTGTAGACCACCAGATCCGCACCGTGCACCTGATGGGGCGCGTGGCCGATATACACCGTCGCGCCGGCGGCTCGTACATCACCGATGAGGTAGCCTTCCGTGCGGTCGGAGCCGGACACCTGGTAACCCTTGGAAATCAGCATCTGCGCCAGGCCGGACATGCTGGAGCCGCCAATGCCGATCATGTGGATGCGCTTGCCCGCAAAATCGCGGATATGGGGCGCTGCTTTCATCTTTATCGTCTCCCGGTTTCCTGTTGGATTATTCCTGTCCCCCACATTATACTCCAGAAGGGATGGATTAATCAAGCGTCCGGCAGGGGAAATCGCGGATGCGCTGCCTTTCACTCGGCCATGGCTGCTTTTCTGGCAACGAGCTTGTTCATCGCATGGCAATGGCGGACGCCGTTCTCGTGTTCATCATGAAAGATCTTCCGTTCGAACATGCAGACGTCCCAGTCTGCGTAGTGTTCCTTGATTTCCTCGTTCCGGTAGACGCCGATCATGACGTCCTTCAGGTCGTCCGGAACCGGCACTTCGTCCGTGAACAGCGCGATGATATGATATCCGCCGGGGCATGTCCATTCTTTCAGCAACGCGATAATTCCTGGCTGCTTCGCCCGGTCAATGAACTGCAGGACGCCGTGGATGATGATCAGGTCATACTTGTGCTGAAAGTCGAAGTCCAGCACGTCGCAAACGCGGGTATGGATGGCCAGATGACGCTGTTCCTTCAGGAGATCCAGCTTCCGGATGGCGTTCTCCGAGACGTCGAAGGCGTCCACCTGGAAGCCCAGGCCTGCCAGGTACAGCGCGTGGCGTCCGTCGCCGCAGCCAACGTCGAGAATGCGGGCGTCCGCCGGCAGACGGGGAACGAGGTCCCCTACCTCCGGGCTGGGTTGGCCGAAGGTGGACCGCTGTTCGTTCAGATATTCATCTTCCCAGAAGGGCTTCATCGATGCATCGCGTCCTTTCATGCATTCTGTTGCATCATTGTAACATGGCGATATGAAAACAGCAAGCCGACCGGACTGGCAGGCTTGCTGTTTTGCTTGGCGCAGGGGAGCGGCTTCACTCAGCCGGGCGGACGCTGACCCGGCCGGTCAGCAGATCTGCATAGGAAAAGGTGTGGCGCTGCGGGACGCCGCAGGAATGCTCTTCCACGCAGAACACATGGGGGTACACGCCGATGATGGTGGCCTTCGTGTCCTGCAC
>JAFXDB010000244.1 GCA_017516305.1 Clostridia bacterium | reverse complement strand
AAGGAGGATAATGACCATGATCGAAACCGGCGAGATCCTCCAAACGATGCAGATGATCCAGGAGCAGAACTTCGATATCCGCACCATCACGCTGGGCATCAACCTGCTGGACTGCTCCCACCCCGTCGCCGAGGCCTGCGCGGCCCGCGTGTACGACAAAATCTGCATGACGGCAAAGGATCTGGTGAAGACCGGCGAGGCCATCGAGCGCGAGCTGGGCATCCCGATCGTCAACAAGCGCATCTCCGTCACTCCCATCAGCCTGATCTGCCAGGGCGACCCCCGTCCCATTGCGAAGGCCCTCGACAAGGCCGCGAAGGAGATGGGCGTCAACTTCCTGGGCGGCTATTCTGCCCTCATGCAGAAGGGCGCGACCAAGGCCGACGAGCGCCTGGTGGAGTCCATCCCGGAGGTGCTGGCCACCACCGAGCGC
Source organism: Clostridia bacterium (assembly GCA_017516305.1). Lineage (GTDB taxonomy): Bacteria > Bacillota > Clostridia > Christensenellales > Aristaeellaceae > UBA11524. The sequence continues at coordinate 7,662 of JAFXDB010000244.1, read as the reverse complement.
CTGTGCTCCTCCGTCAACGTGGGCAGCACCCGCGCCGGCATCAACATGAACGCCGTGCGCCAGATGGGCCAGATCATCCGCAAAACCGCCGAGCTCACCGCCGACAACGACAGCCTGGGCTGCGCGAAGCTGGTGGTGTTCTGCAACGCCGTGGAGGACAACCCCTTCATGGCCGGCGCCTTCTGCGGCGTGGGCGAGCCGGAGTGCGCCATCAACGTGGGCGTTTCCGGCCCCGGCGTGGTGAAAACCGCGCTGGAAAAGGTCAAGGGCCAGCCCTTTGACGTGGTGGCCGAGACCATCAAGCGCACCGCCTTCAAGATCACCCGCGTGGGTCAGCTGGTGGCCCGCGAGGCCAGCCAGCGCCTGAACATCCCCTTCGGCATCGTTGACCTGAGCCTGGCCCCCACCCCTGCCCGCGGCGACTCCGTGGCCCATGTGCTGACTGAGATGGGCCTCGAGATGGCCGGCGCTCCCGGCACCACCGCCGCGCTGGCGCTGCTCAACGACGCGGTGAAGAAGGGCGGCGTGATGGCCTCCAACCACGTCGGCGGCCTCTCCGGCGCTTTCATCCCCGTTTCCGAGGACATCGGCATGATCGAGGCCGCTGCCGCCGGTCAGCTGACGCTGGAGAAGCTGGAGGCCATGACCTGCGTCTGCTCCGTGGGCCTGGACATGATCGCCATCCCCGGCGACACCAGCGCCGAGACCATTTCCGGCATCATTGCCGACGAGGCCGCCATCGGCATGGTCAACAGCAAGACCACCGCTGTGCGCGTCATCCCCGCCATCGGCAAGAAGGCCGGCGACACCGTCGAATTCGGCGGTCTGCTGGGTTACGCCCCCATCATGCCCGTCAACACCTGCAGCAATGCGGACTTCATCGCCCGCGGCGGCCGCATCCCTGCTCCCCTGCAGAGCCTGAAAAACTAATTCTTAATTCTTAATGCTTAATTCTTAATTTGGTATGTTGTGACATCCTGCGCACAGCGTCTGTTGCATCTCAAAGAATTAAGAATTCCGGTACATTGCTTCGTCACGAGCACACAGTTCGTTGTATCTCAATTAAGAATTAAGAATTATGAATTAAGAATTTTCCGGAGGAATCCCATGTCCAATTTTGTTGACCACGTCAAGATCACCTGCAAGGCCGGCAACGGCGGCAACGGCAGTTTGTCCTTCCACCGCGAGAAGTTCGTGCAGGCCGGCGGCCCTGATGGCGGCGACGGCGGCAAGGGCGGCGACATCCTGTTCTATGCCGACGAAAACATGCACACCCTGCTGGATTTCCGCTTCAACCGCAAGTTCACCGCCGAGAACGGCGGGGACGGCTCCGCCAACCGCTGCACGGGCCGCAATGGCGAAGACCTTCTCATTAAGGTGCCCGTGGGAACCGTCATCCGCGAGGAGGAGACCGGCGCGGTGGTTGCCGACATGGACACTCCCGGCGAGACCCGCGTGATCCTCAAGGGCGGCAAGGGCGGCTGGGGCAACCAGCACTTTGCCACCCCCACCCGGCAGGCCCCCAACTTCGCCAAGCCCGGCATGAAGACCGAGATCCACACGTTCCTGCTGGAGCTGAAGACCATTGCGGACGTGGGCCTGGTCGGCTACCCCAACGTGGGCAAGTCCACCATCCTGTCGGTTGTCACCGCCGCCAAGCCCAAGATCGGCAACTACCACTTCACCACCCTGACCCCCAACCTGGGCATCGTGCGCCGCCACGGCAAGGACATCGTGCTGGCAGACATCCCCGGCCTCATTGAGGGCGCTGCCGAGGGCGCTGGCCTGGGTCACGACTTCCTGCGCCATGTGGAGCGCACCCGCCTGCTGTTCCACGTCATTGACGTGGCCGGCAGCGAAGGCCGCCTCCCCACCGAGGACTTCGACCAGATCTGCCATGAGCTGGCCAACTACGGCGAGCTGGCCGACCGTCCGCAGATCATCGTCTGCAACAAGGCGGATCTGCCCGACGCCGAGGAGGGCGTGAACATGCTGCGCGCCCACCTGCAGGAGAAGGGCCTCGACTATCCCATCTTCGTGGTGTCCGCCGCGACCCATCAGGGCTTTGACGCGCTGCTGGACAAGGCCGCCGACATGCTGGAAGAGCTGCCCCCCATCGTCCACTTCGTGGAGGAGGTCACCTTCGAGGACAAGCTCAAGCCCGGCGAATTCGAGGTCATCCGCGACGGTGCGGTCTACGAGGTCGTCGGCACCAGCATGGAGCGCTTGATCGACTCCGTCAACTTTGACGACGACGAGTCCATCTCCTGGTTCCACCGTACCCTGCGCCGCTGGGGCGTCATCGACGCGCTGCGTGCCAAGGGCGCCAAGGAGGGCGACACCGTCAGGCTGGGCGAGATGGAGTTTGACTTCGTTGAATAAATTATGAATTAGGAATTATGAATGATGAATTTTGTTTGTGATTCCTGTTCCGGCCTTTTCCGCAGATTCATCCCACTCTACCTCCCCCCGATTTGCACAACACTTTCAATTCATAATTCCTAATTCATCATTCATAATTAGGAATCGACGCAAGGAGATTCACCATGACCAGCAAGCAGCGTGCATACCTCCGTTCCATGGCCAACACCATGGAGACCATCCTCTACATCGGCAAGGACGGCATCGTCCCCGGCACCATCAAGCAGGCCAGCGACGCGCTGGAGGCCCGCGAGATCATCAAGTGCGCCATCCAGCAGAACTGCCCCCTCACCGCCAAGGAAGCCCTCAATGAGCTCTGCGCCACCCTGGAGGCCGAGCCCGTGCAGTGCATCGGCCGCCGTTTCGTGATGTACCGCCCCAGCAAGGACGATCCGCGGATTGTCCTGCCCTGAATCCTGCACTCCCCCCAAGCTCTCCCTCTTGGGGGAGCTGGCAGCCGTTTGCGGCTGACTGAGGCAGTATACCAGCCGGAACATTGCGCTCCGGCTGGTTTTGTGCTATCATGGGGAATCATCCATGGAAAGCAGGTGATCCCATGCATTCGTTTGTTCTGGAAACCCCGCGCCTGATCCTCCGGCCCCTGACCGTTGCCGACGCGGAGGCCGAGTTTGTCTGGCTCTCCGACCCCGAGGTCAACCGGTTCATGCCCTATAACCTCTACACCAGCGTGGACGAGGCCCGCGCCTGGCTGCGCCATGTGGAGCAGTGCACGGATGAGTACCACTTCGGCTTTGTCCGCCGGGAGGACGGGCTGCTGGTGGGCGCGGGCTCCATCGGGCCGAAGGACGGCCGTCCCTATGCCATCGCCGAGGGCTGGGAGTTTGGCTACAACCTGCGCCGGGACTGCTGGAACATGGGCTATGCCACCGAGGCCACCCGGGCCATGATCGGTTTCGCCCGCCAGGAATTCGGCGTGAGGGTGTTTTATGCCAGCCACGCCGTTGACAACCCTGCCTCCGGTCGGGTGATGGAGAAGGTCGGCTGCACCTTTGACCATTTCAACGAATACTCCACCTTTGACGGGAGCGAGACCTTCCCGGCGAAGGTGTGGAAGCTGGTTATGGAGGACTGAGCCTGAGCAGGGTGCATTCCCTGTACCGGGGCCGGACATGGTGTTCCGGCCTTTTTGGTTCTTTACGTTTTTCTTGGGGAAAGTCGCGTTATGCGAGTGGGAGGCCGCTTTCGCCCGCCGAAAGCGGCACAAAGGCGCTGGGGGGAATCGAACGGTCGATTCCCCCCCGTCCCCCCCTGTACCCGAGGCGTTGAAAAGGCGGCTGCATTTGGGGCGGCGACGTTGCGGAGGGTTGCTTGAATTCGTGTTCAATAGGGCGCAACCCTCCGCAAAGACGCCGCATTGTTTCCTTTGAGGCTCTGGTGCAGCCGCCATGGTCAGGGGCTGTGCCTGTTCCCTTACCTGATAGGGTAAGGGGTTTTTCCTTCCCCCTTTCCCCCACAGCATAGCATGCGAACACCGATTAACACAGAGTAGCTTGCAATTTCACAGGATCTGTGGTATGATGGCGCTGTTGATTAGCGAACGAGCATTCTCCCCTCGCCAGAAGACGAAGGGGAAAAGGAGGGTTCCCATGGAGCAGACGCACCCCTTCCCGCCCGTGGTGGACGCGGGCTGCACAACGCTGATCCTGGGCAGCTTCCCGTCGGTGAAATCCAGGGAGCAGGGATTTTTCTACGGACACCCGCAGAACCGATTCTGGAAGGTGCTGGCGGCGGTGTTTGGCGAGGAAGTCCCGGCGGACGCAGCAGCGAAAAAGGCACTGCTGCTGCGTCACCACATCGCCCTGTGGGACGTGATCGCCTGCTGCGAGATCGACGGGTCGGCAGATGCGTCGGTGCGCAACGCCGTGACGATGGACATCGGGCGGGTCCTGGCCATCGCGCCCATCCGGCGGGTCATCTGCAACGGGAACCTGGCGGCAAAGCTGTACAGGCAGCACCTGCAGGGGATCACGGGCATGGAGGCCCTTGCCGCGCCGTCCACCAGCCCTGCCAATGCGGCCTGGTCGCTGGAACGGCTGACGGAGGCGTGGCGGGGGATGCTGATGGGATGAAGGGGGGCACAAATAACCATGGGCAAACAGATGACCTACTACATGAGCTTCCGCGAATTCCTGCAGGTGGCGCAGGTGGCCCTGGAGGAGGGCTGCGTCCTTCTGCCCGCCTGGCACACGCCGGAGCCGCCCACGCCCCTGCGTGATTTGTCCGGCATCGACCCGTCAAGGGGCAGCTGGTTCTTCCTTCTGCCCGGTGCGCCTGAGCCCACCTTCGTGCGTGATCGCAACGGGGATTATTTCCTCAGCGAGGTCACTCTTGATACCCATCTGATCGAAACAGGCTTCTCCGTACAGAACGAAAGGGGCCTGTGGTCCTGGGAGCGGCTTTACATCGCCACATATGCGGTGGTGGACGGCGCGCTCGTCCCCCGGACGGAGGAGGCGACCCGCATCTATGACAGGCTGGCCCGGCTGGTTCGGAAGCTGTGCCCCCTGAGGACATACCCCATTGGCAACGAACGCCCGGAGAAGGCCCGCGTTTCCGCTGACATCGCGGCGCAGGCCGGAGAGAATGGGCAGCTCCTGGGCTGTGTTCACAGCCGTCTGCATCCGCGCTCCCCGTCGGAAACAGCCGCCCAGATGCAGACTCTCCTTGATGCGCTGAGCGATCTGCCCATCGTGATCATAAATAGCCCGAAAAATCCGTGAGCCCCGGTCGGACGCAAACGCGCCCGGCCTTTTCTTGTGCCGGACGCAGTTGGGGTCGGGTGTTCGCGCTGATCGCGCTGGGCTCCCGCCGCCGGGGTGGGCTCCCTCAGTCGCTGCGCCAGACTCCCTCAGTCGCTGCGGCGGACTCCCTCAGTCGCTGCCGCGACAGCTCCCTCTGGGAGGGAGCTCGGGGAGAGGGTGGTAGCAGGGTGGGCGACCGATGGTTGCCCCTACGGCGGCATTTGCGTCGGCGTTCTCCTTTGCGGGAGGCGACGATGGGGCAGCAGCTACCAAAGAATCCCTCTCGTGGGAGCTGGCAACCGCTTGCGGCTGACTGAGGGAGTCCCGTCACTCCACCCCCACGGACACCGCCCACTCCATCGCCTGCAGGCGTTGGGGCCAGTCAAGTGCATGCCAGGCGTCCATGTCGGACATGTGGACGATGGCCTGCCGCCCCAGGCCCAGAGCGTCGCTGCCCAGGGCAGAGAGGCGGTTGAGGAGCCGGAGGCAGGCAGAGGCGACCGCCCGGGACAGATCCTCCGCCGTCAGGGGGGAATCGGCGGCCTGCAGCGTCAGGGTCACATGGGCGGCCTGCAGCGTCGGCAGGGACACGGACACATCGACTGACGCGCCGGTGAGGCGGACAGCGCCCTCGTCAAGGGACAGCGTCCCCTGGGTCAGCCGCCCCTGCATGAGGGAAAGCAGCTGCATGTCCTCCGCCGTGAGGGGCTCCTGCGCCGCCCTGCCGTCCTCCCCTACGGGCCAGCCGCCCGCCAGGATCAGGGCGCCTTCCGACACGTCCGCATTCAGCAGCACCGGCGACTGACGCTCGCCCATGGACAGCACCTCCGCCAGGGTGGATCCGGGGATGACCCCCTGCTGAAGGCGGGACTGCACCAGCACGTCCAGGGATTTGGACAGGCGCGTCCCCGTGGCGGGCTCCAGGGCCTGCATGAAGGCGTCCAGCGCCATCGGGGTTACGGCCAGGTACGCCCCGGAGCGCAGGGCCCGCCACTGCGTCAGCCAGGCCATTACCTGCGGGAAATCCGCAGAACAGGCCGTATCCGCCGACAGGACGATCATCCGCGCCTGGCCGGGGTGGAGCTGCATGGGCGCGGCGGCATCCAGATCGGCCAGGGCATGGGGCAGCGTATCGCCCCGGCCCGTCACCGTCAGATACCCGCCGCCTGTCTGGTAGGTGGGTACGCGGGCATGCAGCGTCCAGTCCCCTGCTCCCCCGCTGACGCCAAATACGACGGCAAAGGAGCGCTCCTCCGCCGGGAGGGCGGAACAGGCGCTGCACAGCAAGGCAACCGCCGTCAGCAGAGCAAGGAAAGCAAAAAATGCAGGAACAGGAGAACGAGAAGGGAAAACACGGTTCATGGCCTATGCCTCCTTCGGGGGACGGTCAGCAGCAGCAGGAGCAAGACGGGCAGCAGCGCCCAGGCAGTCGTGGCCGCCATTGCGCCCCGGAGGGGTGTCCGGGGCAGGAGCTGCGTCAGGATCAGCAGCAGCAGCGCGGCATGGGGCAGCCACGTCAGCGGACGGGAAAGCGGCGCCCGCACAAGCTCCGCCAGGGAATGCAGCGCGCCGCCCAGGGCAAGGAAAAGGGCGGCCAGCAGCAGGCAGTGCAGCAGCATCTGCACCCCCGGCGACGCGTACCGCCCGGGCAGCAGCAGCGCGGCGGCGACATCCGCATGGGTCGGCAGGATCTCCTGCGGAATCGTCAGGCAGATAAGGAGCAGCGGCGTAAGCGACCCCAGGGCCACGCGGGCCAGCGCCCCGTGACGCACCGCCGCAGGCTGCGGCGAAAGGGTCAGCAGCAGCAGCGGCCAGCCCATGCTGCCCCCCGCCGTCAGCGCAGACCACACTGACGGCAGCCCGCTGCCGATGAGAGGAAACAGGTGATCCGCCCGGGCCTGCGTGAGAAGAAAAGCCCCCGCGAGGAGCGCCGCCGTCAGCAGCGGCCACCGCAGGAGAAAAGCCGCCCGGGGCAGTCCGTCCCGGTGGAGGCAGGGCAGCAGCGCCGCGCCGGTGAGCAGCGACAGGGTCAGGGGCGTCCCCTTCGTGCCGACGCCCCGGGAGAAGAAGTCCGTCAGGGCCGTGAGGGTGGCGACGGCATCCACCGCCAGCAGCGCCGCCAGGAGGCCGCACAGCGCCCACACCCCCGCCCGTCCAAGCCGCCGCCGGACAAGCTCCGTCAGCGTCGCCGCGCCCTCTCTGCGCATCAGCCAACAGGCCAGCAGGAAGGCCCCCGCCCCCGGCAGCAGCGCCGCCAGCGTCACCCACCACGCCGCCGACCCCGCCAGGGGCAGCACGCAGGTCATCCCCGTGCGCAGGATGGAGACCGTGCAAACCACCTCCGCCAGGCAAAGGCGGGCACGGCCCTCCGCCAGCTGACGGGCCTGGATGCGGCATGCTGCGGGGGATTTGTTCATGGCGGCCTCCTGGTGCCCCGGGAAGGGGGATTCTAATTCTTAATTCTTAATTCTTAATTCTT
>JAFXDB010000243.1 GCA_017516305.1 Clostridia bacterium | reverse complement strand
GGGAAGATGCGGCGTCTTTGCGGAGGGTTGCGCCATCGTTCTTATTCATTCAAGCAATCCTCCGCAATGTCGCCGCCCCGATATGCAGCCGCCTTTCCGACATCTCAGGGGCAGGAGGGGGACGGGGGAAACTCCGGTAGTTTTCCGAATAGGAAAAAGCGCCTTTGCGCCGCTTTCGGCGGGCGAAAGCGGCTTTCCACTTATGCTGTTCGGCCAGTTGTGAGAAAACGCGATAACATACACAAATGTGCAGTCCCAAAGAAACCGTGAAGAACCTATGAAAAGACTCCGCCGACCGTCCATGGTCAACGGAGTCTTTCATTTATGCTACGCCTTGATCGTCGGGGTTACTTCTTCGGCTTCCCATCATACCAGTCCGTATGCACCAGCTCGGAATAGCCGATGCCGAACAGCTCGTGCTGGTTGCGGGGGCTGCCCACGGAGGTATCCTTGCCGGTGCGGTTGAGCTTCTCGCCCATGAAGATAATGACCGAGGTGCTGCCGCCGTCCAGCATGAAGCTCTCGTTGCAGCCGTAGCCGTAGAGCAGCATGCCGATCTGGTTGATCGTCATACCCTTGGGGCCGTTGGGGACGCGGCCCTCGCAGTCCACGATGATGTAATGGCCGGGCTCCACCATGCCGATGGCGCAGCGGGGCTCCTGCATGGAGGTGTTCTTGCCGGTGTACACGCGCAGCTGACCGCCCCGGGCCAGCCAGGGGCCAAAGGACAGCGCGTCATGGACGTCGCCCCGGGCCGCCAGCTCGTTGGCGGTGATCTCCTTGGCGCCGTAGACGGAGATGCTGCCGTCATCGTGCAGCGCCATGGTATCCAGCGGCGGGAAGCCGGGGGTCTTGTTCATGTTCATGTTGTAGAGCACCTTGTAATTGCGGATGATGTTGCCCACGGTGTTTCCCTTGTCCACGCGGTAGGGATAATAATCGCCGTTGACAGCCAGCACCAGGCGGGAGGACTGGGCCAGGGTCTGGGGATAGATCTGCTGGTTCTTGAAGGAGGCGTTGACCCAGACGTGCTGCTTGAACACCTCCACAGTGGGATCAAAGATGACTTCTGCCACAAAGTAGCGCTGGCAGGGATCCTCCATGTCGTACTGGACAATCTCCACCTGGAGCGTGGGGCTGCAATAGGCCCACAGGCCCTTCTCCGGGTCTTCGTAGACGAATTCACCCTCCGTGAGGAAGCCGTCCTCATTGCGGTTTTCCGGATAGGGAATCAGGCTGACGTCGCTGTGGACGGCGCCCTCAAAGGGCACCTGACAGGCCGCCCGCAGCAGACTGTCGTCACGCTCGCCCAGGGAAGAGATGGCAGAAGTCACGTCCTCCGCTGCCGTCATGCGCTGGGGCACCGCCCACAGGCCGCCGGAGGCCGCAGCCTCCAAACCATAATCCGGGTTGATGGCATTGGCGCAGGCCTTGTCCATCACCAGCGCCGTGATCTGGCCGCCGTCCACCAGGAGCATCGGCTGCACGGAGCGCAGCCAGCCTGTCACCACAGGAACGATGTTCTTCTCGCCCCAGTTCTTCAGCGCGTTCTCCGGGGTACGGGTGGTCTCGGCATAGCCGCCGAAGATGGGCATCACGCGCAGACCTGCATCCCACAGGGCGTCAGTGGCTACCAGGGGGCTGGCGGGGTTGGTCAGGGTCGCCAGGGCAATGCTGCGGCCCTGCTCTGCCCATGCAGTAAGCGCCGTGGGATCAAAGCCCGTCAGGCTGTCCACGGTCAGCAGCACATCCTGCTGACCCGCCGTCTGCCAGACATGCAGCCCCTCCGGCAGGTTCGCGTCGGTAAAGAGGCGCAGCTCCGTCAGAGGCGTGGAGCTGTTGCCGTTGGGATAGGTGATCAGCAGGCGGAGCCTTCCGGTCAGGGGCTTATCCGCCGTCAGAACGCATTCCGGGCCGGGATTCTCCAGCAGCACGGCAGTCTCCCACTTGCGGTTGCTGTTGAGGAACTGCAGCTCAATCTTCGCGGGAAGGGAATCCATGCGGACATAGGCGGCCATGACCTGCGCCCCCTCGGGCAGGTCGCAGGTCAGTTCGGCCGATTTGGCCTTGGGAAAGCGATAAACCGTTTCGTCGCTGCCATCCATCAGAATGGCGGGGTCGATTTTCTTGCTGCCGCCGGCCTTCCAGGTTACCTCCAGCTCATCCGCCATGGAAACAGCGGGCAGCAGCAGGAAGATCACCAGCAGCACACAAAGGAGCATCAGGAGCTTTTTCATTTCAGGTCGCCTCATTCACTTGCTTCGGTTTCGCTGGGGACAAGGGTGGCAAAATAGATGATATCGCCCACGGCGCGATCCTTGGGGATCTTGTTGATACGCACGCCGCAGAGGTACACGCTGGTGGAATGGCCGCCATCCAGGTTATAGGCGACGATAGCGCCCTTCTCCTCGGCCAGGTCAGTCATCCGGCGGACAGACAGGCCCGGGTCATCACAGGCGATGAACAGGTACTGATTCCTGCCGTCCTCCGTATCCGCCAGCTGGCAGATGACCAGCCGTTCATCCGGCGTGGGATAGCCGCAGGAGTTCTTCTCCTTATAGTTGAACTGCAGGCGGACGCCGTCCTTGATCAGCGCCGGGCCAAATGAGAACGCCTCCACAATGGTGTGCTCCGCCAGGTAGTTCTCCACCTTGGTGGTCGTCGGGCTTTCAATGATGACCAGGTCGCGGTTCTCATCCACGATCAGCATATCCATGCCCTTGCGGATGCTGTAGCGGATCCTTTCGCCGCTGCGGTACACCACGCCGGCGTCGCGATAGTTGTAGTAATCGCCGTTAAAGGCCAGAACGGCATTGTTTGCCTCCGCCATCTGGTACACGGGCGCGGTGGTCTTGCTCCGGGGCTTGCCCGCCGTGGCCGTGCGCAGCTGGCTGCCGTCCGCCACGGAAACGTAGATGTAATACACCGTCACATCGTCCACCACGGTGATCTCGATATCCACCTTCATGCTGCCATCGTCGTAGTGCAATCCGTCCTCGCTCAGGGCGCCGTCCACAGGGCCGTACGGCGCAGGGCCGCCCAGGGGCAGAGGCTCCCAGGCCTCTTCACACAGCGCCTTCCCCGAGAATATAACCAGCAGCATCAGCAGTACAATGAACCTCTTCATTCGTTCCGCCTCGTTTCCTCATTATCAGGCAATCTTTCCGGTCAACCGGATGCTTTCCCACTTTCCGATTATACTCCCTTCCTTCTGCTTTGTCCATAAGCAGGAGGCCATCGGCGCGATTTTTTACACCCTCTGCCGCTTCTTCTGCACCGCCCTGTCTTTTCCCGGTTCCCTTTTGCCCGAAATGTAACTTCACTCCCAAAGCATCTTGACATCCCACGAAAAAAACTGTACAATAAATGCTGATCGGCTGGAGGGCGTTGAGGCACTGCCATTTCGCCCATGCTGTTATTTCGATAGAGTCCCTGTTTACCGCACTCCGTGCCTGACGGTTTTGCCGTCCTCTGCACGTCTATTCGGCTGCTGTCCGCGCGTTATGCCCGGCGGCAGGCTGCATCATAGAAAGCACAACTGAAGGGGGTCATCCGCCTTCTGACCGGCCCTTATGCGGCCTCGGTCGTCCTTTTTGTGAGGCGCAGACGGTCATTCATGTCCACCGGCGCATCTGCAGCGTCTGCTGCATCGGCTGCACAGCTCCGGGGGAATCTCTGTCCGCCCGCCGTTAATTGCTGGTATTCACACATCTGCCGGATGTGTTTGCTTTGCGTGGATTCGCCATGCCCCTGTCCCGTCGGACGGAGGGGATGCGGCGGCCCTGCGCGCTGCAGCATCGTCCGCAGCGGCCTCCTTTGCAGGCCCCTGCTGCATTCTATCGTCATCAGCACAGCCGTGCGGGATTTTTCACAATCCCGGACGGCTTTCTCTGTTCCGCCGCATCCCCACACATCCGTTACACAATGAATACTGGAAACAAAACAACGAAAAGGAGGGACAAACAAGATGGATCCTATCTGGGTGATTCTCATCAGCCTGGTGGTGGGCGTTGTCTGCTACGCCGTGGGCTACACCTACCGCAAGAGCGTTACCGAAGCCAAGATCGGCCGGAGCGAGGCGATGGCCAACCAGCTTTACAACGACGCCGTGCGTAAGGCGGACGAGTACAAGAAGGAAAAGATGGAGCGTGTTGCCGAAGCCAGCCGCGCCGTGCAGAAGGATCGCGAAGCGCTGGAGGAGGAAAAGACCAAGGCCGAGCGCAGCATCCAGGAGCGCCGTGCGGAAACGCAGCGCACCGAGAACCGTCTCATGCAGCGCGAGGCCAGCCTGGACAAGCGCTCCGACAGCCTGGATAATCGCGAGAACGACCTGACCAAGCGCTCCGAGGCGCTGGACAACAAGCTGGCCGACGCCGAGAAGCTCCGCCAGGAGGCCGAGACCCTGCACCAGAAGCAGACCGCCGAGCTGGAGCGCATCGCCGCCATGACCCAGGACGAGGCCAAGCAGATCATCATCGACCGCGTGCAGAAGGAAGCCTACCACGACGCCGCAGCCTATGTGCGTGACGCCGAGGCCCGCGCCAAGGAAGAAGCCGAGAAGCGCGCCCGCAACCTCATCGCCCTGGCCATCCAGCGCTGCGCTGCTGACCATGTGGCTGAGTCCACCGTCAGCGCCATCGCCCTGCCCAACGACGACATGAAGGGCCGCATCATCGGCCGCGAGGGCCGCAACATCCGCGCCCTGGAAACCGCCACCGGCGTTGACCTGCTCATCGACGATACCCCCGAGACCGTCATCGTCTCCGCCTTCGATCCCGTCCGCCGCGAGGTGGCCCGCATCACCGTGGAGCGCCTGATCAACGACGGTCGCATCCACCCCGCCCGCATCGAGGAGACCGTCGAGAAGGCCCGCCGCGAGGTCGATCAGCAGATCCGCGAGGCCGGCGACGCCGCGGTCTTCGAGACCAATCAGCATGGCATCCACCCCGAGCTGGTCAAGCTCCTGGGCCGCCTGCGCTACCGCACCTCCTACGGCCAGAACGTGCTCAAGCACGCCATCGAGGTCAGCCACGTGGCGGGCCTGATGGCCGCCGAGCTGGGCGCCGACGTCCAGCTGGCCAAGCGCGCCGGCCTCCTGCACGATATCGGCAAGGCCGTTGACCACGAGGCCGAAGGCACTCACGTCACCCTGGGCGGCGAGCTGGCCCGCAAGTTCAACGAGAGCCCCGACGTTGTGCACGCCATCCTGGCCCACCACAACGATGTGGAGCCCCAGACCATCGAGGCCGTGCTGGTGCAGGCCGCCGACGCCATCAGCGCCGCGCGTCCCGGCGCCCGCCGCGAGTCCCTGGAGAACTACATCAAGCGCCTGACCAAGCTGGAGGAGATCGCCATGTCCTTCGGCGGCGTGGAGAAGTGCTACGCCATCCAGTCCGGCCGCGAGGTGCGCATCATGGTCAAGCCCGACGACGTGACCGACGAGGGCACGAAGGTGCTGGCGAAGGAAATCGCCAAGCGCATCGAGCAGGAGATGGAGTACCCCGGCCAGATCCGCGTCAACGTCATCCGCGAGACCCGCTCCATGGAGTACGCCAAGTAAGCAGCGTGACGCTGCACCCACAAGGGAGAACCGCCCGGTTCCCCCTTGTTTTTGTTTGCGTATTGCGCCGTCTTCTCCCATCTGTTATAATGGATACAACACATGAATAAGGAGAGAATCACATGAAAAAGCTGTTACTGGCTCTGTTGGCTGTTGTCCTTCTGCTGGCTGCCTGTGCGCTGGCCGAGGACGCCCCCATTGTGTACACCAGCGGCGACTTCCAGTACATCCTGCTGGAGGATGGGACGGCGGAGATTACCGGCTACTCCGGCAAGGCAGCAGAGCTGACCATTCCGGCAGAGCTGGACGGTCATACCGTCACCTCTCTGGCTGATTCCTCCATCGCCTTCTGCAGGAAACTGATCACCGTCACTATCCCTGACACCGTCGTTTCGATCGCAGATCATGCCTTCGCCAGCTGCCGTAAGCTGACCACTGTCTCCATTCCCGACTCTGTCCTTTTCGTCGGTGCGAACCCCTTTGCCTCCTGCGACATGCTGACCGATATCATCGTCTCTCCCGACCATCCCACCCTGGCCATCATCGATGGTGTCCTGTTCAGCAAGACCGACAAAACGCTCATCTGCTACCCCACTACCCTCCCCGACAGTACCTATGCCGTGCCCCAGGGGATCTGCAGCATTGGGTCTTACGCTTTCCAAAACTGCGATTCCCTGATCAGCATCACCCTGCCGGACACCATCGTTTTCATTGACGATGATGCCTTCTCCGCCTGCAATAATCTGGCGACAGTCAATCTTCCCGATGGCGTCACCTCCATCGGCGAAAGCGCATTTTCTTTCTGCACATCCCTTACTTCTCTCAACATCCCTGAAAACGTCACCGCCATCGGTGCGGACGCATTCCTCGCTTGCTCCGCCCTGACCATCACCGTCCCCCGCGATTCCTACGCCGCCCAGTACTGCAAGGAAAACAACCTCCCCTACACTTACATCGACTTCCTCGACTGGCTCCTCAACTGATCTTTGTTTTCACCGTGCCTCCCTACCCCGGGGAGGCCCTTTTCATGCCCGCGCGTACCCAAAAGGCTCCCTCCCCGAGGGAGCTGTCAGCGTAAGCTGACTGAGGGAGTCCCCCCGGAGGGAACTAAAAGAGCGCGTCGCCACGCCCTGTCTCAGCTATGGAACCAGCTTGCAGCAAAGCCCCACCAGAGCTCCCTCCTGGAGGGAGCTGTCAGCGTAAGCTGACTGAGGGAGTCCGGCGCGAGCTGCACCACCCGCAGCGCCTGCGCGATGATTGAGGGAGTCCCCCGCAAAATCCCCCTTGCCCAATCCACAAAAATCAGCTACAATATCCACAGACCAACCCCGTTATCCAACCCAATATCACGCGAGAGGAGACCCCGCATGAGCAAGATCACCGCCACCGACCGCAGCATCCTCTTCCAGATGCGCGACGAGACCATCCTCTTTGAGCCCTACGGCCCCGACACCATCCGCGTCCGCGCCACCCGTAACGGCGCCTTCTCCGAGGAGAAGTGGACGCTGCTGGACCCCCTGCCCGCCGAATGCACCGTCACCGGCGACGAGCACAGCGCCCACATGACCGTCGGTTCTCTCCGCGTAGATGTGTGGAAGGGCTGGCAGCGCTGCGAGTTCCGCTTCACCCGCGACGGCGTCGAAATCCTCCGCTCCCGCGAGGACGGCGACCCCGTGACCAAGTACACCCACCAGGCCGGCAATATGTACCGCATCCGCGCACTGTTCAATGCCAACGAGGGAGAGCATTTCTACGGCATCGGCCAGGAGCAGCAGCCCTGCCTGGACCGCAAGGGTACCGCCACCGACCTGTGGCACTACAACACCAAATCCGCCCTTCCCTGTGTGTACTCCTCCCTGGGCTACTATTTCCTGTGGAACAGCCCCAGCCCCGGCCGCGTGGAGTTCGGCCGCAGCCGCACGCTGTGGGAGGCCAACTGCGCCTATCAGGCGGACTATGTCATCGCTGCCGCCGCCACGCCCGCCATCGCCATGCGCCGGTATGCGGAGCTGACCGGCTTCAGCCCCGAAATGCCCGAGTGGGCCGCCGGTTACTGGCAGTGTAAGCTCCGCTACGAGAGCCAGGACGATCTACTCGAAGTCGCCCGAAAGTACCACGAGATGGGCATCCCGGTGGACGCCATCGTCATCGACTACTTCCACTGGACCGAGCAGGGCAACTGGGAGTTTGAGCCATCCCTCTGGCCCGACCCCAAGGCTATGTGCGACGAGCTGTATTCGATGGGCATCCGCCCCGTCGTGTCCATCTGGCCCACCATCAACCCCGCCAGCCACAACTGGAACGCCATGAACGACGAGAACATGCTCGTCCGCACCGAGAACGGCCAGTACGGCACCTTCGACTTCTACGGCCAGCAGACCTTCATCGACCCGACGAACCCCCGCACCCGCGAGTACGTCTGGGAGCAGGTGAAGAAGGGGTACTACCAGTACGGCATCAAGACCTTCTGGCTGGACGAAGCCGAGCCGGAATACCACCCCCAGCAGGGCAATCACCTGCGCTATCATATCGGCAACGGCATGGAGGTGGGCCTGACCTATCCCTACTACTACGCCAAAACCTTCTGGGACGGCCTGCACAAGGAGGGCGAAACGGACGTCGCCTGCCTGACCCGCGCGGCGTATCCCGGCAGCCAGAAATTCGGCGCCATCGTCTGGAACGGCGACATCCCCTCCTCCTGGCAGGCCCTGCGGGAGAGCGTCGTTTCCGGCCTCAGCATGGCCATGTGCGGCATTCCGTGGTGGAACAGCGACATCGGCGGCTTCCACTCCGGCGATATTGAGTCCGACTACTTCCGCGAGCTGATCGTCCGCTGGTTCCAGTTCGGCCTGTTCTCTCCGGTGATGCGCCTGCACGGCTCCCGCCGCCGTACCAGCTACCAGGTGGACCGCCATCCCGGCGTGAAGGAGCGCTCCGGCGGCGACAACGAGATCTGGTGCTTCGGTGAGGAGAACACGCCCGTGCTGGCCTCCTACATCCACCTGCGCGAGCGGCTGAAGCCCTACATCCTCGCTTGTGCCAAGCGTACCAGTGAGACCGGTGAACCCATCATGCGCCCGATGTTCTTCGATTTCCCGGAGGACAAAAAGTGCTACGAGCTGGACGACCAGTACATGTTCGGTCCGGACATCCTCTTTGCGCCCATCATGGAGACCAACACCACCGACCGCGAGGTCTACCTGCCGGAAGGCAAGTGGGTGCGCGTGGGCGGCGGAGAGCGCGTTGTCATCCAGGGCGGCAAGACTGTCGCCTGCCATGCCGAGCTCAAGGAGTTCATCGCCTTTGTCCGCGAGGGGGCGGAGGTGCTGGGCTGCTTCTGATCAAACCAGATTGATATGACAACGGCGCACCCAGCCATCATAACCGGGTGCGCCATTTTTCTGGCCTTCACGGAAAGTTTGGGAATGGTATGTAGGCATGGCGCAGACACCTTCACTGCCAGAGCGGCTGCACCAGAGCCTCAAAGGTGACGATGCGGCGTCTTTGCGGAGGGTTGCGCCCTCTTTCCTTTTCATTCAAGCAACCCTCCGCAACGTCGCCGCCCATGCATGCAGCCGCCTTTCCGACGCCTCAGGGTGCAGAAAGCCCCGTTGGATTTCCCCCCAGCGCCTTTGCGCCGCTTTCGGCGGGCGAAAGCGGCTTCCAACTTCCATTACACGGCTTCCCCCTAAGAAAACGTTAAGAACTATTTTTCTGTATCGCATGCTTTCATGCAGCAGGCGGGTAACTCCCTCAGTCACCGCGCAAGCGCGGCGACAGCTCCCTCGGGGAGGGAGCCTTCATTAGGAAAGGCAACATGCGTCACCTTGATGTGACTCCCTCAGTCAACCGACTTCAGGATAATCACTTACTCCTTACAGGCTCTCCATAAACGCCTCGAACGTATACTCCGCCGCTTCCTCCTCCGTCAGCACGCGGGAGAATGCTGCCCGCGCCGACGTGTCGCTGCCGGGGCCATAGCAGCCATACTCAGCATACAGGCCCGTCTCTCCGAAGAGCGGCTTGCTCCAGTTGTCCCAGCCCTCGGGTTTGATGTGCGCGCCGATCTCGCAGCCGATCAGTACCGTTTTGGCAAACTCCCGCCACGGACGGCCCAGGTACATGGTCTTATCCGCCACGCCCTCGCCAGCGATGAACCGGCAATTCCGGAAAATATAGCCGTACTTCTGCCCCTCCGGCGTGGAAGCTGCCGTGGCGTAGCCGCCCGGGACGCGCCCGTCGGTGTAGGCATTGATACTGACGACGTCGCAGTCCTCAAACCAGGCTGCAGCGCCGCCGAAGATGAAATCCACGTCACCCTTGATGACGCACCGGCGGTAAACATGACGCTGGGGCTTGCGGGATAAAAACTGCGTCGGGCCAAGGAAGCCATTCTTCAGCGCTTCCTTGGGCGGCAGGGGAGCGGTGAACAGCGTATCCTGGGCGGAAAGCAGCGTCACGTCCTCGCAGGTGAACAGGTCGCCGTCAGCAAAGAGCGCCACGCACTGCCCCACATTTTCCCGGGGTGCGGCGGCGTTCTGCACCGTCAAACCGCGCAGGCTGCACCCGTCCGCCAGCACCAACAGCGTGTAGGAGCGGAAGGTGCCGGTGTTCATGCCGTCGGGATGGGGCGCAGTGGCCGCATCCGCCCAGACGATGCGGGTCACGTCCGCCCCCGCACCCTCAATGGCGGTATTGTTACGGCGCAGCTCCACCTTCTCGCGGTACTCGCCGGGGGCCAGACGGATGACGGCTGGCGTACCGTCCGCAGACAGGCTGTTGATGGCGCGCTGCAGGGCATTTTCCCCCGGAAATACATTGATCGTCAGCATAACGAAAACCTCCGCAACAAGCTTTGCAGAGGTTTTCGCCGTGGCAGACGCAGATTCCTGCCTCCGCCATCCACACTATTCACGATTCAATATGCAATATCCATGGTCGATCCGCTGCTCAGCCATAGCTTGCCCCGCCGTCGGTAGGCTCCATCTGCGTGTTGGTATCATTAAGCATACCTTCTTCCGTAGGCATGGGCAGGTCGGTGTCCGTACTGCCCTGGCCGTCCGCCTCGCTCTGGCCGCGCTGCGCGTCCTCCCAGGCCCGCTGGATGGCCGTGAGGATATCGCCGTGCTCATCCCGCAGGGCCATGGTCGCGCCGGTGATTCCCTCCGCGTTATCCACAGGCTTTCCCGTCTCCTGTGAGAAATTCGCCTCATGCCACGCGTTGACCTCGTCGATGGTTTTTCCAACCATCATCTGCTGATAGGCGTCCATCTGCTGCCGCCAGCTGCCGCTGCCCAGCATGTAGGCGTCGCCCTGGGTGCCCTTGGTGGTCCACTGGCTGACCTGGGTGAGGAAGTCATTCTCACCCTCTGCCTCCTCCGGGAAGCCGGAGAACTGCGTGGACAGCACCTCCAGCTGATCCACCTCCAGGGCCCGGATGCGCCCGTCAGCGTCAAAGTCCGCACAGGCAAAGACCACGTTGAAGGAATACACCGGGCTGCCGTCCTCCGCCGTGCCGGGGCCCAGACGGCCCGTGGACGCCATGCCCACGCCGCGCCGCACATTTTCTTCCGCATTCATCATCCCCGCATCGCCCGCCGGGGAAGGCGACGTCTGCTGACCGATGGCCTGGGCCACCGCCGCCCTGATGGCGCCGCTGGTGATGGTCGCGCCGGAGACGCTGTCAACCTCCGTGCTGTCCGCCTGAACAATGGCGTCCGGCAGGGCCTCGATGGCCCGGGTGCCCACGCCGGGGGTCTCGCTGTGCTGGGTCACCTCGACGCTGGTAATGTCGCTGCCGTTCATCTGTACGGAAACGCGCAGCATGCCGCCGTAGCCCTGCGCCTCGCCCGTGCGTGTTTCCGCGCCCGCCGCGCAGCCCGTCAGCATCAGCAGGGTCAGCATCACCGCTGTCCAAAGAGCGATCATTTTCCGCATGTTTTCCGTTTTCACCATCATTGAGATCCATCCTTTCCTGAATGTCATCCCCATGATGCCCGCCAATGTAAATTTTCATACAAGATTTTCCCGGAATGCTTTCCCATGCAGGAAAAGCAGCAACCAACGGAGAATATATATTAAGAATATGCCGGATTGCACCTGTTTGCAGGTGCGCGGCTTATATACCGGACTCCAACAATAAATCCCCCAAAGGCAGGTGCAACCGTATGGCAAAGAGAAACAATGGCCGCAAGGATCCGATGATCGCCCTGATCGTCACGATGGTGGTGCTTGTGGTGCTGGCCGTGGGCGTGTGGGTCGCAGGCAGCATGCTGCGCGATTACCGCGCCGATGTGCTGGAGACCGAGCAGAACGCCGTTGAGGAATACAACAACGGGCTCTGGGCTGACTACGAGGCCGAAAGAGCCGATTACATGGCCCAGATCTCCACCAACCAAGGCAACCAGTCCTGGCCGACGCCCGCCGCGGAGGGCTGGGACGTCCTTGACCTGACCACCTATCCCCTGGAGGCCCCCGGCACCGTGACCATCAGCCGCACAGATGCCATGTTCGGCGGTCTCCTGCTGGTGAACGAGTGGCATTCCCGCCCGGCGGACTTTGACGAGAGCGCCATGGTGTCCATCTCCACCTACTCCCGCGAGGCCGGCCTGGAGAGCTTCTGGCAGGACGCAAGCTGCAAGCTGCATCCGGCGGCCATCGACGCGATGATCGCCATGCTGACCGACGCCAAGGCCCTGGGCTACGATCACTATGTGGTCAAGAAGGGCTACAACTTCCGTACCTACGCCGAGCAGGAGGAGCTGTTCAACAAGGAGCTGGAGGATCAGCGCGATTCCCGCCCCAATCTCTCCGAGACAGAGCTGGTCGCCCGCGCCAAGAAGAACGTCAACTATCCCGGCACCAGCGAATTCAACTCCGGCCTGAGCTTCTGCCTGTATCTGTACGAGCGCGAAGAGGGCGAGGCCAAGCAGTACTACAAGGATACGCCCTTCTATGACACCCCCGACGGCCAGTGGCTGCTGGAGAACGCATGGAAGTACGGCTTCGTGTTCCGCTTCCCCACGGCGGGCTATCCTACTGCTGACACCGCGGACAAAGCCTACAAGACCGGCATGAACATGAGCCTCAACTGCTACCGCTATGTGGGCAAGGGCCATGCCGCCGTGATGAACCATCTGAACCTCTGCCTGGAGGAGTACATCGAGTACCTGATGGATCATCCGCACATCGCCGTGTTCGAGAACGGCGTGAAGCGCTATGAGATCACCTACCAGTACGTCGGGGACGATGCGGCCACCTTCACCGTGGACGTCAACCGCCTGACCAACAACTACACCATGACGCTGGACAACATGGGCGGCGTTATCACCGTGTACGAGTACTGATCAGACCAGCAAATAACAGAGAGTGCCGCAGGCATCGGATGAAGCCTGCGGCACTCTTTTTTCTTACCCTCTCAACGGGTATTGGTAATGGGGCAGGTATCAAACAGCTTCACCTTGTGACCGCCGGTGGCATAGATGTAAGGGCCATTGCCCTTCCAGTAGGCGTTGGTCACATCGCCGCCATGGGGATTATCCAGCTTGCCATGACGGATGTAGGAGGCCGCCACCGTCTTCACATTCCAGAAGTACACTTCGATCCGATAGATCACATCCGTCTGCTGCAGCTCGATCGTGTGGCTACGGTCGTACCATACGTCATAGTTCTGCTCCAGCTCCCACTGACCGGTGGTGAAATTGAAGCGGCTGATCTTCAGCTCCACCGCAGGCGGAACGATTTTGCTGCCGCCGACGCCGTAGCGGTTATTGCAATCGTAGTAAAGGTAGCATGAGGTGATGTCCAGGTCGATCTCGTCCGATGCAAACCAGTCCGACGATGCCTTGGCGTAGAAAACAGCCGTATAAGCACCGTATGTGCCGCCGTTCAGGGTCACCTCATCCACAACATCCGCACTGGCAGACATAGGGAACAGTCCTGCCGCCAGGGTCAGAAGCACCATCAGGGTGCAGATTCGGATACATGCCTTTTTCATTGTTGCTCCTCCTTCGCTTGACGGCCTTCTGCCGTCCTGATGCTTCGATATTAACCGATATCCGCCGGGAAATCCTCAAAAATCTGATGCGAGCCCCATTGAAAACGAGGATTATGCCCTCCTGTTTTCGCAAAAAACCAGCCCGTAAAGGCTGGTGAGTGGTGCCAGTAGGACTCGAACCTACGGTCTCGCTTCGCTCGGTCATCTCACATTTTCCCCTGCTGCTTCCGCCACTGGCGGCGCAGGGGAAAATGCCCCATCGATGAGACGATGTACCCACCGGTTTTCGCAACAAAAAACCAGCCCGTAAAGGCTGGTGAGTGGTGCCAGTAGGACTCGAACCTACGACCCCATCGATGTGAACGATGTGCTCTACCGACTGAGCCATGGCACCATGTCGCTTGACGACATGGATAATGATAGCATGGATCAGAGGGTTTGTCAAGCCCTGAAATGAAGTTTTTTATTTTTTACTCACCTGCCGGCAGCAGCGTTTGTTCAGCCTGCTGCCGACAGGAGATTTCTATCTTCCATTCAGAGATTCAGGGGACAGCGGGCTGCGTCCACAGCACAAATTCCGTATCACCGTAGTACTGGGCGGACTGACTGAAACCAACCACCGACATGAGCCAGTTAACGCGTTCCACTGTCGTGGCATACGACTCGCCCAGGGTGATGGAGCCGTCGCCATCCTGATCTGCGGGCATGTAGCCCATATACTGTTGATCCCACTCCTCATATCCACTGCCGTAGCACACACCATAAGTAAAGGCGCCAAAGGAAATAATTCCATCACTGATCGAGGCGGACGTTTCCGTCATGGAGCAGGCCGTCATGACTACATAGCCGTTATTGGCCAGGTTGTTGCCCTTGGTGAAATAGGAGAAGCTGCTGATGAAGGCGCTGGTGAAGGCAGAGGGGCTGGCAGAGCCTTCGGATTTGCCGATCATGCGGCCGCTGTAGCAGCAGTCGATGATGACAATCTTTGTGCCGGGGATCTGATCCAGCCAGTTCCGCAGCGCACCGGGGCTGATCGGCGAGTTACCCATACCCACCAGCTGACCTTCGGACGTGCCATGACCGCTGAAATAGAACAGGGACACATCGCAGGCCCGGGCGTCGGCAAAGGTAGAGGTAATCCTGGATTGAATCTCGCTGGCGGTGAGGTCAATATAGGTGGTGACTGCATAATCCGTGCCCTGCATGCTGTTCAGCATGGAGCGCATGGCGTAGACGTCTGTATCGCAGCCCCCCAGTTCGTTATCCATTCCGGTATAGATATTGCCCACCAGCAGCGCACGATAAATCGGCACCGCCGGGCCGATGGTGATGCCCGCGCTTCGGGCCTCGGCCTTGTCACCCAAGGCGTCGATGGCAGTCACCTTGACAATGCAGAGGCCCTCCGCCGTGGGACTCCAGGTCACCGTGGGCTTCGACGTGATGATGCTGGAAACGGCGCCTTCCACATCAAAGAGCCAGATGTAGCTCACATCGCCATAAGCGCCCTCAAGCTGGGTCGTCCAGGTAATGGGATCGCCGACAGCGGATTCCGCCACATTGGCCGTGGGGGCGCTGACCATCATGCAATCGTATGGAGCGGCGTTCATCCCCTCCGGTACGGTCAGGTAGGAGGGCACCTGAAACACAGCATTCTCGCAGCCCCGCAGCGTCATGGAATCCAGGGAAATCACAGGCTGTTCCTCCAGGAACTTGGGCAGGATGACCTCCCCCTCCAGGGGCATCACCGCACACAGCGGAAGCGCCTCCCCCTCCTTCACGGTATAGAACACACCGTCCGCCACGCACAGGCTTTCTGCGGCATAGAAGCCGTCCATTGCGCTGGCAGCGCTGTCCCGGGGTGCAAAGATGCAGGGCACATCCGTCAGGGCATCGCCGCTGATGGCGGTGGCCGTGCCATCCAGCATCACATAGGCCGCCTGTGCGTCCGCCAACACATCTCCCGCCAGGCTTTCACAGCCCGCGGGAACGATCAGCGCATGCAGACCGGTGGCTGCAAAGGCGCGGTTTCCGACCTTCTGCACCGTCTCCGGCAGCGTCAGCACACCCGTCAGCTCCGCATCGCCCATGAAGGCCTCCTGCTCAACCTCCGTCAGGTTCGCAGGCAGCTCCGCCATGGCCGTGCCTGCCAGCAGCAGCCCCAGCAGAAGAACCAGAATCTTCTTCATCGCCAGTTCCTCCTTCTGCGATTATTCACCCTCCGCAGGCAGATAAGGCAGAGTGATGCACGCCATGCCCTCGGAGGTGTCCATTTCTTGCAGCTTATTTTCCTCCGCCACCACGAGGGTCTTCAGATCCTTATTGATCCTGTCCTTCAGATCGTAATACATATCCACCTGCAGCAGATGCAGGACACGGGCCGCCAGGGGGCCGGTGACGAATTTGGGCTGATAATCATTAGGCTGATAATCGCCGCCGTTGCGGTCCACAGAGGTGGTCTGCACGGGGTAGAGACTGATCTGCTGGCCAAGATAGGTGCCATCCTCATCAAAGGTCAGCACCGCGCGCACGACCAGGGCAGGCGCTGCATCCTGCACGGTGGTTTTCTTCTTGGGCGTCAGCTGGTAGGCATTGCGGTTGCCGCCGAAGCAGAAATTACCCAGGGAATAAATGGCGGTGCGGTTGTCAATCACGTCCATGCCCAGCACCACATGGGCATGATGGCAGATGATCAGGTCTACACCGGCCTTCAGAGCCATGGCCGTAAAGACCGTCTGGGGATGGGTACGGTGACGGCCGTATTCCTGTCCGCCATGGAAGACAGCCACCACCGCATCCGCCTGACCGGATTCCTTCAGGTAGCTGATTTGTTCGGACAGCCACGCGCCGCAGCCATCGGGATTGCCCTTCTGATAATCCTGCCAGTACAGGCCAACAAAGGCAATGGTCACGCCATCCTTTTCGTAAAAGAAGAACTTCTCCGTCTCGTCCCTGTGCTTGTCGCGTGTGCCGAACCATTCCACGCCCGCTGCGTCCAGGGTGGCGATGGTGTCGCGCAGGCCCACCGGGCCGTAATCCAGGGTGTGGTTATTCGCCAGGGACACCGCTTCCACGCTGGCCGCAGTCAACACCTGTACATACTCTGTGCTGCCCCGGAACCAGTAGCCGCTCCCGGATTCAGTGCCGCTTCCCTTGTCCTCGGGACGCAGGGAGTCATTGTCCGTCAGAACGCCCTCCAGGTTGACGATGGTCAGGTCATCCTCGGCAAAAAACTCGGCAAAGTTGGCCAGGAAGTATTCCGGGCCGTTCTGCGCGTATACGGAGGCAAAGGAGGCCGGGTCATTCCGGAGATAATCCTCGCCGCCCAGGGTTACGTCACCGGCAAAGGTGATGGTAATGGTTTTGTACCCGTTTTCCTCCGCAGCAGGCTGCACTGCCGGTTCCTCCGGATTTTCCGCAGTCTCCCCGATGTCCGCAGCAGGCTGCACTGCCGGTTCCTCCGCCGTTTCCGCAGTCTTCCCGGTGTACGCAGCGGACGCTGCCGCCGACCCATCTGTCAGCAGTACATACGGGTTTTCCAGCGTACCGCTGCCTGAAAGGATGACCACACGGTTCATGTCCAGCCAGCAGGCCGGGCGCACGCCATGATTGTCCGCAGTGACGCTGTAATACCCCCATTCGCCCTTGGCCATGATGCACCGGACGCTCCGACGACTGCTGGAGGACTGGTTGCGGATCCAGTAGGGACTGCTGTAGCCAGAAGCACTGCCATAAACCAGCAGGTTGTGACCGACCGCATATTCCGTCCCCCAGGCCTTGCGATCCTTTTCTCTGGCAAATCCCAGACTGGCATCCTTCAATTCCTCGGCAGAGGGGAGGGTGAAATATCCCCATTCCTCATCCTGCACCAGCAGCGCCTTTTCCCCGTCGGTCAGGTTCAGCATGAATTCCCCGTTGAGGTAGCCATGCAGCTCCGTCTGTGTAAAATCGCCGTCAAAGCCCGGATCTCCGGCCGTGATATCGTTGGCATATTCCTTGCTGTCATCGTGGACGCGCCGGGCCTCCAGCACATACTCGCTCAGCAGGTACGCCCGGCCGTCCTGCACCTGCAGCACACGCCACACAATGGGCTGCCGCGCTCCGTTTTCCGTCTGCGGGAAGGTGCCCAGGGTCACATAAACATAACCAGCTTCCTGATCATAGCCGCGCAGCGCCTCCTCCGCCACGGCCGCCGGAACCGGCAGCATGGCAAGTACAAGCATCCATGCAATCAGCCTTGTGATGATACGCATGATCACACTCTCCTGAGAAAAGATTGGAAATCACCATTTTCAGTATATCATATCAGGCAGCGATTTGTCCACCTTCCCGCGCCTTTTTACAACTGCGCCGCTGCCCTGATTGACGAGAATAGATGAATTGACGAAGCTCCGCCGCCGTGATACAATACAGGCAGGAAAACAAACCGAAAGGAACAAGCAGCATGAAGATTGTCATTCTCGACGGCCATGTGGAGAACCCCGGCGACCTCTCCTGGGACGCGCTGGCCGCCCTGGGCGAACTGACCGTATATGACCGCACCGCCCCGAAGGACGTGATCGCCCGCATCGGCGATGCGCCCATCGTCATCACCAACAAGACCGTCATCACCCGCGCCATCCTGGACGCCTGCCCCGCCATCCGCTACATCGGCGTTCTGGCAACGGGCTATAACGTGGTGGATATCGCCGCAGCGAAGGAGAAGGGCGTCGTGGTCACCAACGTGCCCGCCTATTCCACCCAGGCGGTGGCCCAGTTCACCATGGCGCTGCTGCTGGAGATCTGCCATCATGTGGGCCGCCACAGCGACGCGGTGCATGCGGGCAAGTGGTCCGCCTGCCCGGACTTCGCCTTCTGGGATTATCCGCTGATGGAGCTGCAGGGCAAAACCCTGGGCATCATCGGCTATGGACGCATCGGCCAGGCCACGGCAAAGGCAGCCAAGGCTCTGGGCATGCATGTCATCGCTTACAGCCGCCACAGCCAGGGCGACCCCTATGTTCCCCTGGAGGAGCTCTACGCCCGCAGCGACGTCATTTCCCTGCATTGCCCGCTGACGGCGGAGAACACCGGCATGATCAACCGGGAGACCATCGCGAAGATGAAGGACGGCGTGATCCTGCTCAACACCGCCCGCGGCGCACTGATCAACGAAGCCGACCTGCGCGCGGCCCTGCTGTCCGGCAAGGTGTACGCCGCAGCCGCCGACGTGGCCGCCGTGGAGCCCATCCCTGCCGACAGCCCCCTGCTGGGCCTCCCCAACATGATCTTCACCCCCCACATCGCCTGGGCCTGCTACGAGACCCGCCAGCGCCTGATGGACATCGCCGTGGACAACGTGCGTCAGTTCCTGGCCGGCACGCCCATCAACAACGTAGCCGTCTGACACTCCAAAAGGCTCTCCCTTTGGGAGAGCTGTCACCGCAGGTGACTGAGAGGGTTCCCTGCCCGCATGAAGGAGGTATCCGCCATGTCCCGCCCGACCATTCTTGCCTTCAACCTTTCCGACGCGCGCCTGGCCAAGCTCCGCTTCCTGTGCATGAAGCTGGGGCTGCTGGCGAAGGTCGTTCCTCAGGAGGACTTCTCCATGCCCCTGTCCGCCCTGGCCGGGCTGACGGAGCGCCCCGAAGCGCCCGAGGCCGCCGAGCCCTTTGCCGACGAGATGATCGTGTTCTGCCACATGACCAACGTGCAGCTGAACAACTTCCTCAAGACGGCGAAGCAGCAGCGCATTCCCCCCTTCCCGCTCAAGGCCATCCTGACCCCCACCAACGCGGAATGGACGCCCGTCGCCCTGTGTGCTGAACTGAAGGAGGAGCGCGAGGCCATCCTCAGCGGCAGTCAGGCCCATCAGCTGAACAGGATCGACTGATGCTTTCGGACACATATCCGCTGTTTTGAAGCACTGCCTCTTGTATCCGTGGGTACGGCATGCTATGCTGTACTTACGGATTTTTTTCGCCGGAAATAAGGAAAAATGAAACATCATCCACCTTCCGTGCGTCATAACATATGAAACAAACCGCACAAAAGGAGCTGATCCCATGCCCGATCCCCGCTGGTACGAGCCCTGGATAACGCCCGGCGAAAAAATCCTCTGGCAGGGTGAGCCCGCCCCTGACGCCCCCCGCTTCACGAAGGAGGACGCAAAATCCCTGCTGTTCCTGCCCTTTCTGGGTGCGGGCGTATTCATGCTGTACAATATTGCCCGGTCTGACCCGCCGGAATGGGTGCTGTGGAGCTTCGGCGGAATCATCGGCATCTGGCTGCTGGGCGTACTTTTTTCCACCCTCGCGCCGCTTCTGTACCGGCTGTGGCTGACGCCGGGAATGGCCTATGCTGTCACCGACCGGCGCATCCTGCGGTATCGCCGCGGCACGGTGGACGCGCTGGACGTCATCCATCTCCCCCGTGGGCGCGTGATCCCCACGAAAGATGGCTGCGGCACCATCACCTTCGCCATGGACAAAACGACCGCCGTGCATGTTTCCCCCGGCGGCTTCCAGCTCTACACCCACCTGCCGCAGGACTGGCTTACCGCCCTGCTGCGCACGTCGCTGGCCTCGCTGGACAGCTTTGAACTGTACCACATCCCGGAGGCGGAGCATGTACTGGCCCTTATCCGGGGTGTGGAACCCTCCATCCCCGACATGCAGCCGCTGTCGGACGCCCCCCTTCTGCCCCTCGACCCCGGCGAAAAGCTGCTATGGCAGGGCAGACCCGAGCGTCCGCCCCTCGGCTTTGACTATGACTGGCTGAACATCCTTCCGGCTCTGTTTGTGCTGGGTGTGGGGCTGATCGCCGTGGGCGCGCTGACCTTCCTGCCCCGTCAGACAACGGACTCGCCCCTCATCATTCAGATCATCTTCTCCTTCCCCATCTTCGTCGGGCTGTACATGCTCCTGGGGCGCACGGTGCTGCAGCGCATCAGCATGCGCAGGACGGTCATCGTCATCACCGACCGGCGTATCCTCCGCAGCATTGGCGGCAAGGTAGAAACCTTCATTCCCGGCGAGACCCAGCGCATGGGATTGTTTCAGGGCCGCGATGGCTCCGGCACCATCCTCCTTGGGGATCTGTGGGCCACCATACAAGCCTACAGGCCAATCGGCACGAAAAATGCACGCAGCCTCAGCAGCTATCCCGGCTTCCAGCTCCGCTTCATCCCCGACGCAGCCCGGGCTATGGACGCCATCAATGCGCTGAGGAGAAATATCACCGGATAAGTGAATGAAAATAACTGTGCGCTCCCCTTTCATTGACCAGGGAAGCGCACAGTTTATTCCGATGCTTTTTTCAGCTGCGGATGATTTCTGTCTCACACTCCGCAAAGGCGTTGTCATCCACACGCTGCACGGATTGTGGCAGCACAATGCGCCGCAGATTGTCGCAGGCCTGGAAGGTATACGGGCCAATCTCCTGCAGGCCCTCGCTGAGATAGAGCTTACACAGGTCACGGCAGTACATGAAGGTTTTCTTCAGCTTGCGGACGCGGGGCGGGATGGTCACCTCCAGGATGTCCGAACCGGCAAAGGCGCCCGCGCCCAGCATTTCCAGGCTGTCCGGCAGGATGACCGACACCGCGCCGCTGTCAGCAAAGGCTCCGTCGCCGATGCTGGTCACGCCTTCCGGCACCACCATGCCGCGCAGACGGAACGTACCCGCGAATGCCTGCTCACCGATGCTGCGCAGACTTCCAGGCAGGAAGACTCTGTCCATCCGTCGCTCAGCAAACGCATATGCGGCAACGTTCTCCACGCCATCCGGGACAAAGTAGTACCGCTGATACATCACCAGCGCCGCCACCACTGTTTTTCCGTCCGGGGTCAGCAGCAGGTTTTCCTTCTCCATGAAGCAGGGATGCTCCGTCTTTTCCGGTATTGCCCGGAAAACATAGCGCATCGAGCGCCCGTCCACCCCGGGAATGCAGTCCGGAAAGTACAGCTGCCCTACATACGCCGGATGCTCCGGGTCGTATGTCCAGTCCATCCGCAGGCTCAGGACAGGCTTACCGTCCACCTCCGCGGGAACGCGCACCTCCTCCAGGCCATGCTCAACATTGGCACGGACGCCGGTGATGTGCCAGCCCTCCGGCGCTTCCTCGGCATAGAGCCAGTACCTGTCATTCCTCACCACCGGAACGCCCCTGGGGTGCTGATCCTCCGCGCTGGCCCAGGCCGGTTCGCTGCTGTATCGTTTCTCCATCTGCTCCCTGCCTCCTTTGTCCCTCATTTCTCCACGCCATGTCTCTGCGCCCTGTCAATACAGAATCAACGGGGCTGGCATATACCATCTTTCATGAAATATGCCAGCCCTGGATACAACGCATACGGTGTTTCGTTTTCTGCTTATTTCTCCACGCGGGTCAGATAAATGGTGATTTCCGTCCCCGTGCGCTTGTCATACAGCCAGGCATGCTGACGGTTGACGCCCGTCAGCCGGTGCGTCTCGGCCATCAGGTCAGGATCGTCGCCGGTGTACATGGCGTCGCCGTCCACAGTGAAGGACAACTCCTCGCCGTTCAGGCTGCAGGTGCCGTCCTCCCGGAAGACATACAGATTTCCCTGCAGATCCGTCCATTCGCCCAGGATCAGATACCAGCTGCGGCTCAGGCGGGAATCCACGCTCTTGTACCCCGGAATGCGCTGATAATACACCAGTGCCTCATAGGGCTTGCCCGCCGCCAGCAACGCCTCCGCCTCCCGCCAGCAGCTCTCCCTGTACACGTTGACCATATCCCTGTACCTTTCCGGCACACGGGTCAGATCCAGCGTTTCCAGCATGGCGATGGCGTCCGTATATCTGCCCTCATTATATGCCTGATTCACAGGATTCAGCAGCGGACCATAGTACTTGTCATACATGGCCTCCACCTGCCGGGATGCATCGGAATAGGCGCCCAGGGCCCCGAAGAGCTGCGCGGCCGACAGATAATCGCCCTGATCGGCTGCATGCTGCGCCCGGGCATACTCCGTGGCAGGAATCTGCGCGGCGCTGTCCTGATAGTCCCCCAGGAGGGTGAACAGGGCAATGGCACCGTCAAAATCCGCCGCGGCCCGCAGGGCACACGCACCGTCATATCGGGCTTGACGAGCCAGGCTGACGCTGTCGGCGTAATTGCCCAGGCCGTCGTAGATCTCCGCCGCAGCCAGATGCTCCCCCTTGAGGGCCAGGCTCATGGCGGTCTGATACTTCATTGACAGGGCACGGGCCGCGCTGTTGCCATAGTCGCCCAGGCTTTCCATGATGCCCACCGCCCGCTGCCAGTCGCCGGAAGCGAAAATCTGCTCAGCCGCCTGATACCGGATCAGACTGGCCCTTTCGGCGCTGTCGGCATAATTGCCCAGGCTCTCCATGATGTCGGCTGCTTCCTCCCATTTGCCCTCCTGCAGCAGCTTTTCCGCCGCCTCATACCGCAGGGCCGCCGCATCATCGTTCACAGGGGCATCCGTCGCGGCAGGCGTCAGGGCGGAAGCCGCCTCCTGCCACTGGCCCATGGCCGCCATTTCCTCCGCCTGCTCGTAACGCAAGCTCATTGCCCTCTCCGCGCTGTCGGAATAATCCCCCAGCGCCTCAAAGACTGCAATGGCACCGTCCACGTCTGTGGCTGCCATTGCTTCCGCCTGCGCGTAGCGAAGGCCCTTCGCCCTCTCCGCGCTGTCGGAATAATCCCCCAGCGCCTCAAAGGCTGCAATGGCACCGTCCACGTCTGTAGCTGCCATTGCTTCCGCCTGCGCGTAGCGAAGACCCAGCGCCCTCTCTGCGCTGTCGGAATATTCCCCCAGCGCCTCAAAGGCTGCAATGGCACCGTTCACGTCTGTGGCTGCCATTGCTTCCGCCTGCGCGTAGCGAAGGCCCAGCGCCCTCTCCGCGCTGTCGGAATAATCCCCCAGCGCCTCAAAGGCTGCAATGGCACCGTCCACGTCTGTAGCTGCCATTGCTTCCGCCTGCGCGTAGCGCAGCTGCAATGCGCGATCCGTACTGCCATTGTAATCGCCCAATGAAGCAAAAGCATCAATAGCCGCGTCCACATCGGCCATTGCCAGTGCCTCCGCCTCCTGATAGCGCAGAGCCAGAGCCTTTTCCGAGCTGTCGGAATATTCCCCCAGGGCCTCGAAGGCCGCCACGGCAGCTTCCGTCTCGCCGCTTTCCGCCAGGGCCGCCGCCGCCGTGTAGCGCAGCTGCAGCACGCGGGTCTCGCTGTCCTCGTACTCGCCCAGGGCCAGGAAGGCCGTGATAGCGCTGTCCACATCACCGGTGGCCGCAATCGCTTCCGCAATGGCGTAACGCTGCTCACGGGCACGGTCGGCGCTGTCAGCATATTCTCCCAGGGCCTCGAAAGCCGCAGCCGCCCCCTCGTGATTCCCCGCAGCCGCCATAGCCTCTGCCATGGCATAGTCACAGGCCCGGACGCGGGACACAGCGTCCCCGTATTCTCCCAGGGCCGCAAAGGCTGTCCTTGCGCCGGTCACATCACCAAGACCGAGGAGATATTCTGCGCGGGCATAGCGGGCGCTCAGCGCCTTCGCAGCCGCATCCGGGTATTCGCCAAGCCCCTCATACAGGGCAATGGCTTGATCTATATTGGCAAGGGTTTCCTCCGGCGTTTCGCTGGCACCCGCCAGCAGCACACCAGCCTGGGCATAGCGCACGGCCTGCAGGCGCGCCGCAGCATCCGAATACGTTCCCAGGGCCGCATATTTTTCCGCCGCAGCGTCGTAATTCCCGGCGTCAAGCAACGCCGCCGCCCACTCGTACTGGCAGCAGGAGATCATCTCCGCGCTGTCCCGGTGATCGGGAATCTGGCTGAAGCCGTCAATGGCCTCCTGATAATCGCGGCGGGTATAGGCGTTCATGGCAGGGTAGTAGGTGCAGTCCATCAGGAGGGAGGCCGCATCGGCGTATTCCTCCGGCAGCTGGGCCAGCAGCTCCGCCGCATAGGCATAGCGCAGCTGCTTCATGGCGATCTTAGCCGTTTCGTAGGTCGCCAGCTGCCACTGCTCGTCTGCGTCCTTGTAGCCGGGGATCTTGGCGAACAGCTCCGCCGCACGGGGATAATCCAGAATCTCCATCGCCAGGCTGGCAGGGCCGTAGAAGCACTCGCCCGCCTGCTCGGCAGCGTCCTTGTATCCGCCGGCAAGGTAGAATTCCTCCGCCGCTGCCTCTATATTGCCAAGGGCGCGCAGGGCCACACCCTGATCATAATGATAGCCGCGGATCAGGTCATCCGCATCTCGGTGACCGGGCACCTGCGAAAGCAGCGCCAGGCCGGTTTCGGCGTCGCCGCCTTCAAGTGCCTCCTTGCCGGGCAGATAAACAGCGTCCAGCGCCTTGTCCGCGCTGTCGGCATAGTCCCCCAGGGACTCGAAGGCCGCCACGGCCGCATCCCAGCTTCCGGCATCCAGCAGCGCGCAGGCACGGCGGTATTCGATCTCCGTCAGGCGGGCCGCAGCCTCGCCGTAGCTGCCCAGGGCCTCATAGGCAGCCTCCGCCTCGTCCAGGCGTCCGTCAGCCAGCTGCATTTCCGCCACGCGCCAGCGGCAGCTCAGGGCCTTGTCCGCGCTGTCGGCATAGTCCCCCAGGGACTCGAAAACCACGCAGGCTTCCATCAGCTCCGCTTCGGTGACGGAATCGCCGCCGATCACATCACAGGCGGACAGGTACCGGCATTCGTCCACACGGGCGGATGCATCTCGGTAATCCCAGGCGGCCAGGCGGGCAAAGCCCTCCTCAGCCGCATTATAGTCCTGCTGCAGCAGGGCGCGCTGTGCCAGCTCGTACTGCACATAGGGGACGCCATGAAACGTAAGGCCTCCCACCACCGCCAGCAATACCGCCGCAGCCAGGACGATTCCCAGCCACCGCCGCCTGTTCCGTCCACGGCGGTGAACAGGGTTCTTCTTTTTTCCTTCCGCACCGGCGAAAGCATTTTCCAGCGTCTGCCGGCGGATCTCCTCCAGCTCGCGCTCACGGGCACAGGCAATCTCGGTAATGGCCTCCCGACTGAAGCGGCGGAAGACGTCATCCTTCCTCTGATGGCAGCGCAGGCAGGTATCCGTGCCCATTTTATTGGGTCTTCCGCAGACGCACAGCCACAGCTCGCCCTGCTCCACGGGATATCCGCTGGCAGCGGCGCCCGCCGCCATACGCAGATCCGTCAGCGCCTGGGAGCGTCGGAGATTGTTCGGCTCGTACTCGGTCAGATTCTCCTTTTCGTGCCGCCAAACCGCGCCGTTATCATACCAAACGCGTTCGACAAAAACATCATAGCCAGCAGCGCGGACATGCGCCCCAACCGGTACAGACATGCGGAAGGTGCGGCCCGGCGCGCCGTTGAGCATCCTGCCCCGATGGGTGATGAGCCGCAGCTCCTCGCCCGTTTCGGCCAGCAGGCGCAGACGCACCTCCACCGAGGATACCTGCTGGGCGGACAGATTGAACAGCGTCACCTCGCAGACATCGCCGTCATACTCAGGCATTGTCACGCGCCATGCCTCCACCGGACAGGTCAGGTCGATCTTCATCATCGGTTGACTCCTTGAAAATAACAGTATACTTTACTGCGCCATGTACACCATGATCTCCATCAGCACCATTTCAGTGAAGGTCATGTGCAGCACCACGCGGCTGCCGTCCTCCAGCACCAGGCCGTAACGCAGGGTAACGGAGGCATCGGAGCCGTAATCCGCCGCGCCGAATTCGCCGCTGTCCTCGTTTCCGTAAAGCACCTCGCGGCTCACGCCGTCAAACTCGCCTTCGCCATTGCGGAAGCGGTTGAATACCTCCGGGAAGGTGTTGCCCACGCACACCGCGCGGGGGCCGTCCACGCCGGGGCCGGTGATGAGGTACATATAAATACGGGGATTGCTGCCGTCCCTGTCGCAGGTGAAGGTCACCTCGCAATCCGCCCAGGTCATCGTGCGGATGGAGATATCCCCATCCTGCACCCATTCCTCGTCAATGGGGTCACCCAGGCGCATGGCCAGGTATTCCGGCGTCAGAGCAGTGAAATCCATGCCCGCAAAATACAGGTCTGCTCCGCTGAACTTCTCCAGCGTGCCGCCATTGTAGCTCATGGGCACCATCCCGTAGTCCTGCGCCATAGCGTCCGCCTGGATGCGGTCACGCAGTGCATACACCTCGTCAAAAGTGATGCTGCTGTACATGCCGTAGGCACGGATGGCGCTGACAGTATTGTCCTGCATGGTCAGGATGAGGCCTGCGTCGGTGTAGCCGCCGGAGGCCGCCTGGTCATGCACAGCATACTGCACCGTCTCCACGCGCTGACCGGCACGCTGCACCTCGGCCCACTGCAGGCTTTCGGGCAGCAGGTCGATCAGGTAGATCACCGCATTCTCCCGGCTTCCGCGCAGCTCTGAATTCTCGCTGTAGAAGGCCGCCACGGCAGCGGACAGCTGGTCGTCCACGCATACGCCACGGGGGCCCACCTCCTCCGGGGAAGTGATGACCACCGCATATACCACCGTTTCCTCGTTCATCACGGGCCGATCGGCATAGAGGGTGGCAAAATCGTAAATAAACTCGTAGCCGTCGCTGGTCAGGCTGGCAGAAGGGTCATTCAGGGGCTGCGCATTCATGGCGCGCACCTGATAGCGCGTCGCCCATTCCGTCAGCTCGCTCAGCAGCAGTGTGTCTGCGCCGGTTTCCTCCGCCAGGCACATGCAGGGCAGCAGCAGCGCCAAAATGATGATCACTGACAGGAAGGCTTTCTTATTCATATTCATCATCAAACTCACTCCTTCAGGCATCCGAACATGGATGGTATACTCAACCATTTTTATTTTACCGCATAATTGCCCGGATGTACAGCGTTTTTACCGTCCATATATGTAAATTTCGGT
>JAFXDB010000242.1 GCA_017516305.1 Clostridia bacterium | reverse complement strand
GCCTG
This sequence comes from Clostridia bacterium, assembly GCA_017516305.1. Taxonomy (GTDB): domain Bacteria; phylum Bacillota; class Clostridia; order Christensenellales; family Aristaeellaceae; genus UBA11524. The sequence continues at coordinate 51,857 of JAFXDB010000242.1, read as the reverse complement.
CTCCTGCGTGCGCATCGACGCCTTTGCGGCTTCCCCCGACCTGCGCAGCAAGGAACATGAGCTGGACACGCTGGAAAAGCAGAAGAAATCCGCTGCTGACCGGGGCGATTTTGAGGAAGCGGCGACGCTCCGGGATCGTGCCCGCGCGCTGCAGGCAGAGGTGGAGCAGCTGCGGCAGCAACGCAAGGAGAAGCAGTCCGGCGTCGTGGGCGAGGTGAACGCGGAGAATATTGCGGCCGTCGTGTCCCGCTGGACGGGGATTCCGGTGACGAAGATGACCCAGAGCGAAAAGGAGAAGCTGCTGCACCTGGAGGACGTGCTGCACGAGCGCGTGATCGGTCAGCATGAGGCCATCACAGCCGTGTCCCGCGCCATCCGCCGTGCCCGCGCGGGCCTGAAGGATCCCCGGCGGCCCATTGGCTCTTTTGTGTTCCTGGGCCCCACGGGCGTGGGCAAAACGGAGCTGTGCCGCGCCCTGGGAGAAGCCATGTTCGGCGATGAGAACGCCGTGATCCGCATCGACATGTCCGAGTACATGGAGAAGCATGCCGTGTCCCGGATGATCGGCTCGCCTCCCGGCTATGTCGGGCATGAGGAGGGCGGTCAGCTGACGGAGGCGGTGCGACGCAAGCCCTATTCCGTGGTGCTGCTGGACGAGGTGGAAAAGGCGCACCCGGACGTGTTCAATGTCCTGCTGCAGCTGCTGGAGGATGGCCGCCTGACGGATTCCACCGGCCGCGTGGTGTCCTTCAAGAACACCATCATCGTCATGACCTCCAACGCCGGCGCTCATGACCTGGTGACGACCCGTTCCCTGGGCTTCGGCGCGCAGAAGGCGTCCGAGTCCGGCGACCACACCGCTCTGCGTGACGCGGTGATGAAGGCGGTCAAGGATGTGTTCCGGCCTGAATTCATCAACCGCGTCGACGAGATGATTGTTTTCCACGCCCTGAATGAGGAGAATATCCGCGCCATTGCCCGGCTGATGCTGACGCAGGTGGCGGGCCGTCTGCAGGAGCGGGCCATCCACATGACCTGGGACGAGGCGGTGGAGGAGAAGCTCTCCCGCGAGGGCTACGACGTCAAGTACGGCGCACGGCCTCTGCGCCGCCTGATCCAGCGCACCGTGGAGGACACCCTCTCCGAGGAGCTGCTCAGCGGCAACATCGCCCTGGGCGACATGGTGCGCCTGACGGTGGAGGACGGCCGCATTGCCGTGGTGAAGCCGGACAAGGCGCAGGAGGAGGCTGATATCCCGGCAGAAGCGCCTGCCCCGGAAGAGCAGCCGAAGCCCCGTGCCCGGCGAAAGAAGGCCGATGCGGAAACGCCCGTGAAGGCTGCGGAACAGCCCAGGAAGCCCCGTACCCGCAGGAAGAAGGACAGCGACGCGCCGGAAAATGCGTGATCTCCGTACACCTGCATATAAGAGGAGCGCCCCGACTGGAATAGCCGGGGCGCTCCTTTGATATATCGGTGGTTGCGGAATCAGATGGGCTGGTCAATGACCTCATCCACGATGGCCAGGGTCACCTGCAGGTCCACATAATCGCCGTCGGGGGCGTCCTCGCTGCCGGAGATGTCCAGAATGCCGGGGGCACGGTAGACCTTGATATCCAGGACGTCGCCGGTGTTGTACCCGGCGATCTCGTTCTGCAGCTGCGTGGCAGAGGTGATGATGACGCCGTTGACCTCTACGATGATGTCGCCGACCTGCATGCCGCCCTTTTCGGCAGGGGAGCCCGCTTCAATGGCGGTGACGAACACGCCGTCGGGGATCTGGCCCAGGCGGGCGGCGCGGGTGGAGGTGTTGACGTCGGCAATGTTGACACCCAGGCGAGGACGGCCGGTCAGGTTGACGGAGTCATCATCACCGGCGCTGGCGGAGGTCTCCGGGGGAATGGCCTTGATGCGGCCGGAGAGGACGTCGTCGATCATGGGCTTGACGGCGTTGATCGGGATGCACATGCCGATGCCCTCGATGGAGGTGCCGGAGTAGTAGCTGCCGGAGTACTTCAGCGTCGGGATGCCCATCAGCTCGCCCGTGACGGAGAACATGCCGCCGCCGGAGTTGCCGCTGTTGATGGCGGCGTCCACCTGGATCATGGCGTTGGAGATGGTGGCGCGGCGGCCGTACTTGTCATAGGTCTCCGACTCAATGGCGCGGTTGAGGGCGGACACGACGCCCACTGTGGTGGTCTTGGCGAAGCCCAGCGGGTTGCCGATGCAGATGGCCCAGTCGCCCACCAGCAGCGCATCGCTGTCGCCCAGGGCAACGGGCGGGAGCTTGCAGTCCGGCGCGTAGAGGATGGCGGCGTCCAGCACCTCGTCATAGGTGACAAGGGTGGCGGCGTACTCCGTGGTTTCACCGGCGTCATCTGTCACGGTGATTTTCAGCGTGCTGGCGTCCTCCACGACGTGGAAGTTGGTCAGCACAAAGCCCTCGCCGATCACCACGCCGGAGCCGGTGGCGGCCAGCTCCTCACGGGATTCCGGGGTTTGCTGACGGTTGCCGTAGCCATAGCCATAGCCGTAGCCAAAGCCATATCCATAACCGCCGTAGGTGACGGTCTGGTAGTTGCTCACGCCCACGACGCTGTCGCGAACATCGGCGACGGCCTGGGTGAAGGGGCTGGTGTGCACAACGGTGACGACCTGCTCAGCGGTGGTCTCGGCGTCGGCGGTGTTCAGCGTGTGGGACATGGCGGAGGCGATCATCACGCAGGCGAGAACAAGCGCGACACAGCCCAGCATGCGGCGAATGCGTTCAGTCATCGGTATTCCTCCTTCAATACGGAAATCTGTGATATTGCGGCTGCGCGGTGTATTCCGCTGCCGTTCAGGGTCATTATACAATACTGTTTTTGCATGAGTATGAACGAATGATGAACATTGCGAAGAATAAGCAAAAATGCGCCGCGCATCAGCGCCAGGTGAAAAGGAAGGCAAGACCGAGGATCAGTCCGCACACGATGGCGAAGGCGGCGGGCAGGAGCGCCGCGCCCAGAACCGCCCAGGAGCGGATGACCTGCAGAACCAGCGTCACGCCGATGACGATCATCATGGGGATGAATTCACGGCGCTCCGTTTTGCGGCCCGGAGGGGTCAGGGTCAGCGCCAGGATGGAGGAGGCCGTCAGGCACAGCAGCGTCCCGGCAAAATCCTGCACAGCCGGGCCTGCGGTGTTCAGCAGCAGGCGGATGAACAGGCAGCCCAGGCCGGTGAGCACCATTTCATGGGCCCGGATGGGCCGTGCGCTCAGGAGGGAGCCGAAACTGAGATATCCCGCCGTCAGCACCGCCGTGACAGCCAGGGCTGAGTACAGGCCGCCGGTCAGCACGCAGCACATCAGGCACAGGAGCATCAGGCCGCTGAGGCGGCGGAGCATGAGGGACATGGTGGAAAAGTGCGTCCACAGCGCTGTGACGGGCGCCTCCAGGCTCCTGTCCTTGTGACGGATGATGGGCAGGGTGTGCCTGTCCGGGTGAGGACGGGTGATGCACAGGTGGATATCCGGGCGGGCGTGGAGGTCGGGAATGTCCAGGTTACGGCGCAGCACGGGAACATCCATGTGCTGCGTTTCGTCATCGCGGATGACGAGGGTGATGCCCCTGCGGCGCAGGGCCTGGAGCTGATGCACGGCGTTGGCGTCCACGGCGTCACCCACGGCAGCCAGGCCCAGGAAGGTGGCGTCCTCATCCCCATAGGCAACGCAGAAGGCATATACATTTTCCCCTGCGGAGGAGATGTCGGCGGCGGCGCTGCGGATGCGGGCATGATCCTCTGTACCCATGAGATGCTCATCGCCGTCCATGATCTTTGCGCATCGGGCCAGGATGTCCTCGGGCTTGCCGACGGCGTAAGTGGCCTCCCCGTCATCCTCCCGGAGGGTGATGCTGGCGATGCGCTCCTTCGTTCCGTGACGCAGCACCTTGCTGGTGGCGAACACATCCGCCGGGTCGTGGGAGAGCTGCTCGCGGCAGGCCTGGGCGACGGCTGCGCCATCCGGCCGGGGCAGCGCCTTGTGCAGCAGGCACATGGCCTTGCCCAGCAGCAGGCCGCCCTCGTCGGCGGTCAGGCGGGGCTGCCCCTGGAAGGGCTGCGTGACGGTCAGCAGCGCCGGGCCGCGGGTGATGAGCGCCGCGTCCACCATGACGATTTCAGCCTGGCCATCTCGGGGGGCGGGCATGCGCAGATGCTCGGGCGTCCAGATCTCCATCAGATCGCGGCGGTAGATGGCGCACATGGCGGTCAGCAGCAGAATCGCCGAGAGCAGCAGCAGGAACACCCAGACGGGTGCAAACAGCGGGGTCAGCAGCGTCAGCATCGCTGCGGGGATGATCAGCAGCCACCGGCGGCCCTGAAGCAGCCAATGGCATAGCAGGCAGTGTTTCATTTGAGCCTCCTGTCGGATGGTCAGCGGATGAGGCCGGGACAGTAGAGAAAATCGCCGCTCCAGAGGATATCGCTGCCCAGGCTGGCCGTCACGGCACTGTCAAAGCAGAAGCGTACACGGCGCACACCCACGCCGCTGCACATCATGTTGACGATGGCGTAGGCGATGAGGCGCTGCTGCTCCGGGCAGCTGCGCAGGACGTTGGCATACCGGGCGGAGAGATTGATGGTCAGGGTATCACCCTGGATGGCAAGGCCCAGCACATCGCTGTCGGCAATGGGTTCGGGGAGAACCGCGTTGGGTGCGTCCCCTGCCGGGAGGGAGAGCAGCAGCGCACGGGGGGAGTAAATGCTGCGGTAGGGCAGGGAAACGGTCATGGGCGTCAGCGCCGGGCCGGATACGCCGTAGACGGTGCAAAGCGTCTGCAGATACCCGGAATAGGCGGCGCGGGTGTGGATGGCGTCCGGGAAGAGAAGGGAGCCCTGGGCCGGACAGGCGACGCCGGTGACGCCGCGTTCGCCGGTGTAGAGGCATACCTCCCGCAGGCTCGGCACAAAGGTGGTCAGCGTGGTGACGATGGCGGCAAAGGCGCAGGCCGGGTCGGCGCCTGCGTTGGTCAGCCAGCTGCGAAGGTCGCCGGTGAAGCGCAGCGTCACGCGCAGGGAGCCATCCGGCAGCGTCGTGACCTCGGGCGCGGAGAGCAGCAGCTGATTCAGGGGCGGGAAGGCGGCGGTCTCCGGCAGGTTCTCCGCATTGGCGGAGAGTGCCTCCAGGAGCCCCGTGACCAGCTGCTGCGGGTGCTGACCGGCAAAGGCGATGCGCCGCGTTTCGGGGATGATGCCGCTGCCGTCCGCCAGGGGGAAGTAGAGCGTCACGGCGGAGGTCAGCGCGGCGGAGGCGGGCAGGGCGCCCTCCGGTGTGCGGCGGGCCAGCAGCTGCTCCCACATGACCGGCAGCTCCTGGCCGGGCTGGGCGGTGATGGCGCCCAGCGGCAGATAGCCCGCGCTGTCCATGGCCACGGGGACGCCTGCGACCAGGACATTCACGTAATCCACATCCGGCAGCTCGCAGAGGGTGGCGGTGATGCACCGGCAGACGGTATGCAGCTCCTCCCGGGAGATTTCCAGCGCGGAGGCGGAAAGGTTCACGGTGGCCACGCCGCCGGAGATTTCTACGGGGTCGCTGCCCGCGGGGACGATCGTCACCGCAGACACCGGGCGGACGCGGGCGCTGCCGGGATGAGCAAGAAGCGCCCGCAGGATGGTCTCAGCGGGGTGCAGGCTGTAGGTGAAGGAGAGAGGCTCGTAGATGGTCAGCACCTGCTGGCCGTCGGCGGAGGGCAGGCAAAGCGCGGCGGTGGCCGTATAGTCCAGCGCCACGTCGCCGATGGGGGCCTGGACGTCCCCCGCGTCAGCCACGGGCATGGACGCCGCAGGCGCGGGGGTCAGGGCAGGGCGGGAGCTGCAGCCCGTGGCCAGCAGACAGCACAGCACAAGGCAGCACATCATCCGCTTTTTCATGGCAGATCACCCTCCCTTCCGGTGAACTGGCTGAGGCTGATGCGCCAGATGCCCTTCTCACGGTGCAGGCGGAGCGTCCCTTCGGCGGCGTACTCCTGACCGTTGCTGAGCAGGGACAGGCGGACGGAAAACACAGCCGATTGCCCGTCCTGGCTGACGCTGCCGGTGGAGGCGGTGTAGTCCGTCAGGGGTGGAAGCGCGTCCATGCGGGCGGCGAAGGCGTCGTAGGCAGGGCGGACTTCGCCGGTGGCGGCGTCGGTGCGGGAGATGAAGGGGTAAAGCCGGGCCCAGTCCTGCATTTGCCAGCAATCCAGGATGACGGCCAGCGTGTTGCCGGGGGTCAGCAGAACGCTTTCGTCCCGGTGGAGAGGTGCAGCCAGGGCGTTGGCGTCAGCGTCGCCGCTGCGATAATACCCCTGCCGCAGGCGGAGGCTGTCGCCGCTCCGGGCGGTATGCTCCACCAGGATGACGACCTGATCCACATCGCAGTTTTCCGTCACGGTGGCGGCGATGGCCTGCATGGCCAGATGTCGGCGCAGGGGCACCTCGGCGGCCCAGGCGGCGTTGGACGCCCAGGCGGAGGGCTCGTCCGCAAAATCATTCATGATCTGGCGGCTCAGGGTGACAAAGAGCGTCCGGCCCTGCAGATGGGTGGACAGCACCTTGGTGCCGGGCGGGAAGAGGCCATTCAGCTCCAGGGAGGAGGCGGAGGGGCCGCCGGTCAGGGCCTGCAGCAGCGTCAGCTCATAGGGGGCGGCCGGGGTCAGCGTGATGGTACGGGTCTCCGGGGCCAGCAGAGCCTCTGTGCCCAGACGGAACCAGAGGGTGACGCTCTCCTGGCGGGGAAGCGCCGCATCGGGGGCGGGAAGGGGAACGGTGATGTCCGTGGCGGTGGAGACGATGGCGGCGAGGGGATCCCGCTGCCGGCAGCCTGTCAGCAGAAGGCAACACAGCAGCAGCGCTGCCAGCAGGGCCGCACGGAAGAAGCGGCGCGACGGGCGGGAAATGCGCAGCTGCGCGGAGGCAGAGAACATCAGTCGCCCTCCTTTCGCATCGGCAGGGTCACGGTGAAGACGGAGCCCTCGCCGGGGGTGCTGGTCAGGGTGATGTCACCGCCGTGCAGCTGCACCATCTGGCGCACGATGGAAAGCCCCAGGCCGGTGCCGCCGGTGGCGCGGGAGCGGGCCTTGTCCACCCGGTAGAAGCGGTCGAAGACATGGGCCTGCTCCTCCGGGGGAATGCCGATGCCGTTGTCCTGGACGGTCAGGAGTGCGTCCTTGCCACGGACGGACAGGGCAACGCGGATCTCGCCGCCCCCGGGCGTGTATTTGATGGCGTTGTCGGTCAGGTTGTAGATGATGGAGCCGAGCTTGGTGGCGTCGCCGGTGATGCGCACCCCGGGGGCGATACTGGCTGAGAGGGTCAGTCCGGCCTTGGCGGCCACAGGGGTCAGGGTGTGCAGGGTGTCCTGGGTCAGCAGGCTCAGATCCAGCTCGCTCAGGTGCAGGGGGCCCTCCTGGCTGTCCATCTTCGTCAGGGTCAGCAGATCCGTGATGACGCCGGAAAGGCGGTCGATCTCATGATTCATGTCCTGCATGAATTCCAGGCGCAGCGGCTGGGGCATGTCCGGCTGCTCGATCATGCATTCCAGCAGCAGCTTCATGGCGGTCAGCGGGGTTTTCAGCTCGTGGGAGGCATTGGAGACGAACTGGCTGCGGCTGCGGTCGAAGTTCTCGATCCGCTCGGCCATGGCGTTGTAGCTGTCCGCCAACTCCTGCATTTCTCCGGAGGAGCGGATGTGGACACGGGCGGACAGGTCGCCCTTGCCCATGCGGCGGATGGTAGAGGTCAGCGCCTTGACCGGACGGGTCAGGGTCAGGGAGAAGATCAGCGCCGCCACCAGCGCCGCGCCTGCCACGGCGGCAAAGACGGTGATGAGCTGCTTCTCCATGGTGACGATGGCGGTGCGCAATTCCGTGACCGGCGTGGAAAGCAGCAGCACGCCCATGGTTTCGCCGTGATGGGTCATGCGGGCGGCGCTGATGGCGGCGTAATCGCTGCCGTCGCCCACGGGATAAATGCCATAGGCATAAGGGTCGCTGCCGGTCAGCACCTGCGTCATGACGGGCAGGGTCAGCCCGGTGCCCTCCAGGAGACCGTAGGTATCCAGCTGCACCTTGCCGTCGGGGCTGAGCAGGAGGATGCGTCCGTCCAGCTCGCCCGCCGCGGTCGTCAGGCTTTCCAGCAGGGGCGCGGTCTGTGCGGAGGCAAAAAAAGGCGCAGCCGACGTGGCCAGTCTCTCCGCGGAAAGGCTGGCCTGACGGGTGCGCTGCTGATAGAGCGTGCTGCTGACAAGCCCCGTCAGCAGCGCGGCAGTGATGGCAAAGGAGACCCCGATGATGACAAGAAATGTCGCCAGGATCTTCCAGCGAATGCTTGAAAACGGGTGCTGCTTAATCCACATCGGTGAACTTGTAACCAACCTTCCACTCGGTCAGGATGTAAAGGGGGTGAGCGGTGTCCTGCTCCACCTTTTCGCGCAGACGGCGGACATGCACATCCACCGTGCGCTCGCTGGCATAGGGATCCTTCCACACCGTGTCCAGGATCTCCTGGCGGGTGTAGGGGCGGCCGCGGTTGGTGATGAGCAGATGCAGGAGGTCGAACTCCTTGGCGGTGAGCTTCACCTCCGTGCCGTAGAGGGTCACGGTGCGCTTGATGAGGTTGACCTCCATATCCTTGACGCGGATGACCTTCTTCTCCTCCGGGGGCTGGGCGGCGGCGACGCGGCGCAGCACCGTCCGGATGCGCGTGCGCACCTCCAGGGTATTGAAGGGCTTGGTCATGTAATCGTCCGCGCCGTATTCCAGGCCCAGGATCTTGTCCATGTCCTCGCCCTTGGCGGTCAGCATGATGATGGGGACATTGGAGTGCTCGCGGATGCGCTGGCAGACCGCCAGGCCGTCCAGCTTGGGGAGCATCACATCCAGCAGCACAAAGTTGAAGGGGCGGGAGAAGAACTTTGCCAGCGCTTCCTCGCCATCCATGGCCAGCTCGGTTTCGTAGCCGTCCATTTCCAGCTGATACTTCAGACCCTTGAGGATCAGCGGCTCATCGTCCACCAGCAGGATACGTTTGCCCATTTGTGACACTCCTTTTATACTCGGATATCTTATTGTACGCTTTTTTTTGCAAAAAATCAAGCAGGATGACACGGAAATGTCATAATGATCTGCTTGATGACGCACAGAATGTCATTTTGTCAGCCCTGGAGGAGCTTCCCGTGGGACATGACCAGCTGCCGTTCCGCCCGGGAGGCGACCTTCAGGTCATGGGTGATGAGGACGATGGTGTGGCCGGCGGCATGCAGGTCATCCAGGAGGGAGAGCACCTCGCCGGTGGCGGCGGGGTCAAGGGAGCCGGTGGGCTCGTCCGCCAGGAGGACGTCGGGGCGGCGCGCCAGGGCCCGTGCGATGGCGACGCGCTGCTGCTGTCCGCCGGAGAGCTGGCTGGGGCGGTGGTGCAGCCTGCTGCCCAGGCCGACGCGCTGCAGGAGTGTTGCGGCGCGCTCGGTGCGCTCATGCCGGGAGACGCCTGCGAGCATCAGCGGCAGGGCTGTGTTTTCCAGCGCCGTCAGACGAGGGATGAGCTGAAACCCCTGGAAGACGAAGCCGATGCGCTCCCCGCGCACCTGGGCCAGGGAGGCGGCGTCCAGGGCGGACACATCCTCGCCGCGAAGGAGATAGCGTCCGCCGGTGGGGGAATCCAGGCAGCCAAGAAGGTGCATCAGCGTGGATTTACCGGAGCCGCTGGGCCCGACGATGGCGGCATATTCCCCCTGGCGGATGTGAAACGACACGCCGTCCAGCGCGTAGAGCAGGCGGCCCTCCATGGGATAAGCACGGCTGAGGTTGTCGGCAACGATCATGGGGCATGTACCTCCGGAAAAGAAAAGTCCTGACCACAGTGTGGCCAGGATGAGGGAAAACATGTGTTTCAGCCCAGGCGGGCGAAGTAATCCAGCAGATTCCCGCCGCAGATTTTCTCCAGGGCTTTATCCGTATAGCCGTAGGAATGCAGGGCCTGCAAGAGATTGCCCATCTGCCCCGGGTGCTGCACGTCCTCGGGGAAGCACTCGATGCCGTCGAAGTCGCTGCCGAAGCCGACGATCTCCGCGCCGCCCAGCTGGCAGATGTGGTCGATGTGCCGGGCGATGGTCAGGCTGTCCGACCTGCCGTCGCCGGAAAGGAAAACGGGGTAGAAGTTGACACCGATGTAGCCGCCGTCCCGGATCATCAGGCGGATCTGCTCATCGGTGAGGTTGCGGAAGTGGTCGCACAGATGGCGGCAGCAGCTGTGGCTGGCCATGGGCGGCACATGGCCCCGGCGGAACAGGTCATAGAAGCCGCCCTCGTTCAGGTGGCTCACGTCCACGGCCATGCCCAGGCGCTGCATCTCATGGACGACGGCGATGCCGTAATCCGTCAGGTGGTCGGCGGCGTTCACCTTCGCGGGGGTGCCGATGCGGTTGACGTTGTTCCACACCAGCGCGCCCATGCGCACGCCGCGCTCCCGCCAGTCCGCCACGGCTTCAAGGCCCTTGTGGAACACCTCGCACCCCTCCAGGGAGAGCATGAAGGCGTTCTCACCCTCCCGGGCGTCGGCGGGGCTGGTGACCATGCGCAGACCTGCGTCGGTCAGCTGCTTCACGGCGGCGAATTCCGCCTCGGCGATGGCCTCATAATCACCCTCCGGGCCTTTCGGGCCGCTCCAGAGGGCGAAGGTCTGCAGGGTGACGCCGCCTGCCTGCAGGCGCTGCGGCGTGATGCAGCAATCCTGCAGGGGACGGCGCATCACGCCCAGGGAGAACAGGGTGTCCGAATGGGTGTCGGCGATGAACAATGCTTCAACCACCTTTCAGGCGCTGCTGAAAGCAGCTTATGCGCGGCAGACCTCCAGGAACAGCTGACCGCGCCGGGGGCAGACGATGTGCTGGAACCAGCCGGGGTTTTCACGGATGACCATCTCCCACAGCTCCGTCTCCGAGGGCAGGGCGCCGCGCTGGTTGAGGATGGCGATGGCGCGGGCCTGCAGGTCGTTGGCCAAGTCGAGGATCATCCGGTCGGGGACGACGAAGATGCTCGTGTCCGGATGGCCGTCCACCATGGCGATGAAGATCTGATCGGTGCAGATGCTCTCCCAGTCAAAGAACGCGCCGGGGAACACGGGATGGCGCACGCAGTCGGGATCCATCCACACATAATGGCTGTTTTTCAGCGTCCGGTCGCGGGTGGCGGAGAGGGCGGCCGCCTTCGACAGGGGCAGCAGGGCTTCCTGGGGCACCCCGGCAATCTCCATCGTATGCTGAGGCTGCAGGTCGTACACATTGGGCAGGTATTCCACCACCTGACGCTTGAGGGCTGAGGGGGCATAGGCTGTCAGCGACAGGTTTTCCAGCCTCGCCAGCTGACGCAGCCAGATTTCCGTCTCCTCCGGCATGTCGGGGGTGACCAGCGTCACCGCATGGGGGGTGATCTTTTCCTTATACCACTTCAGCAGGTGGGTCATGCGGTAGCGGAAACGGCGCCAGCGCTCGGCCATGCGCAGCTTGCGCGGGAATTCCTCGGGCAGGGAGAAGTCCTTCTCCTGCATGCCGCGGCGGGCATGGTCAGCCACGGTGCGGATGGTGAAGTCCACGCCGAAGCGGTGCGCGAAGCTGTCCAGCAGCGCCTGATCATCTGCGGCGGTCACCGGCGGCAGCGGCATGTCATACTGCAGGTGGATCAGCGGCGTATGCAGGGTATACAGCTGCCAGCCGGAGCGGTGCGCCTCCAGGTACTGCATGTCCCCTGCGGAGGCAACGGCCCGGAAGAAGCCGCTGGGGGCAAAGCAGAAATCGGGATGCAGGAAGGGCCCGGCGACGGGCCGTTTCATGTGGCGCATGGGCATGCCGCGCTGCAGGGAAAGGGAGCCGTCAGGCAGGAACTCGTCCGCCGCCACAGTGCAGACCTCGCCCAGGCGATCGGATGCCACGGGCAGGCAGCCGGTCAGCGCACAGGTCATCACCTGACCCGGACGGCACAGGTGCAGCGCCTTGAGCAGCCCCCTGTCCCAGCCGGGAGTAAAGCGCATGGCCGGATGCGCCATCAGAACATATTCCTCGCCGGCCCACAGGCGCTCCATCTCCGCCCAGATGCTTTGCTCCGCCATGGGGATGAACAGCGCGCCCAGGGCCTCCAGGGCGCTGAAGCTTTCGTCCTCCGGGTATTCCTGCAGGGTGAAGCCGTAGGAGAGGGCCTCCGGGTGCGCGGCGTTCTGCCGGGCGGAGAGGATGGCGTTGTGGGCGTCCGCGTATTCGTGGGCGTCCATCAGGATCAGGATGCGGTCCATGGCGCAGTCCTCCTTGTCAGTCGTGTTTCGGGGTCAGCGGATAAAGCGGCGCAGCCCCAGGGAAATGAAGTAGCACGCGGCGGCCCACAGCACGATGGCCGCACCGACGGTGGTGTCCCAGGCGTAGGAGCTGACCAGGCCCGCAAAGCCGCACAGCAGCGCCAGAACCACGCTGATAACCGCATGCTGACGGCTGGAGCGGGCCACATTGCGGGCTGCGGCCGCAGGCAGGATCAGCAGGGCGTTGATGAGCATGACGCCCACCCACTTGATGGACAGCATGACGGCCACCGCCACCAGCACCACGAAGGCGCACTCCACCAGCTTCACGCGGATGCCGCGGGTGCGGGAAAGGGCGGGGTTGATGGAGGAAAGCAGAAGCTGGTTATACATGGCCGCCCACAGGATGACGCCGCAAACGAGGGCGATAAGCAGCCACAGCAGATCCTGCGGGGTGACGGCAAGCACGTCGCCCACCAGGAGCGAAGAGTATTTGGCAAAGCCGCCGCCACGGGAAAGGATGAGCAGGCCCGCTGCCACGGAGGTGGAGGAGAAAACGCTGATGACCGTGTCGGTGGAGGCGGCGCCGGTCTGCTTGATGCGGCAGATGAGGATGGCCCAGACGACGCCGAAGACGAGCATGGCCAGCAGGTCGCTGGACAAACCAAGGACGATGCCCAGGCCGATGCCTGTCAGCGCGCTGTGGCCCAGGGCGTCGGAGAAGAAGGCCATCTGCTGGTTGACGGCCATTGTGCCCAGCAGCGCCAGCAGGGGCGTCAGCAGGAGGATGGCCAGCAGCGCGTTCTTCATGAACGTCCACTCAAAGGCCTCAAAGGGCAGGAGGAACTCAATGATGGCATAGATGGTCTGCATCACTCGTTGACCTCCTCTTCTGTGGGCTCGCTGCTGACGCGGGGCGTCCAGCGGCCTGCGCCGTGGATGCGGGTGGAGTGCAGGTTGCGCGCGCCCACGCCGAAGATCATCTGGAATTCCGGGGAGGCATAGACTGCATCCGGCGTCCCCTGAATGAGGACGGATTTGTCCAGCAGCGCCACATGATCGGCGTACTGGCGTACCAAGTTCAGGTCGTGGCTGACCAGAAGGATGGCCATGTGGTGCTGCTCCTTCAGGCGCATAACGGTGTCCAGGAACATTTTCAGGCCGTTCTGATCCACGCCGGAAACGGGCTCGTCCAGCACCAGCAGGTCGGGGGTGGGGTGGATGGCCAGGGCCAGCAGCACACGCTGGATTTCGCCGCCGGAGCAGCGGCCCAGGGGTCGCCTGGCCAGCTCCGCGCCATCCACGGCGGCCAGGGCAGACTGTACCTTTTCGCGGGTTTTGTGGCTCACGCCCGTCCATACCGGGCGGCGGGAGAAGGCTGCAGCAAGGAAGTCCTCCACCGTCACGGGCATTTCCTTGTCAAACAGCAGGTGCTGGGGGACATAGCCGGTGCGCAGGCGGGGCACCTCGCGGCCCTCGTCATCCACATGGCGGATGGCGCCGCCGTGGGGGATTTCCCCCAGGAGGGAGCGGATCAGCGTGGTCTTGCCCGCGCCGTTCTGGCCGATGAGCACCGTCAGCTGACCGCAGTGGATGTGCATGGACACATCCTGCAAAGGGGTCTGGCCGCCGCGTACGACGCTGACATCTTCCAGCGCGATGCGGCAAAGGGAGCATTGAGCAGACATTGGAGCATTTCTCCTTGAATGTATATTTTCACAGATACAGTATACCACGCGCGTCAAGGGTTTTCGCGCCGGATTTGGAAAGGCAGCAGGATTTTTGCAGGGAAGGCGCGTATAATAAAGAATGAAGATAAATACGGCGCAGCGCGCTGTGAAAGATAACTGGGAGGACGAAAGCATGATTGCACTGGCAAGCGACCACACCGGCATTGAGATGAAGAAGGAGATCATGAAGCTGCTGGACGAGATGGGTCTGGCGTGGAAGGACTTCGGCACCAACGAGACCGTTTCCTGCGATTACCCCATTTACGGCTACCGCGCCGCCAAGGCTGTCGCCGACGGCGAGTGTGACCGCGGCATCCTCATCTGCGGCACGGGCATCGGCATCGGCATTGCCGCCAGCAAGGTCAAGGGCATCCGCGTGTGTACCTGCTCCGATGTGTACAGCGCCGAGCTCTCCAAGCGCCACAACAACTCCCAGATCCTGACCATGGGCGCCCGCGTGGTGGGCGTTGACCTGGCAAAGATGATTGCCACCCACTGGCTGACCGCTGAGTTCGAGGGCGGCCGTCATCAGCGCCGCGTGGATATGATTGCGGCGATTGAGAACGGGGAAGAACTGTGAGGTAATTCTTAATTCTTAATTCTTAATGCTTAATTGGGAATGCGATTCCTGATGCGCAAATGGCAACGGCGCGGCTGTCCTGTTGGGGACAGCCACGCCGTTTTGCGTTCAGTTGATTCAGCCGATGACGATGCGGGTGGCGTCGAGGGTCTTGCCTTCGGCTTCGGCGGTGGCCTGGCCGTCCTTGACGGTCACGGTGATCTCCGTCAGGCCGGCGGCGAGGTCGATCGTGTCGCTTTCGCCGTCGTCGTCGTACAGGGTGATGGCGGTATCGCTTTCGATCCAGCCCAGCAGGGTCAGGCGGGAGGCGTCCACGCCGGCGACGTACTCGGCGGCCTTTGCCATGGGGATGACATGCCCGCGCCGGATGAACAGCGGGAACTCGCTCATCTGCAGGGTGACCCAGTGGTGGCCCTTTTCCATGGGTACCAGGTCGTAATCCTCCGCGGAGCGGAAGCGCACCAGCAGCATGTCCTCGGGCAGGTAGACATGACGGCCGCGGGCGTTCTGCTCGTACACGGGGGCGATCATGGCGGCGTCGCCGAGCATCAGCTGATCCTCGGTGCGGCAGGCGACTTCGTCATCGGCGTAATCGAAGGCCAGGGGGCGGAACATCATGCCGTCGGTCTCGGCAGCCTTGACCAGCTCCGAGTACAGGTAGAGCAGCAGTGCATAGCGCACGCCCAGGACGTCGCGCATCGTCTCCCAGTTACGGAAGCGGTAAACCTCCTGGTCACGGGTGCCCATGGCGGCGTGGTTGCGCATGATCGGGGTGAAAACGCCCAGCTGCAGCCAGCGCAGCACCAGATCCTCCGTGGTGTTGGCGCCGAAGCCGCCCAGGTCCGCGCCGTTGAAGAGGAAACCGACCATGTTCAGGCTCGCCAGCTCCTTCAGGTTCAGCAGGATGTGGCTCCACCAGGCGAAGTTGTCGCCCTGCCAGATGCCGCCGTCGCGGTGTGCGCCGATGAAGGAGGAGCGGCTGAACAGCAGCGGGCGCTTGCCGGGGCGCACGGCCTTCATGCCCTGGGCGGTGGCTTTGGTCATCATGGCGCCGTAGAGGTTATGCACTTTCTCGTGGTTGACGGGTTTTCCACCGATGATGTGATAGAAGCGGCGGTAGTCCGCCATGGAGTTGGACATGCCGGTGAAGGCGTCCTTGAGGTCGAAGTAGTCGTACACGCCGATGTTGCCGCCGCGCAGGGAATCCGCCTTGTCATAGGCGGCCTGCAGACCCTCGACGGAATAGAAGATGGCAGGCTCGTTCATGTCGTTCCAGATGGCTTCCACGCCGGCCTCCAGCATGGGACGGTAGCAATCGCCGAACCACTGACGCACCTCTTCGCGCAGGAAGTCCGGGAATACGGCCTTGCCGGGCCACACTGCGCCCACGAAGGTCTCGCCGTCCGCCTTTTTGCAGAAGTAGCCCTTTTCCATACCCGCGTCAAAGGTGGAATCGCCGGGGTGCAGCTTCACGCCAGCATCCATGATAGGCATGACGCGGATGTGGTCGGCGCGCAGCTCATCGGTGAAGGCCTTCAGGTCGGGAAACTTCTTTGCGTCCCAGGTGAAGTCGCGGAAGTCGTCCATGTAGTCGATATCCATGGAAACGGTATCCAGGGGGATGTGCTTCTCGCGGTGGCCGCGCACGACCTCGCGCAGATCATCGGCAGTGACGTAGCCCCAGCGGCTCTGAATGTAACCCATGCCCCACTTGGGCGGCAGATAGGGTTTGCCGATGACACGGCGGAACTGCTTCACCAGGTCGGTGAGGCTGTCGCCCTCGATGATATAGACGGACAGGTCGCCGTTCTCCGAGGTGATGACGGCTTCATCGCTCCGGGTGTAGCCCAGGTCGAAGGTGACCGCGCCGGGGTCGTCAAAATATGCGCCCCAGACGCCGTCCCTGCCGGTGAACAGAAGCAGATTGTGGCTGCCGTAGAGGCTGGCCTTGTCCTCTGTGTGAGAGAAATCGTCGCTGTTCCAGGCGCGGTAGCGGTGGCCGCGCTTGTTCAGCCCGCGCACCGCCTGGCCCAGGCCGAAGATCATGTCCTCCTCGCCCAGGGGGACGGAGAAGGAGACCTGCGCGTCCTTCCGGCTGACGGTGAAATGGGGCACGGGGCCGTCGCTGACGGGGAGCTGCTCGACCAGCGCGCCGGTATCGTAGGGATGGCCGAAATCGTATCTCAGGATCATGGAGCTGACCTGCCTTTTCGTGTTGTGGTGGGCATGTACCCTTGGAGAAGGATTCGCCGTTCCGGGTGTTTTTCCTGCCGGAAACGTTTCCGGGAAGCAATTTTTATGCATTTTCTGCAAATAGAAAGCAGAAGGCGCGATGACCTTCTGCAATGAGGTATAAAATGGGAATGAGGTAAATTCCGGGAATGTTACTGTGCCTGGTACATGCCATTCCGGGCCATGTACTGATAGAGCATCTCGCCGTGTTGCTGCTCCGCGCCCTGGATCTGGTGCAGGAGCTGGCGCACCTGCGGGTCGCGGAACTCGAAGATGCTCACATTGTACGCGCCGGAGACCTCTTTCTCGGTACACAGGGCGTCCTCGGCCAGGAACTTGTCGTGCTGCATGGCCTGCTGTACATCCGCCGCGCCCTGGGGCGGGAACTCCGCGTATCGCTGGAGATTCTGCTGATTCTGCTGCTTTTGCTGGCTGTTCTGATTCTGCTGACCGTTCTGCTGGGGCATCTGGCCATTGAGCAGGCTGGTCACGGTCTGCAGATGGCTCTGCTCGGTCTGCTGGATCTGGCGGAAGATGTCCTTGAGCTCCGGGTCGCAGGCCTCGTTGGCATACTTGCCGTATTTGTCCACGCAGAGCTGCTCCTGTCCCTTGAGATCCTTGAGCAGCGACGCTTCTTTTTGCGTCCATGTCATCATGTTCATCACCTCGTTGGGAAGGTTGCCCGGCGGATGCACTTTTCATGCATTCAATTTACGGATTCATTGACTTGCGGCGATGACAAATGGTATCATGGGCGTGAATTGATGGATAAGGAGTACAACACCATGCGTATCAGCACCATTCTGTCCGGCGACCGCGTCCGCCTGAGCTGCGAGGTGTTCCCGCCGAAGAAGTTTGACGGCATTGCCCATGCCTGCGAGACGGCGAAGGAGATTGCCGCTCTGAAGCCGGCCTACATGTCCGTGACCTACGGCGCGGCGGGCTCCACGCCGGGGCATACGCTGGCCGTGGCGAAGGCCGTGGCGGAGGCGGGCGTGACGCCGCTGTGCCACCTGACCTGCGTGCAGTCCACGAAGGCGCATGTCCGCCAGGTGCTTGCCGACATGAAGGCGGCGGGGATGGAGAATGTGCTGGCCCTGCGCGGCGACCTGCCCAGGGAGGGCGGCCGCTGCACCGACTTCACCTACGCGGCGGAGCTGATCGACTTCATCCACGCCCAGGGAGACTTCTGCGTCGGCGCGGCGTGCTACCCCGAGGGACACCCGGAAAGCGGCAGCCGCCTGCAGGATATGGAGTATCTCAAACGCAAGGTGGATACGGGCGTGGACTTCCTCACCACGCAGATGTTCTTCGACAACGCCATTCTGTACAACTTCCTGTACCGGGCGCTGAAGAAGGGCATTGATGTGCCGGTGTGCGCGGGCATCATGCCCATCTGCGATCCGAAGCAGGTGGCCCGTGCGGTGCAGCTGTCCGGCTCTATCATGCCGCCGCGCTTTGCCGCCATCGCCGACCGCTTTGCCCATGACCCTGCGGCCATGGCCCAGGCCGGTATCGCCTATGCCACGGAGCAGATCATCGACCTGGTGGCCAACGGCGTCACCCACATTCACCTCTACACCATGAACAAGCCCTGGATCACCCGGGCGATTGTGGAAAACCTGTCCAGCATTATCCATATGGGCGAATAAGAAACGCGCTGTACCAGTCCTGATGGCGGTACGGCGCGTTTTGATTTACAGGTCGATGCGGACGCGTTCGCCGTCCGGGCTGTCGATGAAGAGCAGCGGCAGTCCGCGCAGAAGGTACTTGCTGTCCCGCAGCGCCGCGAGCAGCTCCTTGACCTGCTGCTCGTTGATGGGCGGAGTGAGACGCTCGGCCTTCTGTATGTCATCGGATGTCAGCAGCTCATCCGGATCGGCGTCCCAGCCGCTGCGGCTCATCTCGATCAGCTTCTGCTCGTAATCCTTCCGGGCCTGCCGGGAGGCCAGCTTCGCCACAATGTACATCGATATCTTGCTGAACAGGAAGCCTGTGGGAATCCAGATGGTCTTCTCTGCGTCCCGATCCGGGCTGTAAATGCGAATCTTCATCCAATTGTCCCCCTCACTCCGTCCAGATGACGAGGCGCTCGCCATCGTCCGTCAGCTCCAGCAGCTTGCCCGTCACGCCGGATTCGATCATCCGCACCATGGTGTTGAAGTCCAGGCCGGCCAGCATGCTGGCTTTCTGCTCCGCGGTGGCCTCGTTGTCGTTCCAGGTGATGGAGAGCATGCCGTAGCGTGCGCCCAGCTTGAACACGGTGAAGGGCAGGTTGACATTAAATCGGTTGCCGCCCGCTTCGTCGATCATGATGCGGACGATCAGCTCCTCCGGGCTGCGGATCACGGGCGGGGGAGTGCCGGGCGCGACAGCCGCTTCACCGGTCAGCAGCATATCCACGCTGACGCCCAGAAGCTGTGCCAGGCGCGGCAGGGTCATGATGTCCGGGCAGGACTGGCTGTTTTCCCACTTGCTGACGGCCTGCGCGGTGATGTTCAGCGCCTCTGCCAGCGCTTCCTGTGTCTGCCCCTGTGCTTTGCGGAGCTCGGCGATGCGGCGGCCGAGGGAAAGCTCCTTCAGGTTGTCTTTCATCTTTGCGGTCCTTTCTGCGGCGGTGTTCCGCGGCATCATCAGCATAGCACAACGGGCGGTTGAGTGGAAGGGAACAATGGTTGAGTTGGGGGATGCTGAGGTATATATAGGGAAACAGGGTGTATATCGGGAAATGATGGTTTGACATCAGCCGATTCTGATGATGCTGACCGAATGGGGCGGCAAAGCGATCTCTGCGCAGCCCTCCTGCACACCAAGACAGGTTTCGGCGACAGTCACGCCCTCATGTCCCACATCGTTGTAGGCGTCCTTGCTGTCGCCGTTCAGGGTCAGCAGGGTGATGGCGGACGGGGCGTCCAGCGGAATGTGGAGGGTGTGGGCGTTTTCCGCATCCTTGTTGATGGCGGCAACGGCCAGGCCTGGCTTGTCGGAGAAGGCGGTGGCGAGGAGGTCAACGCAGTCCACTGTGCGCTCGCCGCCCCACTTGAAGGGGACGGTCATTTGCGGCATGTCGCCCTCGGCCCACAGATCCACCACGGTGTCGCCCATATGGTTCACATACAGGTCAAATACGTGATAGGTGCTGCGCAGCACCACGCCGTTGTCGTCGGAATAGATGCAGCCGCGGGTGTTGAGCACCGGGGCAAAGTTGGCCATGCCCACAATGTCGCAGTGGCGGTGCATGGCGTTCAGGAAGCAGGCGGTGAAGACGGCGTCCGCCATGGTGTAGGTGCTGTTGTCGTCGTTCTTATCGCGGGGGGTGAGATAGCTGTCCTTGCCCACGCCCTGGCGGATGGTATGGACATTGGGGTGATGCCAGGAGCGCAGGTTCCACTCGTCGAAGGCGATTTTGATCCGCCCGTCGAGGCGCAGGGCGGCCAGCATCCCGCGCACCTCGCGCACGCTGTGGTCGATCCGGTCGGTGAAGGCCATGCACTGCTCGTAGGTCGCCGGATGATTGGTTTCAGGCATCATGTCCCAGTATTCATGAATCGAAATCCAGTCGATATACTCGCCGCAGGTGCGCAGCAGGTTCATCGTCCAGGCTGTGTCGTGGATGGCGGCGGCGGACAGCTCCGCCGTGGGGTCCACATGGCGCATCATCTTCGCGGATTCCCGCACCAGGCGGCCCCATTCCTCGGCAGACTTCGCGCCGATCTCCCAGTGACCGTAGTTCTCGTTGCCGATGGACCAGTACTTCACGCCGTGCGGCTTTTCAAAGCCGTTGGCGATGCGCCAGCGGGCCCAGCGGCCTTCATTTGCAAGGTTGCAGTATTCGACCCAGTCGCTCATCTCCTCCGGCGTGCCGGTGCCGGCGTTAGTGCAGATGTAGGGCTCGCACCCCAGCTTCCGGCAGAGCTTCACATACTCGTCGGTGCCGAAGGTGTTGGGATCCTCCACGCGCCAGGCCTTGTCGAACAGCGGCTGCCGCTCCGGGCCTACTGCGTCCTTCCAGTGGTAGGAGGACACGAAGCACCCGCCGGGCCAGCGCAGGATCGGGATGTGGATGCGGCGCAGGGCGTCCAGTACGTCCGTGCGGAAACCGTCCTCATCCGAAAGCGGATGGCCGGGCTGGTACACGCCGCCGTAGATCTGGCGGTGGAAATGCTCGATGAAGTGGCCGTAGATCATCGGGCTGCGCTGCCCGATAACGCGGCGTGGGGTGATATGAACGTTCAAGGGCATGAAAAAGCCTCCCTTCTTGCTTTTATGATAGCAGAAGGGAGACGCAAAAGCAATTGTTTATCCTTCCACGAGCGTGATCTTCTTCACGTCCGCCTCGGTGACGGTCATGTAGACGGTCTTCTGGTTCGTGTAGGTGACCATGCCGGTGGCGCCGCCGGGGATCTTTTTCACATGGCGGCGCAGGGTGTAGTCGATGGGCACCATGGTGGAGTGCTGACCCTTCGAATACCACGCGGCGAGGGTAGCTGCGGCGGCGAGGGTCGTGTCGGAGATGTCGCCCTCCTGCTTGATGATGACGTGGCTGCCGGGCATGTCCTTGGCGTGGAGCCAGGTCTCGTTGGGCTTGGCGGCCTGCGTGAGCCGCTCGTTCTGCGCGGCGTTTTTGCCGACGTAGATGTCTGCGCCGTCCTCGCTCCGGTAATGGTAGGGCTTTGACTTGGGCAGCGCGCGCTGCTGACGGCGGCCCAGCCCCTTTTTGATGTACCCGGTGGAGATCAGCTCGGCGCGGATCTCCTCCAGCTCCGCCTCGCCCACGCATTTGCCCACGTCCAGCAGCGTGCTTTCCAGGTAGTCCAGCTCCGCGAGGGTCGCGGTCTTCTGCCCGGCGGCCATTTCGCGGGTCGTGCGGGCTTTCTGGTAGCGTTTGAAGTACCGCTGGGCATTCTGCACGGGAGTCAGCTGGATATCCAGGGGGATGGTGACCGTGCCGCCCTCTTCGTCGTAGAAATTGGGCAGGGTCACCTCCGTCATGCCCTTCTTCAGCTGCCAGAGGTTCGCATTGAGCAGCTCGCCGAAGAGTCGGTATTCCTCCAGCCGGGCGGTGTTGGTCAGGTCCTCCTCTTGTTGGGCCAGCTTCTTTTCGCACCGTTCGATGTGCGTTTTGAGGAGCTTGACCATCGTCGCACTCTTCTGCGAGAGTCGGTCGGCCTGGTCGCGGCTGCCGAAGAAGCGCTCCAGGGCCTGCGAAACGGTTGCACAGGGCTGCTGGCTCTCCAGCGGGTGCATCAGGTACGGGAAGGCGAATACGTCCGCCGGGTCGCCTGCGTCATCCAGCAGCACACGGGGATCTGCCATGCCGGGCAGGCGGTGCAGCAGGTCTGAAAGCCGCGCGGCGGCGTCGGCCATATCCTCCGGACGGTCACATCCGGTGGGCAGGATGCGGAAGGCCAGCTCCTTCGCGGCGGGGTTGGACATGCCGGAGACGCAGCTGGCAATGGCCTTGTGCAGGGGGACGTCCCCACAGGCGCTCAGGCGAGCAAGGAGTGCGTCGGCAGTCACGTCCTCCGGGGCCAGCTTGTCCTGACCGGGCGGGGGCAGGTAGGGCAGACCCGGCTGCACCTGGCGCACGCGGCTCATGTCCAGGCTCACATGGCGCGCCGCGTCGATGATGCGGTCGTTTTCATCCGTGACGATGAGGTTGGAGTGGCGGCCCATCACCTCCAGGATGAGGCGGCGGCGGACGTGGTCGCCCAGCTCGTTGACCGTGTCCACGTCGATATGGATGACGCGGTCGCCGCCGATCTGCGTGACCGACAGCACGCGGCCGGAGAGCAGCTGCTTGCGCATGAGCATGCAGAACATAGGGGGCTCCAGGGGATTGGTGAACTTCTGCTGCGTCAGGTGGCAGCGCGCGTTGTTGGGGGAGGCGCACAGCAGCAGCTGGTGATTGGTATTTCCTGCACGGATGACGAGGATCAGCGTGTCCTTCTCCGGCTGGGTGATGCGGTCGATGCGCCCTCCGGCAAGGGTGGCGTTCAGCTCCCTGGCGGCAAAGCCGAGGGTCAGGCCGTCCATGGGCATGGGGTCACGCCCCTTTCATAGCAAAATTCTCAACCATTATAGCCGATTCTGGGCAGAATAGCAAGGCATAACACGTCCGCCGGGGGAATACCATCAAGCAGCAAACCAACCGGGGCAGGGCATCCAGCCCCATGAAGGAGGAATCTGCGTGAAGCTCCCTGATGTGAAGAACTGGAAACTGCCCCGGCTCCGTCGTGTTGATGTTGAAAGGCTGCTGATCGTCGGCGCGTCGGCGCTGGTGGTGGTGCTGGCGCTGGGCGGCGGAGATCCGGCGGAGACCATGGTCTGGGAGGAGCCGCCCGTCACGGCGGAAACGTCCACCACCCTGACGGAGGAGACGGAGATGGTCTCCACCGTCTGCTGGTACGAGGACGGCGACGGGTATCTGGTGCCCGTGACCCGGCAGATCCCCATGCAGGACGGCATCGCCAAGGCCACGCTGTCGCTGATGGTGCAGTCGGCAGAGAATGACCTCTCCGCCGCGCGCATGGGCCTGACCAACGTGGTGCCCGAGGGCGTCACCTTCGATATTGACATTTCCGGCGGCAAGGCTCGCGTGGACATGAGCGCCGAGGCGCTGAACTGCATGAACGCCGAGGAGGAGCTGCTGATGGTGCAGGGCGTGGCGGCGACCCTGTGCGGCTTCGATACGGTGGAGGAGGTCTCCTTCCTCTTTGACGGACAGAAGCGCAGCCGCCTCACCCACGGTACCGACGTCTCCGGTGTTTTCACGGCGGACACGGTCAACCTGGAAAACGTGGAGGCCGCTTCCGCCTCCGCCAGCGCCTATGCCGAACAGGTGCAGCTGTACTTCCCCTCGGCCAGCGGGCGCATGCTGGTGCCGGTGACGCGTACGGTCTTTTCGCCTGCCGACCTGCCCACGGCCATCCTTGAGCTTGCCAAGGGCCCGCGCAGCGACAGCGGCCTGGAATGTCCGATGCCGGAGGGCTGCGGCGTGAAGGCGGTCAGCGTGAAAAACGGCGTGGCGACCATCGACTTCTCCCGCGAGTTCGCGCAGATCGCCCAGTATACCGACGGCGGCCACCAGGCGATGCAGGCCATCGTCTTCACCGCCAGCCAGTTCCCGGGCATCAAAACGGTGAAGGTGACGGTGGAGGGCAAGGCATTCAACGCCGAACCTCAGAGCGTGAGCACCTTCGTCAACCAGGCCAGCGAGGTCATGGCGTGGTACCCGGGGGTGGTGGAAATCGACTGAAGAAAACAGAAAGCCCTGCTCCGGCATGCGAAAATGCGGGAGCAGGGCTTCGTTATTTTGCGGATCAGCGGGCAACACAGGGGATTCCGTTTGCCTCTGCATACTGTTGGGCAGCGCTGCCATCGGTTGTCAGGATGACAAACTCGTCGTGACAGCCGACAAAGCAATCTGCACCAAAGTCTGTGACGCTTGCCGGAATGACAATAACCTGGAGCATGGGGCTGCCGGCAAAGGCGCGGTCGCCGATGGACAGGCACCCGTCGGGAATCTCAATGCAGGCCATGTCGGTACCGGTCAGCGCCCCGGCTTCGATGGCGGTCAGATCAGCAGGCAGGACGGAAACGGTCAGCACCTTGACGGGGATTTCCTCCCGGACGCTCACGGGTTCGCCGCAGTTGACGCATACGGTTCCGGCAGTCAGGCCGGTGGTCAGGTGCGTTGCGGGTATCATAGGGACTTCGGTTTCCTCATGCCAGCAGACAAAGCTGTACCCGTTCTCAGCGGCGAAGGTCTCGGCATAGGTGCCGGGGACGCCGTGGATGTAGATCGTTGCATCCCACGCGTAGCAGGAGATGTCCAGGAGGGTTACGTTCTCGTGTACATAGATGTGCGTCAGGGCACAGGCGGGGATCCAGTAGGCCTCGGTGATGCTGCGGGGAATGTTGATCTGTGCAACATGAGCGCAGGTATTGAAAGCACTATTTGCCAGGGTGGTGATGGAATCTGCCATCTGGATGCTGGTCAGAGAACTACAGACGGAGAAAGCGCCACTGGAAATCGTTTCCACACCTTCGTCCATGGTGATGGTTTCCAGGGCATTACAGTAGGCGAACGCATTGTCATTGATGGTGCGTACGCCGCTGGAGATGTGCAGGCGCCGGAGCGTCTTGTTCCCATACAATGCGCTGTCGTCAATTCGGTACACGGTGTCGGGAATGACCAGCTCTGTGATGGGGGCGGAGACGGGGGCGCATTTCAGGATAGCGGGCTTTCCGTCCTCGAGGGAGTACAGCACATTGCCGATGACGGTGTAATACGTATTTCCGGGCGCGACGGTGAGCGACGTCAGGGCGTCGCAGTTACGGACCAGCTGCGCGCCGATCAGGGTGACGGAGGCGGGGATATGGAGCGCAGTGAGCGCTGTGCCGTTGAAAACGCCGTTGCCGATGTACCACACGGTATCAGGCAAGGTGATGCTGCTGAGGACTTTGCAGCCGGAGAAGGCGGCGCCGTTGACCATCTGTACACTGTCTCCCAGTGTTACAGAACGGAGATTGACGCAGTCCAGGAAGAGCATATCGGGGATGACGCCCAGCGAATCCGGCAGGCTGGCTGTGGTGATGGAACCACAATCCTGGAATGCCGCCTCACCCAGGGCGGTCAGGCCCTCCGGCAGCGTGATGGGTACGCTGAGTACATAGCACTTCTCAAACGCATAGGCGCCGATCGTAGTCAGAGTTGCAGGAAAGTTGATCTGCGTCAGGCTGATGCACTCTTTGAAAGCGTTGGCGTTGATGCCCACCAGTGTGTCCGGCAGGGTGATCTTTGTCACATCAAGATTGCCGGTGAAGGCCGTGCCGATGTAGCCGACCGTGTATCCGTCCAGGGCGGCGGGAATGGTGACCTCCGTGTCGGTGCCGGTATAGGCTGTGATGCGTGCCATGCCGTTGACGATGTCGTATTCAAACTCAGATACGGTTTCCTCGGGCATATCGCCAATGGTAAAGTAGAACATACTGCTGGAATAGGTGCAGGTGATATCGACAGTCTCACCATTGATCTCCCAGCCGTTCTCGGTGATGATGGCGGCAACCAGTCTGCCGGAAACGTCGTAGCTGTAATACAGGAGAGATGTGTCGGCGGCAAAGGAAAAGTTGGTGCAGCCGCTGTTCAGACCAGACTGGATCTGCGCCTGGGCATAAAGGATGGCGTCATCCAGATAACCTTCGTTGTAGAAATAGTGATACCGGGCGGTGCTGCTGGATATGCTTGCGCTGTTTTCCAGATCGACGCCGCCGTAGAAGTAATCAAAAAGCGTGTCCTCAAAGGCGAAACGGAGGTAGCGGGTGGAGGCGTCGCTGCCGAAGCAGTTGGTGGGGTCGGCATAGATCCATTGCCCGCCGATCCTGATGGCGTTGAAGGCGTGATTATAGTTGCCGACCACATAGCAGGGGATGCCGATCTCGTCCATGAGCATCTTGTAGGCGTCTGCATAGGCAGCGCACAGACCCTTGCCCTCGAAGAAAATATCGTAGGCAGACTTGTGGTCGTAGCTGTATGTGACATTCTCGGCGCACCAGTCGATCATGGCGCGGGCTTTTTCAAGGTCTGTCATGCCGGGGGTGATGCAGGCGGCAACGATCTCCTTCACACGGGCTTCGATGCTCTGGCTCGAATCGCCGCTCTCTACGATGATGTAGGTGCACTGTGAGTCCCAGGCGCTGGTTTGCTGCGCGTAGGCAAGTCCGGGGCTGTCCGGGGCGACGAAAAGGCGGTAAATGCCCAGTGAACTGATGGCGTTGTAGTCGATCTTCTCGACGGTGGACGGGATGCTCAGCTCGCTCAGGTAGCCGCCGGAACGGCCAAGACTAAAGGACGAACGCTGTATGGTTTTGATCTGTGCGGGGATGGTGAAGGAGGTGCCCATCCGTCCGAAGGGGTACAGAATGAAATCCTTGCCATCGGCGGAAACGATGCAGCCGTCAAGCAGCGCGATGGTCGCTTCGTCCGTTCCGTCCAGCAGGGTAACCGTCTGCAGGGAGTGCATGTTGCCGAAGGGGGGCGTGGAAGTGGCGGACCAGGTCACATCATCCGGGATGGTCAGATGTATGATGTTGCTCTGACCGAAGGCGTCATATTCCAGATAATCCAGCGCAGTGGAAAAGCTCATCTCTGTGACAGCGGTATTCCGGAAGGCGTATTGTCCGATGTGCTGAACATATTCCAGACCCTCAATGGTGTGAAGGTAGTCCATCCGCGCAAAGGCATAAAGGCCCAGCTTTCGTACGGTGCTGGGCAGTACGACGGTGCGGACGTAGGGGTTGACGGCGGAGATACTGCCGCTCAGCACGACCTCCTCCACGGGCAGGCCGTCGATCGTCTCCGGAACCACGACGCGCTGGGCTGTACCGGTGTATTTGGTGATGGAGATATAGGTGCCGCAGTTGGTGTACTCAAAATCGGATGCAGGGGAGGCTTCCGCGCAGGCGGTGCAGCCCAGCAGGATGACAAAGGCGGCCAGAATGAGCAGCAGCGTATGCTTCATACTATTCACTTTCCCTTCACGCATTTGGTGATTTCTGTAAGGAGATTTTAGCACAGTCATGTTCGGATGTCAACAAGGGGAGGGCATCTGGTTGGGGAAATATGGGATGTCCTGTCCAGGGTGAAAAAAGGGTGAGAAGCCCGCCCCTTGCATTCTCCTGCCAAAAGGGGTATACTATGAGGGTCATTCTGCTTATATTGGAGGAAATCTTTATGATCCAGCAGCCCCGGCGCATTATCGGCGCTCTGCTTGACAATATCGGCAAGGTCGTGGTGGGCAAGGAGGAAGCGGCGGAGTATGCCCTGATTGCCCTGCTGTGCCGCGGACATGTGCTGATCGAGGACGTGCCCGGCGTGGGCAAGACGACCCTGGCCAGCGCGCTGGCAAAGTCCCTGGCCTGCTCCTTCCGGCGCATTCAGTTCACCCCCGACCTGATGCCCTCCGACGTGACGGGCTTCACCATGGTCAACATGCGCACCGGCGAAATGGAGTTCAAGGAGGGTGCGGTGATGGCCCAGGTGGTGCTGGCGGACGAGATCAACCGTACCAGCCCCAAGACCCAGTCGGCCCTGCTGGAGGTGATGGAGGAGCATCAGGTGACGGTGGACGGCGTGAGCCATCCGCTGCCTCAGCCCTTCATCGTTCTGGCGACCCAGAACCCCGGTGAATTCGTGGGTACTTACCCCCTGCCCGAGGCGCAGATGGACCGCTTCTTCCTGCGCATTTCCATCGGTTATCCCACCATTGAGCAGGAAATGGACGTGCTGGAGCGCTATTCCGGCGTCGTCAAGCCCATGGCGACCATCGAGCCCGTCTGCACCGCCCAGGACATCCTGGCCCTGCAGGAAATGGTGCATCAGGTGTACTGCTCGCCGGAGGTGCGGCATTATGTGGCGTCCATCGCCGCTGCCACCCGCCAGGAGCCGACGCTGCAGCTGGGCGCTTCCACCCGCGCGGCCATCGCCCTCATCCATGGGGCGCAGGCCTGCGCGCTGCTGGCCGGGCGCGACTACATCATCCCCGAGGATGTGCGGCACATGGCCCTGCCCGTGCTGGCTCACCGCCTGGTGCTCAGCCCCGAGGCGCGCATGAAGGGCGTATCCGCCGCCAGCATCGTGCAGAAGGTGCTGCAGAGCGTGGCCGTGCCGGTGAAGCTGTAATGAAGACGGAGAAAAAAGGGGAGCGCATCCATTGCCGGGTGGTGCTGCCTCTGCTGATTGCCGGTGCGCTGCTGATTGCGGCGTTTTCCACCGGGAGCCCTGTGTTCCTGACCGGCGCGGCGCTGATTGTGCTTCTGTGCCTGGCCAGCGTGGCGGGCGTCATGATGGCCAGCGCCACCATGACCGTGTCCGGCGGCCTGAGCCAGCCGGTGGTGCACCGCGGCGAAAAGGTCACCCTGGAGGTGACGCTGCATTACCGCAGCCTGATCCCCGTGGCGCCGCTGCTGGTGGAGATGGGCCCCGGCGTTGATCAGGACAACCGCGCCATGCTGGTGGATGCGGCTTCCGGACAGCCGGTGGCGTTTGAGCTGCCCTGCCATGCGGCCCATGTGGGCGTTCTGCAGCCGGGCGTGGAGGCGGTGACGGTGACGGATCTCTTTGGCATCTGCAGCCGGAGGGTAGCGCCGCATCGGGAGGGCAGCGGCCTGCTGGTGCTGCCCCAGCCCTTTGAGGTGGGTCCCCAGGTCTACACCGCCGGTGACAGCGGCTCCGAGAGCATGGCCCGCGCCTCCGAGGACGTGACCAGCCCTGCGGACGTCCGCGCCTGGCAAACGGGCGACCCGATGCGCAAGATCCACTGGAAGCTCTCTGCCCGCAAGCAGGAGCTGATGGTCCGCCGGTACGAGGCGCCGGTGATGCCCGATGCGCTGATCCTGCTGGACTGCGCCGAGCCGCCGCGTCAGGCGGGGCTGGAGGCAATGCTGGACGTGAAGGACGCGCTGCTGGAGACGGCGGCCTCCATCATGGCGGAAAGCGCGCGCACGGAGCATCCGGCGAGGCTTCCGCTGCTGGGCCGTCACCCGATCGAGCTGGACAAGGGCATGGGCATGCCGGCGGTGCTGGAATCCCTGGCGCATGTGGACTTTTCGGCCGGGGAGCCCTTTGAGAGCGTGCTGCACCTGGAGATGCGCAGGATGCGCAAGGTGGGCTCCACCATCGTCATCACCGCGCGCCTGAACAGCCGCATGGTGGACGCGATGCGCTCCATGCGCCGCATGGGCCCCTATGTGCGCCTGTACCTGGTGACCTTCACCCCGGAGGACGCAGCGCTGCTGCCCATGATCTCCCGTCTGCAGAACGCGGGCGTGGAGGTATGCTATGTGACCCCGATGCCCATGTGACGCCCGGGCGATGTGAGAGGATGAACGGGAGGTGGTTGGTCTGCAGGAAATGCGGGAAAAATTGAAGCGGAGCATCCCGGCGGGAATCGTGACGCTGCTGTATGCCCTGGGACTGACGCTGACGCTGCTGTACGCGCTGGGGCTTTTGTCCCGGTGGCTGCCGGCGACGCTGGTGCTGCTGGTGATGACCGCGGCGGCCGCGGCGGGGGCGCTGGACCGGCGCATTGCCTGGGCGGTGGGCGGTCTGGGCGCGCTGACCGTCGTGATGTGGCTGCTGGCGGGCGGCTTTACCGCCCTTGGCGAAGTGCTGACGGCCCTGTCCCTGCATATCAACGGCCTGCATACGGCTCTGCCCTTCGTCGCCGGGGAAACGGCGGTGCTGGCGGCGGTGCTGTGCGGCATGGCGGCCTGCTTTGTGACCCAGCGCAGCGCGGGGCCCTATCCGGCGCTGGTGCTGCTGCTGCTGACGGTGGTGCTGCTGTGGCTGATGAACCTGACGGGGGCGCTGTGGTGCCTGCTGCCGTCGGTCATCGCCTCCGTGGCCCTGATGCTGCTGGGGGAGCATGACATCAGCCCCCTGCGCGTGCTGCCTCTGGCGGTGGCGGCGGTGCTGCTGAGCTACACGGCGGTGGCCGTGGGCGGCGCGGCGATCCCTGCCTTCAAGGACACGGCGGACGCGGTTCGCCAGCGGATCTACGATATCTTCTTCTTCACCGGCAGCCGCGAGGAGTTTTCTCTGGCGGATGTCGGCTACTACCCCCAGGGCGAGGGCCAGCTGGGCGGCCCGGCGGAGCCCACCACGCAGGAGGTCATGGTCGTCATCACCCCCCGCAAGGCTTATCTGCGCGGCGTCATCCGCGATCGGTACAACGGCCGTGCCTGGGAGGATTCCACCCAGGGCAAGCGCTACCTGTGGGACAGCCCCCGATACAGGGAGATCCGCGATGTCACCTTTGACGCGGATCTTCCCCTGGTAACTGACCCGGCTTATGCGCAGCTGCTGAGCGAGCGCCGCCTGCAGGTGCGCATGCTGGGGGACAGCGCCTCCACGCTCTTCGTGCCCCAGCGGCTGCGGCAGCTGGACGCCAAGGGCGGGCTGGTGGCCTATTTCAACGCGGGCAGCGAGGTGTTTACCACCCGGAACCTGGTGCTGGGCGATGTGTGGGAGCTGGATGCGCCCCTGTTCGAAGCGGGCGACGCAGGTCTTGCGGCCCTCATTGCCGCCTGCGCGGAACGGGAGGATCCCCACTGGGGGGACGTCAACCTGGCGTACCGTGCCCTGCCGGAGCATTACTTCGGCACGACCACCGCGGAGTACCTGCAGCTGCAGAATATCGTGTACGACGTGATCGCCGGGGCAAACAGCCCCTACGAAGCGGCGCTGCGCCTGCAGCAGCATCTGCGCACCAGCTACACCTACACCCTGGACGCCCCGGAGCAGTCCCCGGATCACGATTTTGTCTGCTCCTTCATCCTCTACGATAAGGAGGGCTACTGCGTCCATTTTGCCTCGGCGATGACCATCATGTGCCGCATGGCCGGGCTCCCTGCCCGCTATGTGGAGGGCTTCGTGGCTACGCCGGACGAAACGGGCATGGCCATCGTCACCGGGGAGCAGGGGCATGCCTGGACGGAGGTCTACTTCAGCGGCTTCGGCTGGGTCACCTTTGACGCCACGCCCGCCGGTGCGGAGATCATCTATGTCAGCCCTGATCAGCTGACCCCGCCGGACGACACGACCTCCGTGCCCGAGGAGACGCCGCCTCCGCAGACGCCCGAGCCCTCGGCCACCCCTGTGCCCACGGAACCCCCGACTGCCACCCCTGTCCCGACCGATGAAGCCACGCCCACGCAGGAGCCGGAGCCGTCCCCCGAGGCGGAGAACCCCGCCGGTGAACCGCCCATAAGCGATGACGCGGCGGCGCAAAAGCCCTTCAGCTGGCAGGCGCTGCTGGTGACGCTGGGCGTCCTGGCGGCGGTACTGGCGGTGTTCCTGCGCATCCTGTGGATGACGCCCGCCATGGTCGCCAGCCGTCAGAAGAAGGAGTTCGGCCGCTGGATGGCCTGGGCCCAGGCGTCCCATGACGCCCTGCGCCAGCTGGGTCTGGAGCGCAGGCCGGACGAAACACCCATGGCCTTCTTCGCCCGTGTGGACGAGGACGGGCGCATCCCGATGGTGCTCTCGCAGCTTTCCGGCGCGGAGTCCCTCATGTTCTACGGCCACGCCGCGCCCCTGCCGGAGGAAACGGAGCAGGCGCGGAGAACCTACGAGGTCATTCTGGCGCAGCTCACGGGCGGACAGAAGTTCCGCATGGCGCTGCAAAGGGCGTTCTGGGTGCGCCGCAGCCGTGATATTACAGTCAGATAAACCCATGTGCGTGTCAGCTATACCGGCTGGCATGCACTTTTTTGCTTGCATAATGCAAAATATATATTGCATTATGCAAGATGATGTGGTATGCTGTCATCAGCAGGAGGTGACAGGAATGAAGAAGATGCGTGACGAGCGGGCTGTCCGCGGGGCGGCGGAGGAAGCGGCAAAGATGTACCGCCGGGCTGTTCTTGCAGTGCTTATCATGGGCGCTTTCAAGGTGCTGGTCTGGATGGCTGGGAGAAGCTCATGGTATCCGCTGCTGGCGGAGGGGCTGGCTCTGCTGTTGGGCGGCGGAGTGGTGATGGTGCAGCGCATCCGTCTGGGTCTGTGGGGTGAAATGGATGCCCCGATGACAGAAATGCTGCATATTGCCCGGGCGAATGGGCTTCAGGACGATGTTCCGCGTGACGGCGGCAGCGATGATTCTGGGCTTCATTTTTGACAATGCGAATTCGCTGCTATACTACCTGACAGCCCTCACGCTGGCGATGATGAACAATCACCTGCTTGCCGAGTGCCGGAATAATGGATGGCTGCATGGTCTGAAGGAAACTCCGCAGGAGGGCTGGAGAGCGATTGCTTTCGGTATACTGGGAGCGGTATGCTTTGCGGCCTTTGTGCTCGGCGCATGCTGGTTTGTGGAAAAGAAGCCGCCGGAGACGGGGGAGATCGTCTATGTGGCGGTGTTTGCAGCGGTCATATGCCTCGACAGCGTCTACGCAACCAGAAAGGAGTTTCGCGATAGTCAGCGAGCAGCAGACGAGGTGCTGCGCGGCGCGGAACGCAGGGCGGAACGGGAAGAGTCCGATGAAGAATTGATGTCATCAGCAGGAGGTGACACGGATGAAAAGAATGCGTGACGAGCGGGCTGTCCGCGGGGCGGCGGAGGAAGCGGCAAAGATGTACTGGTGGGCCGTGGGCGTGCTGGCGCTGCTGCTGGGTATCAAGCTCCTGATGGTTGCGAAGCTGGAGAGTCACTTGCTTATTTTGCTGGTGGAGGCGGTGACACTGCTGCTGGGTATCGGGAGTGTGCTGGCACAGCGTGTGTGTTTGGGGCTGTGGAGACACATGGATGATGCGCTGAGTGAGCTGCTGATCCGGGCACGGGCGCGGGCATTCGGCCTGATGGGCCCGGTCTCTGTGGTGATGATGGTCGTCGGCTACATCCTGGACTTTGAGGCATATTTCTGGTATTCAACGCCTGCGCTGGCGATCAGTCTGATGCGGAGCCATGTCGGCAGCCGCTGCGTGAAGGCGGGCTGGCTGCATGGACTGCAGCGCCGTCCGCCAAGAGGAAAGAAAGCGATTGTGCCGGGGCTGTTATCGGCAGCGGCGTTTGTATGCTTCATGCTGCTCGTGCACTGGCTCAAGGAGCGATGTGCACCGGATGCGTTTACGATGTCGATCACACTGATCTTCGCGGCTGTTATTTTCCTGACATGGGTTCTCGGCACCCGGAAGGAGTTCGATGAAAGCGAGTGGGTGGCAGAAGTGAAGCTGCGCGCGGCCGAGCGTATGGCGGAACGGGAGGAGCCCGATGAAGAATAAACGCATGAAGATTGCCCGGATCGAAAAGGATCTCAGCCAGGAGCAGCTGGCGGAGAAGTTGGGTGTGACCCGGCAGACCATCGGGCTGATCGAGGCCGGCAGCTACAACCCGACGCTCAAGCTTTGCGTGGCCATCTGCAAGGCCCTGGATAAAACGCTGGATGAGCTGTTCTGGCCGGAGGAGGAAAAATGAAATCGCCGCCTGTCCGTCATCAAAACGGGCAGGCGGCGAAGTTTGTGTGCAGATCAGTGTGCGGGCTCCGGCGTTGCCATGGGTGCGGGCGTCGGCGTGGGGGTCGGGGTGGGCGTAGGAGTCGGCGTCGGCGGGGGCGTGGGAGTCGGAGTGGCCAGCTCCTGGGCGTAGATGGCTTTGTAGGTCTTCGAATCCACCTGGCCGGTCACGCTCAGGCCGTGATCCTTCTGGAAGGCCTTGACCGCCGCCACTGTGCCGTCCAGGTACACGCCGCCGATGTGGCCCTGGTAGTAGCCCAGCTCGGTCAGCTTGCACTGCAGCCAGTACACGTCCGGGCCGGAAGAGTTTTTTTTCAGTGTCCTGAAGCCGGCCTCCGGCAGGGTGCCGGGGATATAGACAGGCGCCGGCGTAGGTGTGGGGGTGACGTAGGGCAGCATGTACTGCTTGTTGAGGGAGGGGAGCTTGAGGGCCGCGCGCAGCTCCGGGTCGGCGGGCAGATCCTCGGTGATGGTGACCACCACGCCCTCGCCGCAGTTGTCGTAGATCCATTTTGCATCGGCAACCGTCAGACGGATGCAGCCGTGGGAGGCGCGCTTGCCCAGGTTGTTGTAGCTCTTGATGCTCAGATCCATCGTGTCATAGCTGTTGTAGATGACGGAGTGGAAGGCGATGGAGGAATTGATCTTCGTCCAGAACTGGGCATGACCGCCCCACTGGGGGAAATCGCACCAGCGGGCGACGCGGCCCGTCAGCACCCAGTCGCCCACGTCGGAGGGGTTTGCCTTGGTGCCGGTGGAGCAGAGCATCTGCCGCACCACGACGGTGTACTCGCCATTTTCATCCAGGCCGTAGACCGTGGTGACCTGATTGGTCACATCCACGGTGATGGCATAGGGGACGGGGGGCGCTGGCTTTGGTTCGTCATCCGCGCCGCGGACGTCGGGGTCGTTGAAAAGGGCATTCCAGGTATCCGGGCCGACGATGCCGTCCGCCTTCAGGGCGTTGTGCTCCTGGAAGGCCTTGACGGCGTTGCGGGTGTTGCCCAGATAGTTGCCGCTGACCCGGTGGGAATAGAAGCCCAGGTCGGTCAGGCGCTGCTGCACCTGCTTGACCAGGCTGCCGGTCATTTCGTATTTCAGCGTTTTGACATAGGGGATCTCCGCCATGGGGGTGGGCTCCGGGACGGGCGTGGGCTCCTCTGTCGCCGCATCGGGGGCGGGAGTGGGCTGGGCGGCCAGGCCGTCGGCGAAGGTGATGGCGCTCTCGGAGAAGAGCAGCGCCAGGGTGTCCACGTCCGCATTGCCGGTAGCGGTCTCGCCGCTGAAAAGCTGGAAGGTGCGCACGGCGTCCTGCGTGGCAGGAAGGTAGGTGCCGGAGAGGTTGCCGCTGTAATAACCCAGGGCAGTCAGGCGCATCTGCAGCAGGCGCACGTCCTCGCCCGTGCAGCCCAGGCGCAGGGGACGGCGCGCTGTTGCAAAGATGAGCGCCTGGGTCTGAGCGTCGGCAACGCCGGTGACCTCCAGGCCGAAATCCGCCTGGAAGGCTTTGATCGCCTCGCGGGTCAGATCACCGAAGGAGCCGGTGATCTCGCCGTCATAATAGTACAGCTCGCTCAGCTTCAGCTGCAGGCTGGCAACCTCTTCGCCGAAGTCGCCGTGGCTCAGGGGCGTGGCGGCCACCACAATGGCCACATCCCCGGCTGTGCCGTCATCATCCGCCAGGACGCAGGCGGGCAGCAGCATCAGCGCCAGGAGCAGGGACAGGAATCGCTTCATAGGCAGGTACCTCTCGGTCATGAGTGTGTAGGATACTTTATTGTAACGTTTCCTGTCGCCTTTTGCAATAGGGAGGGAAGAATTTACAAGCTGCTGAAGGAACGGGAAAGTATGGATAAGATGGGGAAAATGGACGAAATACATGTAAAATACATCATCAGTACAGCGGACGGGGTTGACAAAACCGGAAGGACATGGTATGCTTTCAGTAATTTCCTGAGGAAGGGAGCATGCGTGATGAAGATGAACCGCACCGCGATGTCCATGCTGATGCCCATGTGCATGTGCCGCATGAGCATGCGTTGCTGTGCAAATCTTCGCTGCGCTGACTGATACCGCTGAACCGGAAGAGCGTAAGAAACCGGTGCAAGGCGGAAAGAGAGGAAGCTGCATCGAAGAGATGGCAACTTCCTCTTTTTTGTCGGATGCATCTTTCTACCCTGCTTCAGCGAAAGGAGTCCTTCCGAATGCGGAATACAGCCTGCCTGATGGCGCACATCAACCGTGAGAGCAGACGAATGCGACCTTGCTGCAGATGAATGCTCCCCCATGGAAAGTGCGTACACGTTATAACAAAAAAGGAGAGACTGTCATGAAGAAGTTCCTGTCCCTGATCCTGGCTGCCGTGCTGGCTCTGTCTGTTTCCATCGCCCTGGCGGATGAGATCACCATCGCCGTGCCCAACGACCCCACCAACGAGGGCCGCGCCCTGCTGCTGCTGCAGTCCTACGGCATCATCAAGCTTGATCCTGAAGCCGGCATTACTGCCACTGCTGCTGATGTCGTCGAGAACCCCCTGGGCATCGTTTTCTATGAGGTCGAGGCTGCGATGGTTCCCAACGTCATGGCTGACGTGGACTACGCCATCATCAACAACAACTTCGCCCTGGACTTCGGCCTGAATCCCGTGGCGGATTCTCTGCTGATCGAGAGTGCGGATTCCCCCTATGCCAACGTTCTGTGCGTCAATGCCGGCAACGAGGCCACCGATGCTGCCAAGGCCCTGGCTGCCGCCCTGTACAGCCAGCAGGTTGCTGACTACATCACTGCCACCTACGCCGGCGCTGCCGTGTCCGTCGTGGCCGAGCCCACCGATGGCTATGATCCCACTGTGGATTACGCCGCCCTGGCCGGTGCCACCATCACCGTGGCCGCTTCCCCCACGCCCCATGCCCAGATCCTGGCTGTGGCCGAGGAAATCCTGGCTGCCAAGGACATCAAGCTGGAAGTGATCGAGTTCTCCGATTACATCATGCCCAACATGGCCGTGGATGCCGGTGAGGTTTTCGCCAACTACTTCGCCCACACGCCCTACCAGGATAACTTCAACGCCGAGAACGGCACCAACATCGTGGTCGTCGCGCCCATCCACGTGGAGCCCATGGGTCTGTATGGTGGTCAGCAGACTACCCTGGAAGCCCTGGGCCTGCCCGCGGCTGAGTAATCGATCCCCAATGAAAATCACACCGGCAGCTGCTCTGCATCAGAGACGGCTGCCGGTGTCCCTTGCGTTATGGAGGCTGAACCCATGATCGAACTGCGCAACCTCTCCAAGAGCTTCACCACCGCCGATGGCCCGGTGGACGCGCTCCGCCATGTGTCCCTGACCATCAACAACGGCGATATCTACGGCATCATCGGCATGTCCGGCGCGGGCAAGTCCACGCTGGTGCGCTGCATCAACATGCTGGAGCACCCCACGGAGGGCTCCGTCCTCCTGGATGGGCAGGATCTGGGCATGATGAGCAAGAAGGAGCTGCGTGCCACCCGCCGCCGCGTGACGATGATCTTCCAGGGGTTCAATCTCCTGATGCAGCGCAACTGCCTGCAGAACATCATGCTGCCGCTGAAGCTGGCGGGCATTCCCAAGGCCGAGGCGAAGGCCCGTGCGCTGGAGATGCTGGAGATCGTGGGCCTGCCGGACAAGGCCCGCAGCTACCCTGCGCAGCTTTCCGGCGGTCAGCAGCAGCGCATTGCCATCGCCCGCGCCCTGGCCACCAACCCGGACGTGCTGCTGTGCGACGAGGCTACCAGCGCTCTGGATCCCAAGACCACCCATGCCATCCTGGAGCTGATCAGGGAAATCAACAAGAAGCTGGGCATCACCGTTATCGTCATCACCCACCAGATGAGCGTGGTGCAGGAGATCTGCAACCGTGTTGCTATTCTGGAGCATGGCGCAGTGGTGGAGGAGGGCGAGGTGGCCCAGGTCTTTGCCAATCCGCAGGCCGAGGCAACCAAGAACCTTGTTTACCCCGAAATGGCAAACAACAACGTGGCACTGGGCGACAAGCACGGCCAGCGCGTGCGCATCATTTTCAATGGCGCCATTGCCGCCAACGAGCCCCTCATTGCCAAAATGGCGCTGGAGACCGGCATCGCGGCCAGCATCCTGGGCGCATCCACCCGCGCGGTGGGCGAGAGGGCCTACGGCTACATCCTGCTGGAGATCCCCGGCGGCCCGGACGAGCTGGCAAAGGCGGTCAACTTCCTCCGCCAGACGCCGGACGTCACCGTGTCTGTGGAAGTCAACTACGCTGAGAACAAGGGGGTGCAGGCATGAATCAGTTCGCAAGGGCCTTTACTGAGAAGAGCCTGCTGGAGGCATGGGAGATCATCAAATCCGATTTTGCCTTCGCCGCCTGGGAAACCCTGTACACCACCATTCTGGCGACGCTGTTTGCCATCGTCATCGGCCTGCCGCTGGGCATGCTGCTGGTCGCTGGTGACAAGGACGGCGTGTTCCCCCTGCCGGGCTGGATCATGAAGACGATCAATGTCGTCATCAACCTCCTGCGCTCCATTCCCTTCCTCATCATGATCATGATGGTCATTCCGCTGACGCGCCTGATTATGGGCACGGCGGTGGGCACGGCGGCCTCCATCGTGCCGCTGGTGGTGGCGGCGTTCCCCTTCGTGGCGCGCCTGGTGGAGTCCAGCCTGCGCGAGGTGAACCCCAACATTATCGAGACGGCCCAGTCCATGGGTGCGACCCCCATGCAGATCCTTTTGAAGGTGATGCTGCCCGAGAGCGTGCCGAGCCTGATTACCAACTTCACCCTGGCCGTGACCACCATCATGGGCTACACGGCCATGGCGGGCGCGGTCGGCGGCGGCGGCCTGGGCAAGATCGCCATCACCATCGGCTACAACCGCTACAAGTACGCGGTGCTGTACGCGGCGGTCATCGTGCTGGTGATCATCGTCCAGCTGATCCAGTCCTTCGGCACCTGGCTGGCCAAGAAGTGCGACAAGCGGCTGAAAAAGTAAATGCATAAACCCACCTGGCGAAATTGCCTGGTGGGTTTTCCTATGTAATTGTCGCTCTTCACAGGTCGCGGCGGATGTGGTATAATGAAATGAATATTGAATATGAGGTGATATCATGTCAGCAATGAACGAGTATGGTCTTCCGGCGGATATTGAGTGGCTTTATGCGCCGAATATTCCTTATGCACAGCGCAATACAGGGGAACTGTGCTTGCAGATCATCTTCCCGTACCGCCGGAACTGGCAGGATCATGAAAACTATCCTGTTTTACTCTTTGTTCCCGGGGCGGCGTGGTATCGACAGGAAATGTACAATAGCGTGCCGCAATGGGCAAAGCTGGCAGAGAGAGGTATTGTTGTAGCAGCAGTGCAGGTGC
Organism: Clostridia bacterium; assembly: GCA_017516305.1. Taxonomy (GTDB): domain Bacteria; phylum Bacillota; class Clostridia; order Christensenellales; family Aristaeellaceae; genus UBA11524. Next base: position 12,611 of record JAFXDB010000242.1, on the reverse strand, counting down.
GGAGTTCAGCAGAAGCGAAGTTTCCGGCGCAGGTGGAAGACTTGCTTGACGCCATGCATCACATTGCTGGCGATGCTGAGCGCTGGCATATCAATCCGCACAGGATGTTTCTGGCAGGGCAATCCTCCGGGGCACATATTAGCTTGCTGACGGCATTGGCCCATCAGAAGGAGATTACCGCAGCAGCAGATTTTACCCTGCGCGGAGTGATTGGCGTATCTGCCCCGACAGAGATGACGCTGTGTGGCGGTAAGCCCTCCTGCGATCTGTTGGGTGTGAGTGATCTGTCTGCTGTGCCTGAAAGGGCAGCGGAGGCTTCCTGTGAAATGTACATCTCACCTGATGCAGTAATTCCGCCAATGATGCTGATTCATGGCACTTCGGACTCCGTGGTTTCGGTAGAACATAGCCGTCGCCTGTATATACAGCTTGCCGAGAATCGCAAGAGCGCTCGACTGCTTGAAGTTCCCGGAGAGGGACATGGTGGTGCATGGCAGTGGAGGAAATCATTGATGGATGAAATGATGCATTTCATTCGAGAATGCGATATGTGATACATGCAGTTGTATATGTATTGCCTGAGCATTCACCTGATACCTGCGCCTTCAATGAACTTAATGTTGGGGAGGCGTGATGGGTGAATGCTCTTTTTGCCTTTGTGGCACCTTTGACGGTCGCAAATGCTTATCTGTACGTCTCCTGACCAAATTTCTGAGCATTGTGAAGTGCCGCGATTATGGGTCAATCCTGTCATCATAGAGGTGATGCTCGACATAGCCGTCGCGGCGGTTGCGCAGGAAGATGGTCAGACCGATGGCAAGCAGGGCGATGATGGCCACCATATCGCTGCGCCGGATGAAGGCGAAGAAAACTGTCAGGCCGCTAAACACGCCGACCAGCGCCGCGATGGCCCAACGGTGATCCCGCAGCCATTTCTCCTGCCAGAAGTGCTTCTGTTCGCTGAGCTGGAATTCCTGCTGCTCCTTCAAGGCTGCTGCGAGGTTCTCCTCGGCTGCCAGAGGCAGGGCTTCGGAGGTCAGTCGCTCCCCGGCCACAAGCTCGTTGATGGTCAGCCCGTAAAGTGTTGACAATTCTGACAGCATCTCTACCGGGGGCATATAGGCTCCGGTTTCCCAGCGGGAGATTGTCTTGCTGCTCACATGCAGTTTTTCGCCCAGCTGCTCCTGGGTCAGGCTGTGCTCCCGGCGCAGCTCCTGCAGGAATGCGCCCATCTTCATCATGTCCATCGTATGTGCCCCCTTTGCGTGATTATCATAGCATGTCCTGCAGGACATGTCCACCCCATGAACAGCGAGAGACGATTGTGAGGTATGATTCAGGAGAAATGAGGTGAAATATGGGAGAATGAGGGGGATAATGGGTGAGAAGACGGAGCAGGAGCAAATTCAGCGTTCCCCTTCACAAGGGGCGCGGTCTGTGGTAAGATAAAACATACGGCGAATATGAGAAATGGGAGGTGCAGACGTGAGTGAACTGACCGGCAAATTTGTTCTCAAGGCCCCCTACAAGCCCTCGGGCGATCAGCCCCAGGCCATTGAGGCGCTGGCGCGGGGGGTGCAGGAGGGCCTGGACGCGCAGGTGCTGCTGGGCGTGACGGGCTCAGGCAAGACCTTTACCATGGCCAGCGTGATCGAGAAGGTGCAGCGGCCGACGCTGGTCATTGCCCACAACAAAACCCTGGCTGCCCAGCTCTGCACGGAGCTGCAGGGCTTCTTCCCGGACAGCCGGGTGGAGTACTTCGTTTCGTATTATGATTATTATCAGCCGGAGGCCTACATCGCCTCCTCGGATACCTATATCGAGAAGGATTCCTCCGTTAACGAGGAGATCGACCGCCTGCGCCACAGCGCCACGGCGGCGCTGCGGGAGCGCAAGGACGTCATCATCGTCGCTTCCGTCAGCTGCATCTACTCCATGGGCGACCCCAGCGAGTATGAGGGTCAGATGATCTCTCTCCGTCCCGGGATGGCGATGGAGCGGGACGACCTGCTGCGCGCGCTCATCGACATCCAGTATACGCGCAACGATATCGAGTTTGCCCGCGGCACCTTCCGCGTCCGCGGCGACGTGGTGGAGATCATCCCCGCCGGCATGAACGAGCATGGCCTGCGCATTGAGTTCTTCGGGGACGAGATCGACCGCATCAGCGAGATCGAGGTCACCAGCGGCCATGTCCGCGCCCAGCTGGAGCACGCGGCGGTGTTCCCCGCGACCCACTACGCCACGGACAAGAGCCACCTGGAGGAGAATGTCGCCGTCATCGAGCGCGACCTGCAGGAAGCGGTGGATCGTTTTATGCAAAACGGCAAGCCCCTGGAGGCCGAACGCATCGCCCAGCGCACCCACTACGATATCGAGATGATCCGCGAGGTGGGCTACTGCTCCGGCATTGAGAATTACAGCCGCTATTTTGACGGCCGTCAACCGGGCGACGCCCCCTACTGTCTGCTGGATTATTTCCCTGAGGGGTTCCTGTGCATCATTGACGAGAGCCACGTCACCGTGCCACAGATCCGCGCGATGTACAACGGCGACCGCGCCCGCAAGGAGCAGCTGGTGGAGTACGGCTTCCGCCTGCCCAGCGCCTTTGACAACCGTCCGCTGCTGTTTGAGGAATTCGAGCAGCGGGTGGGGCAGACCATCTATGTCAGCGCGACGCCCGGGCCCTACGAAATGGGCCGCACGCAGCAGACGGTGGAGCAGCTCATCCGCCCCACGGGTCTGCTGGATCCCAAGATCTCCGTCCGCCCCGCCACCGGCCAGGTGGACGACCTGGTGGGCGAGATCCGGCAGGTGGTGAGCAAGGGCAATCGCGTGCTGGTCACCACGCTGACCAAGCGCATGGCCGAGAGCCTGACGGAGTATCTGCGCGGGATGGAGATGCGCGTGCGCTACCTCCATTCGGACGTGACGACCATCGAGCGCATGCAGCTTATCCGCGGGCTGCGCCTGGGCGAGTACGACATCCTGGTGGGCATCAACCTCCTGCGCGAGGGCCTCGACCTGCCGGAGGTGTGCCTGGTGGCCATCCTGGATGCGGACAAGGAGGGCTTCCTGCGTTCCACCACGTCCCTGGTGCAGACCATTGGCCGCGCGGCCCGCAACGTGGATGGCCGTGTCATTATGTACGCCGACGGCATGACTGACAGCATGGCGCGGGCCATTTCGGAGACCGAGCGCCGCCGCGCCATCCAGCAGGCTTACAACGAGGCGAACGGTATCACGCCGCAGACGGTGCGCAATGCCGTGCATAAGGTGCTGGAGATCACAAAGAAGGTGGAGGAATCCGCGCCCGCCGCCATGACGGAGGACGAGGTCGCCGCACTGGTGCAGCAGTTGGAGAGCCAGATGCTGGCCGCGGCAAGGGAACTGGACTTCGAAAAGGCGGCGAAGCTGCGTGACCAGATGATGGCCCTGCGCGGCGAGGCTCCGCCGGACGATGGCGTGCAGAAAAAGCGCAGACGCACCAGGGAAAGCACCCGCCATCACTGAGAACAGGAGTTGAATTGAAATGCAGGACAGGCACCCTCTTCTGTGCACACTTGCGCTGTGCGCGCCATTGGCGGCCCTGATGGCGGCAGGGATTTATCTGGCCGGCCCGACGGTGAAAAACGCGATCTTCGCGGCGCTGAAGCTGGTGGTGATCCGATGAAGGGGCTGATGCGGTATCTGGCGGCGGTGCTGGCGGTGCTGTGCCTGATGGGCGCGGCGGTGCTGGCGGTATTCTGCTGTGTGACGACGGAACGCTTTGCGCTGGAGGTAGGGGAAACCCGCATGCTCAGAGACCTTCAACAGCAGCGCATCGACCAGGCGGCAGCGGAAATGACTGAGCGCTGGCAGCTGTCTCCGGAGCTGCTGACCCCGTGGACGCAGGATGCGGCCCGGCTGCAGAGCCTGGCGGCGGTGGCCTGGTGGGGCGATATCTGGAGCGACGCGGAGGCGGACTTGGCCATGCCGTCCTGGCTGACCCCGCAGCAGGAGGCGGAGCTGGTGGCGGCCATCCGTGCGGACGAGGGCTTCATCGCCCTGACGCAGGAGACGCAGCGGCGTGCCATCGCCCGGGACGAGGTGGCCTATGCCATCGACGTGGCGGTGTGCGAGGCCGTCACACCGCTGCGCCGGAGCGTGACGGAAATGCTGCTGACGGCGGCGCAGGAGGTGGTGCCGCTGCCGATGATCCGTCAGGCGGCGCTCATCGGGGCGGGGGTGCTGACCGTGCTGGCGGTGCTGCTGATGCTCCTGGCGCATCGGGCGGCGGGCAGCATCTTCATGGCGGCGGGGCTGATGCAGGCGGCGCTGAGCGTGCCGGTCATCCTGCTGGACATTCCGGGAATGCTGGCGCAGCTCAGCAACATTGCCGTGCTGCAGGGGCAGAACGCGCTGGCATGCCTGGGGATCCTCTGGTACGGCGCAGCGGCGGCGATGCTGGTGCTGGGCCTGCTCATCATCGGCGTGAAGAAGGCCATCGGGAGGGATGAGGAATGATCACCGGGGCGCTGCGGAAGCGCAATCTCACCCTGCCCAGGCAGGTGAATCACATCACCGTGCGATCGCGGAAGATCCGTCAGCCGCTGACGCTGGCGGTGGTTTCCGATTTCCATGATGGCCTGTGGGAGGATCTGCTGCCCCATTTGCAGGGCAGCGACGCCATTCTCCTCCCGGGTGACCTGGTGGACCGGCATTCCGGCGGGTATGAGCGGGGTCTGCGCTTCCTGAAGGAGGCCACGCGCATCGCGCCCGTGTTCTACGCCATCGGCAACCATGAATGGAAGCACCCGCGCCATGACGAATTCTGGCCGCAGGTGCAGCGCACGGCGGCAACGGTGCTGGACGACCGGTATGTGGAATTCGGCGGCATCCTGCTGGGCGGGCTGTCCTCCCGGAAAAATGCGAAGGAGGCGGCGCCCTTTGTGGCGGACATGGCGGCGGAGAAGGACAAATTCCGGCTGCTGATGTGCCATCACCCGGAGTATTTTGCGCGGCATGTGCAGCATCATGACATCGACCTGACGCTGGCCGGGCATGCCCACGGCGGGCAGGTGCGCCTGGGAAGGCAGGGCGTGTATGCGCCGGGTCAGGGGCTTTTCCCGCGGCTGACCAGCGGCTTCTACCATGGCGGGCGGCTCCTGGTTTCCAGGGGCGCGACCAATGCCACCTGGGCCCCGCGCATCGGCTGCGGGTGCGAGATCATCATCCTGCATCTGGAGGGCGACAATGGACAAGGCACTTGACGGCATTCTGCGCCGGGCGGCGCGGCTGATGCTGGATTTTGAGAATCCGCAGGTCTTTGCCAAGGGCGGCCACGCGGATTTTGTGACCGAGGCGGACGTGGCGGTGCAGGCTTTTCTCCTGGAGGAGTTGGCGAGGGCGTACCCCGGCGCGGCCTTCTTTGCGGAGGAGGCGGAGGGTCAAACCCTTGGCGACGGCCTGACCTTCATTATCGACCCCATCGACGGCACCACTAATTTCTTCCGCCGCAGAAGGTGCTCGGCCATCTCTGTCGGCGCGGTGGAGGGGAAGATGCCCGTCTTCGGCGCGATCTACGACCCCTACCGGGACGAGATGTATCACGCGGAGCGCGGCAGGGGCGCATATTGCGGCGACGTGCGGCTCCACGTGTCCGATACGCCCATGGAGAAGGCGGTCATCGGCCTGGGCAGCGCCCCCTATTACAGCGAGCTGTTCGAGCTGACGGGCCGCACGGTGGGCAGGCTCCTGCCGCAGATTGCGGACTTCCGCCGCACGGGCAGCGCCTGCATCGACCTGTGCGACGTGGCGGCCGGACGCAGCGACGGCCACTTTGAATGGCGGCTGCAGCCCTGGGATTACTGCGCGGCGACGCTCATCGTGGAGGAGGCGGGCGGCAGGTGCGGCAGCATTCTGGGCGGCGAGGTGGTCTACGACCGGGCGATGCCTCATCTGGCGGCAAATGCACGGATATTCGACCAGCTGCAAATGGCGCTGCAGGAGATTGAACGGCAGCAATGAAAACAGACGGCCCGTTCCGTCCCGGACAATGGGAGGACGAGCCGTCTGTTTTTGATTGACTTACTTGAAGATCTTCGGCAGGAAGTTATAGATGCAGCGGCGCCACACGCTCCAGTCGTGTCCGCCGGGGAAGAGCTGGCGCTCCATGTTCAGGCCCTTGCCCTCCAGCATCTCGTCATCGTTGGCAAAGGACTGGAAGAAGTTGTCCTCCGTGCCCATGGCGCGGTAGAACACGCGGAAGCTCTCGTTGAACTTCTCCTTGTCCTCCAGCAGGTCGAGGTGGGCTTCGCGGCTGCCGTCGGGACGGGGGAAGCGCAGGAAGCCGCTGAACACGCCCGCGTAGCCGAACTTGTCCGGGTTGCTCAGGGTCACGATGCTGGTCTGGTAGCTGCCCATGCTCAGACCGGCCATGGCGCGGTTCCACTTGTCCGTCAGCACAGGGAAATGCGCCTCAATGTAGGGGATGAGGTCCGTCAGCAGCACCTGGGGGAAGAGCTGGCGGCCCAGGTCGCGGGCGTTGCCGTCGCGGGGCTGCACCATGCCGCAGCCCATGACGATGATCATCTCCGTCATGCGGCCTTCGTGCAGGAGATTGTCGGCAATGCGCGCCAGGTGACCCTGGTAGACCCAGCCGGTTTCATTCTCGCCGTAGCCGTGCTGCAGGTAGAGGACGGGGTACTTCTTCTGCGCATCGTAGGCGGCGGGGAGGTACACCAGGCAGCTTTCGGTCTTGCCGGAAACGGTGGAGAAGTAGTAATGACGGGCGACGGAGCCGTGGGGAACGTCGTCGCGCAGCTGATTCCAGTCCTCCCCGGGAACGGGCACGTCCACGAAATTCATCGGGCGGCAGCAGCCGTAGCCGATGGGCAGGTAGGGGTTCAGCACATCGCAGCCGTCCACCTTGAGGAAGAAGTACTTGAAGCCGGCGCCCATTTCCACCGCGCCCTCCCACATGTTGACGTCAACGCGGGTCAGGGGCGTGATGTAGCCGAACTGGTCGATGGCAACCTCGGCGGCGCCGGGGGCCTTGATGCGGAAGAATACCTTGCCATCGGGCAGCACCTTGTAGTACTGATCGCCGTCGCGGCCGGGTTCGCCGAAATAGGGATCGAAGGATACGGCGGTATCCAGGGGCCACTGCATGTTCATCTCATCTACCTCCATGTGCAGTTGTCGTGTGAACACAAAAGTCTGTATACATTATAGCACATGCGTCTGCGGTCTGGATATGCCGCGCCAGGACAAATGATGGACAATAATTGCCGAATTCTGCCCTTTGCCGCACCGGGAGATGCGAAAAGGCCTGTGCCGGACAGGGCACAGACCTTGTAAAGCAGGATGCGTATCAGCAGAGGGCCCCATAGACGGAGTATTCCACCTCGCCCGTGATGCCGCAGAGGCCGCCCGGGGTGAGCTCCTTCACCATCAGGCAGCCCGGGTGGGGCAGGTGGACGCTGGGGGCGGCGACGATGCCGTGATCCACGCTTGTGACGAAGCCGCGGGCGCGGTAATTGGCGGGATTCCCCTCCACCAGCACGGCGGTGAAGCCCAATTCGCGGGCCTTGACAAAGCCGTACTCGATCAGCTCGCGGCTGATCCCCTGGCGCTGGCGGTCCGTGCGCACCGCCACGGGGGAGAGCAGCAGCAGGCGCTCATCGTGCCTGCCGCCGATGTGGAAGCGGCTGAACATGGCATAGCCCACGGGCGCGCTATCCTCCAGCATCAGCAGCTCCAGCCCGGGCAAATAGTACTTTTTGCTTCGGATCTCCTCCACCAGGCGGCGGACGAGCTTGCCCTCCCCGGCGTTCTCATGCTCGGTGAAGACCTGCTCCACCAGGTCGAGGGAAGCCTGCAGGTATTCGGGCTTCATGGCGGTAATCTCTCTCATGGGCTGCCTCCGTAGATATCGGCGTACAGATTCAGTTCGATCAGCTTGTCCCGCAGGCGCTGCATGTCCTCCCAGGCCTCGCGCTTCTTGGCCGGGTCGCGCAGCAGGGCGCTGGGGTGGTAGGTGGGCAGGAACAGGACGCCCTTGCGTTCGAACCATTTGCCGCGGTCGCGGGTGATGCGGATGTCCGGGCCGAGGATGTTCCTGGCGGCGGTGGAGCCCAGCAGGACAATGACCTCCGGGCGGACGAGGGAAAACTGATTGCGCAGGTGGAGGCGGCAGGCGGCGGCCTCCTCCTCGGTGGGGACGCGGTTGTTCGGCGGGCGGCACTTGACGATGTTGCAGATGTACACCCGGTCGCGGGGCAGGGAAATGGCAGCCAGCATCCGGGTCAGCAGCTGCCCTGCGGGGCCGACGAAGGCCAGGCCCTCCTCGTCCTCCACCTGGCCGGGGCCCTCGCCGATGAGCATCAGCGGCGCATTCCGATCCCCCTGGCCGGGCACCTTGTTGCGGATGCCCTGATGAAGGGGACACAGCGCGCAGGCAGAAACCTGCTCCTCAAAGAGCGTCCAGGAAATCTCCGGCATGGCGGTACCTCCTTGTGCGGCTGGGCAGACGGTGCTTTCGGTCAAAACGGCATCTGCATGAGGGTGAAGGTCTGGCTGACGTCGTTGATGAGCCAGTTGATCAGGCTGATGAGCAGGGCAACGAGGACGAGAATGGCGGCGGTACCGACGATGATGCCGGCAAAGTCTGCCAGACCGGCGGCCAGCCGCCAGTTGCTGCGGCGCAGCTCGGCCTGTTCCTCCTCGGTGAGCAGCTCCTCGTCCGGGAGTTCCGCCGCATCCCAGTCCTCTTCGGGAGCGGTGGTTTCGTAGCTGCCCTGATAACCGTAGCCTGCCTGGACAGTGAAGGGGTCAGCAGCGCAAAGGACGGCATTGTCCTCCTCGTCAGGGAGAAAGGCGTCGCCGTCGGCGGGAACGCCGTAGTCCTCCTCGGTGTAGATGCGGTCGCCGTCCGCATCCACGGGGTAGGCAGGGGCTGCAGCCTCATCGGGCTGGGACAGGGGCGCGGGAGTATGCCGGAAGGTCGGCTGATAGGGCTGCTGCGGATGTTGGTGATCAAAATAGGTCATGAGGTCGCCTCCGGAGAATTTCTTCATCCATATAACGTACATGTCGGAGAAAAGCCTGCTCTGGGTCAGACGTAATCCAGCCAGGGGGCGTCAGGTTCGTCGCGGCCGGTCAGGGCGCCTTCGGCGGACAGGCCGGGGAAACCCGTCTGGCGCAGGGCTTCGTACAGGACGATGGCGACGGAGTTGGACAGGTTCAGGCTCCGCGCCTCCGGGCGCATGGGGATGCGCACGCAGCGGTCATAAACCCGTTCCAGCAGATTCTCGGGCAGACCGCGGGTTTCGCAGCCGAAGACAAGGAAATCCCCGTCCTGATAGGCAGCTTCGTGATGCCCCCGCGGCGCCTTGGTGCTGGCAAAATGCAGCCGGGCTTCCGGGTGAGCCCGCAGGAAGGTCTCCACGTCAGGCCATACATGGTACTGCATCAGATGCCAGTAATCGAGCCCGGCGCGCTTGAGGTACCTGTCCGCCAGGGAAAATCCCAGCGGCTCAATCAGATGCAGCACGCTGCCCGTGGCGGCGCAGGTGCGGGCGATGTTGCCGGTATTCTGAGGGATTTCCGGGTTGACCAGTACGATATTCAGGGCCATGGGGTCACCTCCAACGATATTTTACCATTGGCAGGGGCATTTGGCAAGGGAAAAGCGGCAGGGATTTCCGCCTGTCGTTCGTTGATATGGTTGACAGGCGATGGCGCCTGGTATATACTGTATATTGAACCGAAGGAACAGGAGGCGGAGCATGAAAAAAGCGCTGTTGGGCCTGGCTGCGGCGCTGCTGGCCCTGCTGATGATGACGCCCGCGCTGGCGGATCGCATGTATGTGCTGCCGGAAAGCGATACGCGCAAGCTGACGTGGGAGGAGATCGACTACTGGGATTACGAAAGCCTGGGCTATGCCTTCAACGAGATCTTTGCCCGGCATGGTTACAATTTCGAGCCCGGTCAGGATTACGACAATTACTTCCGGGCTATGCCCTGGTACACGCCCAATGCAGACCCGCGCAATCAGGTGGCCTGCTATCCGAAGCTCTCCAGCGTCGAATGGTACAATGTGGATCTGATCAAGCAGGTGCGCGCCGCGAAGAAGGGGAAGGGCAACGACTACGGTCACTCCATCTGGGACAGCTTCTCCACCGGCTTTGATACCCTGCAGGGCTTTGAATATGTCCGTCTGCGCACGGGGCAGAAGCTGAATGTGTACTCCGCGCCGGATTCCACCAGCTGGCGCGGCGCCAACGGCAAGGCGATGGTTTCCACCAACGGCGCGATCTACGCTGCAGGCTGGGAGGGCGACTGGCTGCTGATCATGTACGAAACCAACAATGGCTCCGTCCGCGTGGGGTACATTAACGGCAACAAGGTGCGCGGCGGCGTCCCACTGGACACCAGCCTGCACTTTGCCAGCAACCCTGCCACGGTTCGCCAGCAGTGTGTGCTGACGGACGATCCCGCCGGCGTTGCTGCCTCCATTGCCGTGCTCAGCCCCGGTACGCAGGTGACCTATCTGACACGCTTCTACAACCGCAGCGCCTGGGATTACGTGGAGGCGGTGGTGAATGGCAAGGTGGCGCGGGGCTTTGTGCCTGCCGGAAGTCTGGACATCACCTATGGCGCAGATCCCCTGGAGAGCATTTCCAACGGGTACTGATGCATGCTTTCCCCTGGCGCCGGTTACCCTGAAAACGGATGCCACGGAAAATAAAATGTGAATTTCCCCCGTCAACCCCTTGACAAAGAGGGCAGACGGGGGTATATTAGGAGCTGTGATTAGCACTCACCTTGAATGAGTGCTAACAATGACAAAAGTGGTCGCTATCTTGCCAGCAATCACAAATGTCAAAAAAGGAGGCGAAGGCATGGCGATGGACGAGCGGAAATTCCGCATTCTGCAGGCCATCATTGATGACTACATCCTGACCGCCGTGCCGGTGGGTTCGCGCACGATCTCCAAGAAATACGGCATGAGCCTGTCCTCCGCAACAATCCGCAATGAAATGAGTGACCTGGAGGAGCTGGGATACCTCGATCAGCCCCATGTGTCTGCCGGACGCGTGCCGTCGGCCAAGGCATACCGGCTGTATGTTGACCAGCTGCTGGAGACCGGCCGCCTCTCCCAGGAGGATGAGCATCTGGTACGCGCCCATTTTGCCGGGCGTACAAGGCAGATGGAGGACGTGATCGATCACGCGGCCCAGGTGCTGTCCAGCCTGACGAGGTACACCGCCGTGGTGCTGCCTCCCACCGGGTCACAGCCGCGCATCCGCAATATCCAGCTGGTGTCCGTTTCCGACAATGCCGCGCTGGTGGTCATCGTGACCGATGCAGGCGTGGTGAAGGATGCGGTGATCCGCGTCAGCGAGGAGCTGGACAGCGATGCGCTGTATTCCATCAGCCGGAGCCTGACGGCGGAGCTCAGCGGCAGCACGCTGACGGAGGCAGTGGAACGCATCCCGCTGCTGATGGAGCGCATGCGTGCGCAGGCCGAGCTCATCGAGGGCATCGGCGACGTGATGCAGCAGCGAGGGGAGGACATCCGTCCCCATGTGGCCATCGGCGGCACGGCGAACATGCTCAGCTACCCCGAGTACTCCGACATGGAGAAGGCCCGCTCCTTCCTGAACCTGATGGAGACACGCGACCGCCTGGCGGACATCATCGGCCAGAACGGCGAGATGAGCTTCACTGTCCGCATCGGGCCGGAAACGGGCGTGCCGGAGATGGAGGACTGCTCCATCGTCACCATGACCTACACGGCCGGAAACGGTCAGCAGGGGACCATCGGCGTCATCGGCCCCACGCGCATGCAGTACAGCGAGGTGCTGGCGGCGGTGAGCATGATGGGCAGGCAGCTCTCTCAGCTGCTCAGCACATCGGAGGATGACGGAGTTCCCAGGCTGGAAGGCTGAGAAAACGCTGCTGAAAATCCGTTGAACCGGGTGGAGCGGCCATGAACCGAGGAAAGAACAATGAGGAAAGGCAGAAAGAGCCGAATGAACGAACAGGAAATGAACCCGCAGGAGATCCCTGCAGAGGAGGTTGTGCAGGAGGAGGTCGTCGAGGCGGAGGTCATCGACGTGCCCGCCCTGCAGGCCGCAGCCGCCAAGGCCGATGAGTACCTGGCCCTGGCCCAGCGCACCCAGGCGGACTTCGATAACTTCCGCCGCCGCAACGAGTCCGTCCGCACCGACGCGATGGCGGAGGGTCAGCGCAGCGTCGTGAAGGCGATGCTGCCGGTGTTGGATAACCTGGAAAGGGCCCTGGCTGCCCCTGCCAACGAGGGCGACGCCCTGCGTACGGGCCTGGAAATGACCCACAAGCAGATGATCGCCGTGCTGGAAAAGCTGGGCGTCACGGCCATTGATCGCGTGGGTGAGAAGTTCGACCCCAACGTGGAGGAGGCCATCATGCAGGCCCCCGCCGACGCCGGTGAGCCCGGCACGGTCGCCATGGTGCTGCAGAAGGGCTACCTGATGGGCAGCCACCTGATCCGCGCCGCGATGGTGCAGGTCGTGGCGGAGTAAGCGATTCCTTTCCGTTTGTGTGAATGTGCAAGTTGCACGTTCTCCCTCAGTCGCCTGCG